>CAMLSD010000068.1 GCA_946482595.1 uncultured Comamonadaceae bacterium
GCTCGTAGATCGCCTTGAGCTTGATCAGCTCGCGCACGTCCTCCTGCTCGCGGAAAAGCTTGGACATGGCCGCGCGCATGACACGGTCGGCATCGGATTCGAGCTTGTCGATCTCCTCGCAGGTCTTGATGGCTGCCTCGGCGGCGTCATGCTTGCTGAGGTCCGCCAGCAACGACACGGCGTGACGCACCCGTTCGCAGCACTTGGCGCTGAGGTCGGCCAGGCGCAGCACTTCGTCGGTCATGGCCCGTACGTCATAGAGCGACATCGTTTCGCTCGCATCCTGCAGCAGGTCCAGGATGTCGTCCATCGCGTTGATCAGCGAATGGATCTGTTCCCGGTCGATCGGCGTGATGAAGGTCTTGTGCAGGAGCCGGTTCACCTCGGCCGTGATCTTGTCGGCCTGGCGCTCGGCATTGACCACCTCTTCGGCGTGGCGCTCGCGCGCCTCGACGTCGGCGTAGTTCTGCACCATCGCGATGAAGGCTCTCGCGCCTTCGACGATCTTGTCGCCGTGCTGGTTGAACAGTTCGAAGAAATTGCCTTCACGGGGCAACAGCTTGCCGAAGATCATGGTGGTCGGATGTGGAGCAGCGGTGGGCAGGAGCAGCGCGGCTCGCGCACAAGACGACGGGCCGGGCAAAAAGTGGCGGTATTGTGACAGTTTCGTGACACCCCCTGCCATTGGCCGCAACCCGCGACGTTCACACGCCGGCCCCCTCTGCCCTGCGCCCGCCGCGCGCGCCGACGAATCGCTCCAGTTGCGTGAGCAGCGAGTGAACGTCAGACTCCCGGTCCACTGGATTGAAGTGTTCGGTATCGACTGCAAACACCGGTGCCCCGCGGTAGCCTGAGAAATGCTCGGCATAGGCGTCACACAGGCGCTGCAGGTAGTGCTCCTCGATGGCTTGTTCCATGCGGATGCCGCGCCTGCCGATGCGCTCCTTCAGGGTGGACGGCGAGGCCTGCAGCCACACGATGAGGTCGGGCTCGGGCATGTGCGGCGCCAGGTGCCCATGCATCTGGCTGTAGAGCCGGAACTCCTCGTCGCTCAGGGTCAGGCGGGCAAACAGGGCGTCCTTAGCAAAGAGGAAGTCGCTGACGACAGGACGGGCAAAGATGCCCGGCTGGCTCAGCGACCGGTACTGCTCCACGCGCTGGAACAGGAAGAACATCTGCGTCTGGAATGCATAGCGAGACCCATCGGCATAAAAGCGGCCGAGAAACGGGTTGTCCTGCGGTCGCTCCAGCAGCAGGTCGGCCTGCAGCAGCCGCGCGAGCTTGCGCGCCAGCGTGGTCTTGCCTGCACCAATCGGCCCTTCGATCACCAGATGCCGGCATCCCGCCAGCGGCTGAACGTCCATGGTCCCGCCCCGCGTTCAGGAGCGGAAGATGAAGTAGACCGCACCCACCAGGCACAGCCCGGCCCACACGAAGTCCATCTTGAACGGCACCTTCATGTAGATCATCGCGAACGGCACGAACACCGTCAGCGTGATCACCTCCTGGATGATCTTGAGCTGGGCCAGCGTGAACACGCCGCTGGAATAACCGATGCGGTTGGCAGGCACCTGCAGCAGGTATTCGAACAGCGCGATGCCCCAACTGATCAGCGCAGCGATGTACCAGGGTTTGGTGGCCAGGCCCTTGAGGTGGCCGTACCAGGCAAAGGTCATGAAGACGTTCGACGCCGTCAGCAGCAGCACGGTCTGCAGTGTGACCGGCAGGGTATGGGCATTCATGGCGGTGAAACTCCGGACAAGATGGGCGGTCAGCACGCAGCCGTCAGCCGATGGGTCGTGCGCTCGATGGGCTGGTCGGAGACGGCGGGCAGCAGTTCGGCCAGTGCCGGCTGCCCAGGGATGTGGCATGCGGGGTCGATGTCGGCCAGCGGGCGCAGCACGAACGCACGCTGGTGCATGCGTGGATGCGGCAGGGTCAGCCGCTCGTCGTGCAGGACGGTCGCGCCGTACAGCAGCAGGTCGAGGTCAAGCGTGCGGGGCGCATTGCGAAACGGCCGTTCCCGCCCGGCCTCCTGCTCGATCGCCTGCAGGACGTCGAGCAGCGCGTGTGGCGTCAGGCACGTGCGCAACCGCAGCACGGCGTTGTAGAAGTCGGGGCCCTGCGCCTGAACGGGCGCCGAGCGATACACCGGGGACACGGCGCAGACGTCCACACCCTCGGCCGCGTGCAGCCGCGCCACCGCCCGTTGAAGGGCGGCGAGCGGGTCACCCAGGTTGCCGCCCAGGCCCACATGCGCGACGGCTGCATCCATGCGCCGCACCCGATCCGCGGGAGGTCAATCGCCCGCAGGCTGGTCGGCGGACTCCCCGGCCGCAGCCGCCGCACCGGCGGGCTTGCGACGGCGCCGGCGCCGCTTCTTGGCCACAGGCTCGCCCGAGGCCGCGAGTGGGCCGGCACCGGCTGCAGCGGGGACGGATGTGCGTCGCTGCTGGTCCTGCCCGCGGGCCTGTTCGGCCAGGCTGCGACGTTCGTTGGCATCGGCCAGCGAAAAGTCTTCCCACCAGCGGGCCAGGTCGGCATCGACCTCGCCTGCATCGGCACGCAGCCGCAGGAAGTCGAACCCGGCGCGAAACCGTGGCTGCTCGACCAGGGTGAACGGCCCGTTGCCGGTCCGCCGCTCGAATCGTGGCTGCATCATCCAGATCTCGCGCATGTCGGCCGCCAGCTTGCCGCGCCCGGAGATGTCGCCGATGCGGGCGTTGAACACCTTGTCGATGGCCTGGCCCAGCGCCTGGAAGGCCGGCTCGCCTGCCGCCTTGAAGCGCTGCCAGCGGTCAAGCACGTCATGCCACAGCATGCACGCCAGCATGAAGCTCGGTGCCACCGGCTTGCCCTCGGACACGCGACGGTCGGTGTCGGCCAGGGCCAGCTGCACGAACTTCTCGCGGCCGTCGTGGCGCTGCTGCTCGTCGAGCACGACATCCAGGATCGGGAACACGCCACGATGCAGACCCTGCTTGCGCAGCTCCTCGATGCTGGCCAGCGCATGGCCGGTCTGCAGCAGCTTGATGACCTCGTCGAACAGGCGAGACTGGGGCACGTTGTCAAGCAGTTCGGCCATGCGCCGCACCGGCTCGCGCGTCTTGGGTTCGATCTCGAAGCCGAGTTTTGCGGCAAAGCGCACGACACGGATGATGCGCACCGGGTCTTCGCGGTAGCGCGTCTCGGGGTCGCCGATCATGCGCAGCAGCTTCTTCTTGGCATCGCGGATGCCGTGGTGGTAGTCGACGACGATCTCGCGCTGGGGGTCGTAGTACATCGCGTTGACCGTGAAGTCGCGCCGTGCCGCGTCCTCGATCTGGGGCCCCCAGACGTTGTCACGCAGCACACGGCCGCTGGCGTCCACCACGTGGCTCTTGCCAGCCAGGTCGGCACGCGAGGTCTTTTCGTTGCCCTCGACCTGCTCGGCCGCGGTGTTGTCGAGGTAGGCCCGGAAGGTCGATACCTCGATCACATCGCTCTCGCGGCCGCGCCCGAACACCACATGCACGATGCGAAAGCGCCGTCCGATGATGAAGGCCCGCTTGAACAGCGCCTTGACCTGCTCGGGCGTGGCATTCGTGGCCACGTCGAAGTCCTTCGGACGCAGCCCCAGGATCAGGTCCCGCACGGCGCCGCCGACGATGTAGGCCTCGTACCCGGCGGCCGACAGCGTCTGCACCACCCGCAGCGCGCGATCGTCGACCAGCGCGGGGTCGATGCCGTGCTCGTCGCGGGTCACCTCCACGCGCTTGCCGGACACGCCGCGCGTGCCGCCCTTGGACTTCGGGGCTGTCGTGTCGGACTTGCCGAGCAGCTTATCGATGAATTTCTTGATCATTGAAGAGTTTCAGGATACGCCAGCCGCGCTGCCTGGCAGTCATTTCAAGGGCCGGCGAAGGATTGGTGGCCACGGCGTCGCTGGCTCGTTCCAGCAGCGGGAGGTCGTTCGGGGAGTCGCTGTAGAACGTGGTGCGACTGAAGTCGGCCCAGGAGGCCCCCTGGTGCGCAAGCCACTGGTCGACTCGCGTCACCTTGCCCTCGCGATACGACGGAATGCCCCGCACCCGCCCGGTGATGTTACCGGCCGCGTCGGTTTCGAGCTGCACGGCCAATAGGTGCTCGACTCCAAAGACCTCGGCGATCGGCCGGGTCACGAACTCGTTGGTCGCGGTGACGATGGCCACAAGATCGCCGCGTGCCTGGTGCTCGCGCACGAGATCCAGCGCCTGGCGATGCAGGTTGGGACGCACGACTTCATCGACAAAACGTTGACGCGCTGCCTCGCGCTCGTGGGCGGAGCGATGGCGCCAGGGCTCGGTCGAGAATGCGATGTAGGCGTCCAGGTCGAGCCGGCCGGCCTGGTACTGGGCATAGAACTCGTCGTTGCCGCGGCGGAACGCCACGGCATCGGCCCAGCCGATGCGCACCATGAACTCGCCGAAGGCATGGTCGGAGTCGAGCGGAATCAGCGTGTGATCCAGGTCGAACAGGCACAGGCCGCGGCTCATGCGCCCTCCTCGGCCAGCATCTGCTTGAGCAGGGGCACCGTGACGGCCCGCTTCGCGGCCAGCGAGAAGCGGTCAAGACGGTGCAGCAGCCGCATCAGGCTGCCGAGATCGCGCGAGAAGCGCGTCAACAGGTAAGTCATCACCTCGTCCGAAAGAAAGATGCCCAGGCGGTCGGCTTCGCGGCGCAGCACGGCGCGGCAGTCGCTTTCGGCCAGCGGCAGGACATGAAACACATGGCCCCAGCCCAGGCGGGAGCGCAGATCATCGCGCAAAGGCAGATCGACCGGGGGGGCGGAGCCGGAACTGGCGATCAGCATGCCCTGCGTGGTGGCCTGCACGAACAGCGAAAACGCCGCCTGCTGCTGCTCAGGACTGTACGCGCCGCAGTCGTCCAGCACCAGCAGGCGCCAGGCCTCGTCGAAGTGCCATGGCAGCGGCGTGCCGGCATCGAACCACCCCACCCGCCCTCCCGGCTGGGCGATCTCATGGGCCAGCGCACGCAGCAGGTGGGACTTGCCCACGCCCGATTCGCCCCAGAGGTACACCGGCGCAGGCTGCGCCATGTCGTTCAGGCCGCGCAGGTGCGCCAGCGCCGCCGCATTGGCAGTGCCGAAGAAATTGTCGAACGTGTCGATCTGGTCGATGGCCAGACCGAGGGGGAGCTGCCTCATCATGCGTGTCGCGGACCGGTCATCCGAGGTAGAGGCGGCTTTCCAGGTAGGCGCGGCGCAGGCGTCGCACCGCCACCACCAGCACGGCACTGACAGGCAATGCGATCAGCACACCGACAAAACCGAACAGGTGGCCGAATGCCAGCAGCGCGAAGATCACCGTGATGGGATGCATGCCGATGCGTTCACCCACGAGCCGGGGGGTCAGGTACAGGCTCTCGACCACCTGGCCGACGCCATAGACCACGGCCACCGCGATCAGGCCATACCAGCCCCCGAACTGCAGCACACCCGCGAGCAGGGCCAGCACCATGCCCAGGCCGAAACCCAGGTAGGGGATGAAGACGGCCAGCCCGGTGAACACACCGACCGGCACGGCCAGGTCGAACCCGAACAGGGCCAGACCGATGCTGTAGAACGCGGCGAGGATCACCATCACGAGCAGTTGCCCGCGCAGGTATTGCCCCAGCACCTCGTCGCATTCGCCGAGGAAGGACTCCACCGGCGGGGTGAGCCGCGGAGGGATGAAGTGCTGCGCCCGCCTCACGATGCCGGGCCAGTCCATCAGCAGGTAGAACAGCACCACCGGCACCAGCACCGCATTGCCCACGATCGCGAGCACGAAGCTGCCACCGATGCGCGCCGAGCTCAGGGCGGCGGACAGCCAGTCCTCGAGATTGGCATTGAGGTACTTGACGACAAACGCCTTGATGCTTTCGGTGTCCAGCGCCACATTGACGCCGAACTGCGCCAGCCAGGGCGCGAGACGGTCGTTGAGCTGCACCGCCAGCACCGGAATCTGCTCGCGCAGCGCGGGCAGTTCCTTCGAGAGGATGGGCACCATCAGCAGCAGCAAGGCCAGCAGCAGCACGATCACCGCCACCTCGATCAGGATCACCGCCAGGATGCGCGGCATGCGCCGCGCGGCCAGCGCCTGCACGGCAGGATGCAGCGCATAGGCCAGCACGGCCGCCACGATGAACGGCGTCAGCACGGGCGCCAGCAACCACAGCAGCAAGGCGGTGGTCACAGCAATGCCGAGCCAGGCGGCAGCCTGCTTCTGGTGGGGGGTCAAGGTCATGACGTGGGGCAGCCCTTTGGGTCCGGGCGGCATGGCAACAGGCCAGGCCGGTAAAATCCGCGCAAATTCTATAGGCCGGCGACAAACCGCCGGCAGCACACCATGTCCAACACCCCCCTGTCCTACCGAGACGCCGGCGTCGACATCGACGCAGGCGACGCCCTTGTCGACCGCATCAAGCCCCTGGCCAAGCGCACGCTGCGCGAGGGTGTGCTGGGCGGAATCGGCGGCTTTGGCGCACTGTTCGAGGTGCCCAAGCGCTACAAGGAGCCAGTGCTCGTGAGCGGCACCGACGGCGTGGGCACCAAGCTGCGCCTGGCCTTCGAGTGGGGCATGCACGACACCGTGGGCGTCGACCTGGTGGCCATGAGCGTGAACGACGTGCTGGTGCAGGGCGCCGAGCCGCTGTTTTTCCTGGACTACTTCGCCTGCGGCAAGCTCGACGTGGACACCGCCGCCCGGGTGGTGGGCGGCATTGCACGCGGCTGTGAGGAATCGGGCTGTGCGCTGATCGGCGGCGAAACCGCTGAAATGCCGGGCATGTATCCGCCGGGCGAGTACGACCTGGCGGGCTTTTGTGTGGGTGCGGTCGAGAAGTCCGGCATCGTCGACGGGCGGGACATCGCGCCGGGCGACGTCGTCCTGGGGCTGACGTCCAGCGGCGTGCACTCGAACGGCTATTCGCTCGTGCGCAAGATCGTCGAGCGCAGCGGCGATCGCCTGCCCGCCACGCTTGACGGCCTGCCGTTTCGCGAGCGGGTGATGGCGCCGACGCGGCTCTACGTGAAGCCGATGCTCGCCGCCATGAAGGAAGTGCGGGTCAAGGGCATGGCCCACATCACCGGCGGCGGACTGGTCGAGAACATCCCTCGCTGCCTGCCGGACACGACCAAGGCCGTGATCGACGGCAAGAGCTGGGCGCGCCCCGAGATCTTCTCCTGGCTGCAGGCCGAAGGGGGCGTGCTGGAGTCCGAGATGCACCGCACCTTCAATTGCGGGATCGGTTTTGTGGTGATCGTCGCGGCGGCCGACGCCGATCGTGCCACCGCCGTGCTGCAGGCCCAGGGGCAGACGGTGCACCGCATCGGCCAGATCGAGGCGCGTTCCGGCGACGAGCACCCGACCCAGGTGATCTGAGCGCCCGGGGGCGTCACCCGGGTGGGCGCGCCACACCGTCCGCGGAACGCCTGGGTAACACCCTGGTGCCTCAGTGCAGGCGCGGCGGCCCGGCTCGCCGCAGTCCGTCCAGGCGCTCGGCAATGGCCAGCCGGTCATCGGCCTGGTCGGCATGCTCCACGTAGAACGTGAGGTCGGCGATGGCGGTATCGGTGTCGCCCATCTCGGCCGAAGCCAGGCCGCGATCGCGCCGCTCTTCCAAGGAGTCTGGCAGCAGCACGACCAGCCGCTGCGTCGTCAGCAGCACCCGAGGCCAGTCCTCGGCGGTGCGGTGGATCTCCTTGAGGTTGCGCAGCATCCTCGCCACCACCTCCCGTGGCGTGGCCGCCTGCAGGAACAGCCCCAGCGGCACGTCGAAGTCACCGACCAGCCCCTGCTGACGCTTGTAGGGCGTGATGCGCTCGTCGAGCTCCTCACGCGACAGCGACAGGCCATTGAACGGGTCCATCACCACCTCACCCTGCGGCATCTTGAGCTTCACCAGGAAGTGCCCGGGGAAGGACACTCCGCGCGCCACCAGCCCGACCTGCGTGGCCAGCTCGATGTAGAGCACGGCCAGGGAGATCGGGATGCCGCGGCGCGACTGCAGCACGATGTTCAGGCAGCTGTTGTAGGGGTCGTAGTAGTCGTTGACGTTGCCCGCAAAGCCCAGCTCCTGGAAGAAATAGCGGTTGAGCATGCGCAGCCGCTGCACCGGCGGGGCGTCGGCCGCAAGGCGGCGCTTGAGGCGGTCGGCCAGGCTGTCGATGTCGGCCAGCACGGCAGCCAGGTCAAGGTCGGGGAATTCGTCCTGGGCCAGCGACAGGGCGGCCTCGGTCAGGGAAAAGCTGGCATCGTCGGCCACCAGGGACGCGAAGTATTCCAGCGGGGTGGGCGCCTCGAAATGCATGCGCCAAGTGTAGTGGGCCGGACCACGGCACTTCAACCCGATGGCCGACCGCGTCGGGAGGCGAGCGGCGCCGCATCACGCCTTGCGTGCGAAGTCCCGCAGGCGCACGCCGGTGGCGATCAGGCAGCCGAAGTAGACGATTGCCGCAACACCCAGCGTCAGGGCCATCCAGCCCACCCGGGTCCAGGGGGTCTGCCTCAGGGCCGTCCAGTCGAGCCATTGCGACATGCCGAAGAGCCCGGCGCCAAGCAGCGTCGTGGCCAGCACCACCTGCAGCGCAAAGCGCCCCCACCCGGGCTGCGGCACATACAGGCCGCGCCGGCGCAGGCCGATGAACAGCCAGCCGGCATTCACCAGCGCGGCCAGTCCGATCGACAGGGCCAGCCCGGCCTGGGCGAACATCGGAACAAACAGGAGGTTCAGCGCCTGGGTCAGGCACAGCACCACCACGGCGATCTTCACCGGCGTGCGGATGTCCTGCTTCGCATAAAAGCCCGGTGCGAGCACCTTGACCCCGATCAAGCCCATCAGGCCCACCCCATAGCCCATGAGCGCCAGCGAGATCTGATGCACGTCGCGCTCACCGATGGCGCCGTAGTGAAAGACGACGGAAATCAGCGGTTTGGCAAACACGACGAGCGCCACCGCGCAGGGCAAGGCCAGCAGCACCACCAGCCGCAGGCCCCAGTCCAGCAGTGACGAATAGCGCTCCGGGTTGTCGCGCGCGCTGGCCGACAGTTGGGGCAGCAGCACCACGCCCAGCGCCACACCGAGCAGCCCGGTGGGAAACTCCATCAGACGATCGGCATAGGTGAGCCAGGACACGGCCCCCTCCCCCTGGTGGGAGGCGATCTGGGTGTTGATCATCAGCGACAGCTGGGCCACCGACACGCCCAGCACGGCAGGCACCATCTGCCGCAGCACGCGCCGCACGCCTTCGTGGCGCCAGGCCGCCAGTGGCGACCCCAGGCGAGGCAGCACGCCGATGCGTGCCAGGGCCGGAAACTGCACCGCCAGCTGCAGCACCCCACCCAGCATGACACCGGCAGCCATGGCGTAGATGGGCTGCACGCCCCAGCGCTCGAACGCCGGCGCCAGCCAGATCGCCGCGGCGATCATGGCCAGGTTCAGCAGCACCGGCGTGGCCGCCGGCACGGCAAACCGCTTCCAGGTGTTGAGAATGCCGGCCGACAGCGCCACCAGCGACATGAAGGCGATATAGGGGAACATCCAGCGCGTCATCACGACCGCCGCCTCGAAGCCATGCGGCGTGTCCTTCAGGCCTGCGGCCATCAGGTAGACCAGCACCGGCGCACCCGCCACGCCGATCACGCAGGTGACCAGCAGCGCCCACACCAGCACGGTGGCCACGGCATCGATCAGGCGGTGGGTCGCCGCTTCACCCTGCACGCTGCGGCAGTCGGCCAGGATGGGCACGAATGCCTGCGAGAAGGCGCCCTCGGCAAACAGCCGCCGCAGCAGGTTGGGAATGCGAAAGGCCACGTAGAAGGCGTCCGTCCAGGCGCCTGCTCCAAAGCTCGACGCCATGAGCAGGTCACGGGCCAGGCCCGTCACGCGCGATGCGAGCGTGAAGAGGGAGACGGTCGAAGCGGCGCGCAGGAGATTCATGGGTTGGACGGCCACGAAACTCGCCGCCGGGGGCCGGAATGCCCGCGATTATAGGAAGCGGATGCTCACGTCTTCACGCAAGTTGGCCACAGCGCAGAACAAATGCTATACTCGCCGTCTTTGCAGAACCCGGAAAAGCATCCAGCATGGCAACCTCCTCCAAAGCCAAGAAGAAGACCGTCCGCATTGCGTCGGGCCGCAAGCGCGTCCGTCAGGACGTCAAGCTGAACGCCGCCAACACGGCGCTGCGCTCCAAATTCCGCACTGCCGTCAAGAACGTGCAGAAGGCTGTCGTCACTGGCGACAAGACCAAGGCTGCTGAACTCTTCAAGGCTGCACAGAGCGTCATCGACTCCGTCGCCGACAAGGGCATCTTCCACAAGAACAAGGCCGCTCGCCACAAGAGCCGCCTGTCGGCCGCCATCAAGGGCCTGGCCGCCTGAAGTCGATCATCCGGGTCGCGCAAATCGAAAGGGCTCGCCTAGCGAGCCCTTTTTCATTGCTGCGTCTGCGCTCCTTCAGCGCACCTGCTCGCGGGTTCCGGGTCTCTTGCCAAACGCGCAGCCAGCGCCCACCCAGCCGTCGCCGGCCCCGGCGCGCAACCGTCCTGCTCAGCGTGATCGGGGCTTGGGCTCGTCCGGGATCAGACAAGCCTCGGCGATCTGCAGGTTGTTGTCCCGCGCGAAGTTCATCGCAAAGTCCCAGGCCATGGGCTCGACCTCACGCACCGCCTCGTTCACGACCACACACTTGATGCCGTTGACGACCATCGGAATGCAATAGGGCGAATAGCCGATGTGCGACCCGGGTTGCACGCCACCAGGTCGAAAGCACGACATCACGCCCGCCAGGCGCTCGGCCCAGTCACTCGGGCGAAACGTGCGGCCGTCTTTCGTGATCCCCTGTATGAAGATCTCGCGGGGTTTGGATGTCGTCATTCGGGTCTGACCGTAGGGATGGTGCCGCTTGTGGCGGCGTGAGCAGGTGCGAAGTGTAATTCGCTGCACTGCAGCACAAGTCTTAGAAATGATATCTTATATAAGACTTGATGCCCAGCGACGCGCATGATTCCCCCTCGTGCTGCGGGCCGCTCGCGCGCCTCCCGCTGGGCCCGGATGATGCCATCGCGGCCTGTCACTCGGCTTTCGCCCGTGCATTCCGAGTCGGTTGCGCCATCTGGCCGATAGAATCAAGCTCCAACGCGGCGTTGGATGGCTGATCGACCCGGTCGATCAGCCGTGCAACCCCGCTTTCTTCTTTTCCGTCCCCGCCACGACCTTCCGGAGAACGCCGTGACCACGCCCGCATCGCACCTGATGAACACGTATGGCCGTCTGCCCATTGCCCTGTCTCATGGCAAGGGCTGCTGGGTGTGGGACACCGAGGGCCGACGTTACCTGGACGGCCTGGGCGGCATTGCGGTGAACACCCTGGGCCACGGCCACCCCAAGCTGGTGCCGGCGCTGCAGGATCAGATCGCCAAGCTGATCCACAGCTCCAACTACTACCAGGTGCCGCTGCAGGAGCAACTGGCCGCGAAGCTGGTCGAGCTGTCCGGCCTCACGAACGTGTTCTTCTGCAGCACCGGCCTCGAAGCCAATGAGGCGGCGATCAAGATCGCCCGCAAGTACGGGCACGACAAGGGCATCGACCTGCCCGAGATCGTCGTCTACGAGAAGGCCTTCCACGGCCGTTCGATCGCCACGCTCTCGGCCACCGGCAATGTCAAGGTCCAGAAGGGCTTCGAGCCGCTGGTGCCCGGCTTCGTGCGCGTGCCGCTGAACGATGTGGCCGCGCTCGAGGACGTCGCGCGCACCCGCCCGAACGTCGTGGCCGTCTTCCTTGAGACCATCCAGGGCGAAGGCGGGGTCAACCCGACCCGCGCCGACTACCTGCGCGACGCCCGTCGCATCTGCGACGAGCGCGGCTGGCTGCTGATGATCGACGAAGTGCAGTGCGGCATCGGCCGCACCGGCAAGTGGTTTGCCCACCAATGGGCCGGCATCCGCCCCGACGTCATGCCCCTGGCCAAGGGCCTGGGTTCGGGCGTGCCCATCGGTGCGGTCGTGGCAGGCCCGAGGGCGGCCGACGTCTTCCAGCCGGGCAACCACGGCACCACCTTCGGCGGCAACCCGCTGGCCATGCGTGCCGGTGTGGAAACCCTGCGCATCATGGAAGAAGAGGGCCTGCTGGAAAACGCTGCGCGCGTCGGCGCCGCCCTGCGCGCCGGGCTGGAGCGCGAACTGGCCGGCGTGGCCGGGGTGGTCGAGATCCGCGGCCAGGGCCTGATGCTCGGCATCGAACTCGACCGGGCCTGCGGCGTGATCCTGAGCCAGGCCATGGAAGCCGGCCTGCTGCTGTCGGTCACGGCCGACAAGGTGATCCGCCTGGTGCCGCCGCTGATCCTGAGCGAAGACGAGGCTGCGCAGATCGTCGCCATCCTCTGCCCCATCATCAAGACCTTCCTCGCCACTCCCGCCTGAGGGAGGTGCCATCCATGAAGCCGGGGAACTCCCTCATGAAGCACTACCTGCAGTTCAAGGATTTTCGGGCCGAAGAGTACGCCTACCTGTTCGACCGGGCCGCGATCATCAAGCGCCGCTTCAAGAACTACGAGAAGTACACGCCGCTGGTGGACCGCACGCTGGCGATGATCTTCGAGAAGGCCTCGACACGCACCCGCGTGAGCTTCGAGGCGGGCATGTACCAGATGGGCGGGTCGGTCGTTCACCTGACGACCGGCGACAGCCAGCTCGGCCGTGCCGAACCGATCGAGGACAGCGCCCGAGTGATCTCGCGCATGGTCGACCTCGTGATGATCCGCACCTACGAGCAGGCCAAGCTGGAGGCCTTTGCGGCGCATTCCCGCGTGCCGGTCATCAACGGGCTGACCAACGAGTTCCATCCCTGCCAGATCCTGGCCGACATCTTCACCTTCATCGAGCACCGCGGCTCGATCCAGGGCAAGGTCGTGGCCTGGGTCGGCGACGGCAACAACATGGCCAACACCTGGCTGCAGGCCGCCGAGATCCTGGGCTTCACCGTGCACGTGAGCACCCCCAGCGGCTACGAGGTCGACCCGGCCCTGGCGGGTGTACGCGACCCGGCCTGTTTCAAGACCTTCAAGGACCCGATGGACGCCTGCCGTGGCGCCGACCTGGTGACCACCGACGTGTGGACCAGCATGGGCTTCGAGGCCGAGAACGAAACCCGCCGCAAGGCCTTTGCAGACTGGTGCGTCGACGCCGACATGATGGGCGCCGCCCAGCCTCAGGCCCTGTTCATGCATTGCCTGCCCGCCCACCGCGGCGAGGAAGTCAGCGCCGACGTCATCGACGGCCCCCAGTCCGTCGTCTGGGACGAAGCTGAGAACCGCATGCACGTTCAGAAGGCACTCATGGAGTACCTTCTGATCGGCCGCGTCGGCTGAAAGCCGAGGCGGCGGCCCGTCAGGGCCGGCAGGCGGTTCCGGCTGACGCTCACATGGCGCAGCCATGTGAAGGCGCGCAGCGCCGTGGGTGCCCCAACACGTCATGCAAGTTCAAGATCGCGCGCGCTTTCGCCGTGCGATCAAACCTGCATAGGCCAGCCCGTTCACCACGATCACGCCCAGCCCCAACACGAGCTGGTGCTGCGCGGTCAGGCCGGTGGGATACAGCACCGGCATGACGTAGTGCTCCACGAAGGAGTCGGCATAGCCAGCCTGGCCGCCCAGCGCGCGAAGGTGGTTTTCCAATGGCGTGAGCGGGCAGATGCCGGCCAGCAACTCGATGCCGGCCCCCCAGCAGGCCGCCGGAATGTGCGCGTAAGCCAGCCTGGGCCAGCGCCAGGCGGCAAATCCGCCCACAATCACGAACACGACAAACGCCAGGTGCAGCAGCACCAGCAGGTCCGCCAGGCCACGATAGATCATCCCCGCAGTGTCGCTGTCCCACGCCGCCATGACCACCCGATCCAACCCCTGCCTGAGCTGCGGCGCCTGCTGTGCCAGCTTTCGTGTCGACTTCTCGCGGGAAGAACTCGACGAATCGGGCGGCTGCGTGCCGTCGGGGCTGGCGGTCGACGTGACGGACACCACCTGCCGCATGCGTGGCACCGACCATGCCCAGCCCCGCTGTGCCGCCCTGGTGGGCCAGGTCGGGCAGACGGCACATTGCGGCATCTACGAGTGGCGCCCGTCACCTTGCCGCGAGTTCGGCCAGCTCGCGCCGCTGGGCGTGCCCGACGATGCCTGCACCCGCGCGCGCAGCCGCCACGGCCTGCCGCCGATCGACGCCCTGCCTTGATGCAAATCTTCCTTGCACTGGTTTGACCCCGCTTTGGCGGGTGACCCGTTGACACCGGAGTCGATCCGGTGGCGGATCACCCACAACCGAAAGCGAGGCTCCCATGCATTCACCTTCGTTCCCTGCCGTGCCCGGCCGTGCTTGCTGGCCGAGGCTGCTGAGTGCGGTCATGGCCGCGGTCTGCGTTGCTTGCAGCGCTCCCAAGGAAACGACACCGGGCACGGTGGTGGCCGCACGCCCCGGCGAGCCGGTCGCTGAATCCCGCGAAGCCGACCGCCGAGACATTCGCGCGACCAAGGCTCAGTCCGGTGCGACCATGGCCATCAGCCCGCCCGCTCCCGTGAGCCCGGCACCGGCGCCCGCCGCTGCTGCCCGGGTACGGCTGGAGCAGCATGCGCAGCTGGCCGCGGGCAGCATGGCCCACCCCGCCATCGCGCCGCCCGCGCAGCCCGACATCACGGCGCGCGACGGCGCCTACCTCGGCATCACGACCCAGGCCGAACGTGCCCATCCGGTCAAGCGCGTGGCCGTCGAGCCGGTGTCGACCTTTTCTGTGGATGTGGACACCGGCTCCTACAGTTCGGTGCGCGGCCTGCTCAACCGCGGCCAGAACGTTCCGCCTGACGCCGTGCGTGTGGAGGAAATGCTGAACTACTTCAGCTACGACTACCCCCGCCCCGAATCGACCGGTTCGTCGCACCCGTTTGCCGTGCACAGCGAGCTCACCACCAGCCCCTGGAACGCGTCGAACGTGCTGCTGAAGATCGGCATCCAGGCCACCGACCCGGCCAAGCAGAGCCTGCCTGCGGCCAACCTGGTGTTCCTGGTCGACGTGTCCGGATCGATGGGCATCCCGCAGAGCCTGCCGCTGGTGAAGGACGCGCTGACGGGCTTTGTCGATCAGTTGCGTGAGCAGGACCGGGTCTCGATCGTGACCTACTCCGGCACCACGCAGGTGCTGCTGGAATCCGTGCCTGGCGACCGCAAGGACCTGATCCGCAAGGCCATCGCCTCGCTGCGCGCCGGTGGCAGCACGGCCGGTGCCTCCGGCTTGCGACTGGCCTACGAACAGGCCCGTCGCGGATTCGTGCGCGGCGGCATCAACCGCATCCTGCTGGCCACCGACGGCGACTTCAACGTGGGCGTGACCAGCATCGACCAGCTGAAGCAGATCGTTGCCCAGGAGCGCCAGTCCGGCATCGGGCTGTCCACGCTGGGCGTGGGGCATGCCAGCTACAACGATGCACTGATGGAGCAGATCGCCGACGCCGGCGACGGCAAGTACAGCTTCATCGACTCGGCGGCCGAGGCCCGCAAGGTGCTGATCGACGAGTTCACCTCGACCCTGGCCACCGTGGCGCAGGACGTGAAGCTGCAGCTGGAATTCAACCCGGCCGTGGTGAAGGAATACCGGCTGATCGGCTACGACAACCGCGCCCTGGCACGGGAAGACTTCAACAACGACAAGGTCGACGCAGGCGACATCGGCGCGGGGCACCGGGTGACGGCCCTGTACGAGCTGACGCTGCAGGGCCAGCGCGGGCTGCACGATGAGGAGCGCTACCCCGCCAACCGTCCATCGACACTGGCCGCGGCTCAGGCCGACGGCGAACTGGGCCACCTGAAGCTGCGCTACAAGCTGCCGGGCACGACACGCAGCGTGCTGATCGAGCATGCGGTCAGCCATGAGGTGCGTGCCCTGGAGCGCACCAGCCCCGATACCCGTTTTGCCGTGGCCGTGGCAGCCTACGGCCAGTTGCTGCGCGGCGGCACCCACCTGCAACCCGGCTTCGGCTGGTCGGACGTGCGCTCGCTGGCTGCCGGCAGCCTGGGGCCGGACCCGTACGGCCAGCGGCGCGAATTCCTGGGCCTGGTCGACAAGCTGGCCGGCAAGCCGATGGCCGCGGTGAACGTGGCCCGCTGAGCCTGCCTGCCGAGACGCGAAACGACTGACCGGCCGGCGCGGCCGGTCGATCCCGTGCATCAATCCGATGAGTAAATTTAGAAGTCAACAATTTAGAATTCAAGTAAATTCCGGACTGTGCTGACCAGATCGATCGTGTGGTGACCATGAAGCGACTGTGGGACATCTCCCCGCCCCTGCAGGCCGGCAGCCCGGTCTTCCCGGGCGACACCCCTTACCAACAGAGCTGGGTGGCCACGCTCGGGCCGGGCTGCCCGGTCAACGTGAGCCAGATCACCACCTCGCCTCATGCCGGCGCGCACGCCGATGCGCCCATGCACTACGCCAACGGTGCGGCCGCCATCGGTGCCGTGTCCCTGGACGCCTATCTGGGCCCCTGCCGTGTCATCCATGCCATCGGTGTGGGCGCCCTGATCGAAGCTCACCACCTCGCCCACGCCTTCGACCGACTGCCCGCGCGTGTGCTGGTGCGCACGAACCGCGTGGCGCCGGTCGACCACTGGGTCGACAGCTTCACCGCCTTTGCACCCGACACGCTGGAACGCCTGGCCGACGCGGGCGTGCGGCTGGTGGGCATCGACACCGCCTCGGTGGACCCGGCCGAGAGCAAGACGCTGGACGCCCATCAGGTGCTGCTGCGGCGCGACATGCGCGTGCTCGAGAACCTGGTGCTCGACGAGGTGCCCGAGGGCGACTACGAACTCATCGCCCTGCCGCTCAAGCTGATGCAGGCCGACGCAAGCCCCGTGCGCGCCGTGCTGCGCGAACTCTGACCCCTGCCCTCCGGAGACAACATGACCCTCACCCGTGAAGACTGCCTGGCGCGCGACGCTGGCGATCCGCTGGCCCCGCTGCGCGCACAGTTCGACCTGCCTGCCGGCACCATCTACCTTGACGGCAACTCCCTGGGCGTGTGTCCGCGTGCCACGGCCGCCCGTGTGGCCGACGTCGTCACGCGCGAGTGGGGACAAGACCTGATCAAGAGCTGGAACACCGCCGGCTGGATCGACCTGCCACAGCGCGTGGGCAACAAGATCGCCCAGCTCGTCGGCGCCGGCCCCGACGAACTGGTGGTGGCCGACTCGACCTCGGTCAACCTGTTCAAGGTGCTCAGCGCCGCGTCACGCATGGCCCGGCAGGACCAGCCCGCGCGCCGGGTGATCGTGTCGGAGCGCAGCAACTTCCCGACCGATCTCTACATCGCCGAAGGCCTGGTGCGTGAACTCGGCTGGACGCTGCGCCTGATCGAACCCGACGAGGTGCTGCAGAGCCTCACGCCCGACGTGGCCATCCTGATGCTGACCCATGTGAACTACCGCACCGGGCGCATGCACGACATGGCAGCCGTGACGCGCGCAGCGCACGACGCAGGCGCCCTGATGATCTGGGACCTGGCCCACTCGGCCGGGGCGGTGCCGGTGGACCTGCAGGGGGCGGACGCCGACTTTGCCGTGGGCTGCGGCTACAAGTACCTCAACGGTGGCCCCGGTGCGCCGGCCTTCGTCTGGAGCCACCCGCGCCACGCCAGCCGCTTCTGGCAACCGCTGTCGGGCTGGATGGGGCATGCGGCGCCGTTCCGCTTCACGCCCGACTACCAACCGGCCCCCGGCATCACCCGCTACCTGTGCGGCACGCCGCCCGTCATCTCGCTGGCCGCGCTGGAGTGCGGCGTCGACACGGTGCTGGCGGCTGCGCCCTATGGCGGCATGCCGGCACTGCGTGAAAAGTCGCTGGCGCTGACCCGCCTGTTTGCCGAACTGGTCGAGGCCCGCTGCGCCGGCACCGGCCTGAGCGTGGTGTCGCCGCGCGAAGACGCCCTGCGCGGCAGCCAGGTCTGCCTGACCCGGGCCGAAGGTGCCTATGCGATCGTGCAGGCGCTGATCGCGCGTGGCGTGATCGGCGACTTCCGCGCCGGAGATGCGCACACACCGGACATCCTGCGCTTCGGATTCACGCCGCTGTACGTCGGTTTTGCCGACGTGTGGGATGCCGTCGAGCACCTGGTGCAGGTGATGCAGACCGGCGAATGGCGCGAGGCGCGCTTCAACCAACGTGCGGCAGTGACCTGAGCGGAGCAGACCATGACCGGACCTGAAAACACCACCGAACGCATCGTCAAGGAAGAGCGCGCCCAGCTCGATTTCTCGCGCGACATGAGCTATGGCGACTACCTGCACCTCGACCAGGTGCTCAGCGCCCAGCACCCGCTGTCACCCGAGCACAACGAGATGCTGTTCATCGTGCAGCATCAGACCAGCGAGCTGTGGATGAAGCTGATGCTGCACGAACTGAGTGCCGCCATCGCCTGCGTCGCCCGCGACGAGCTGCCTGCCGCGTTCAAGATGCTGGCGCGCGTCAGCAAGATCATGGAGCAACTGGTGCACGCCTGGGATGTGCTGGCCACGATGACGCCGCCGGAGTACTCGGCCATCCGCCCCTACCTGAGCAATTCGAGCGGTTTCCAGAGCTATCAGTACCGCTGCATCGAATTTGCGCTGGGCAACAAGAATGCCGCGATGCTCAAGCCGCATGCCCACCGGCCGGAACTCCTGGCACGTGTCGAGGCGGCCTACCGCGCGCCGTCGCTGTACGACGAGTCGTTGCGGCTGCTGGCCCGCCGCGGCCTGCCCGTGCCTGTCAGCCACACCGATCGTGACTGGACCCAGCCGTATGCCGAAAGTGCCGAGGTCGAACAGGCCTGGCTGCAGGTCTACCGCCAGCCCGAAGCGCACTGGGACCTGTACCAGCTGGGCGAGGAACTGACCGACCTGGAAGACGCCTTCCGGCTCTGGCGATTCCGCCATGTGACCACGGTGGAGCGGGTGATCGGGTTCAAGCGGGGCACAGGGGGCACGTCGGGCGTGGGTTATCTGCGCAAGATGCTCGATGTGGTGCTCTTCCCGGAGATCTGGAAGCTGCGCACCGACCTCTGAACCGTCATGCAAGGCCGCCCAGGCAGGGGCGGCACGGCCCCGCGGCACCTGCGGCCCCCGCGCCGGCCCTGGCCGGCGGGGGGTGCGGCACACGATACGCCAGCGGGATGCCGA
The DNA here is from genome assembly GCA_946482595.1 of uncultured Comamonadaceae bacterium. The sequence goes on from CAMLSD010000068.1 coordinate 19,218, forward strand.
CCGGCCACTAGCCGGACGGAACGCCTTGCGGCGAACACCCGCCGTGATGACAGCGCGCTTCCAAGTGTTTCAAAACCGGACAATCGCGAATATCCCCCTACGGGGGGAGTCCGGTGAAATGCAGCGACCCGGCAGACACGCTGCCCACCGCGCAAGCGGCGCCTGCGGGCAAGCAGCTAACATCTCGGCCGGAATGTCCCAACGAACGCAAACGCAGCCCGTCGCTGCACAACCCTAGTCATGACTCAACAGATCAGCAACGTCACCGTCAGCACCCAGGCCAACGTCTATTTCGACGGCAAGTGCGTTTCTCACACGATCACCCTGGCCGACGGCACCCGCAAGAGCGTCGGCGTGATCCTGCCGGCCACGCTGACCTTCAACACCGGCGCCCCCGAAGTGATGGAAACCGTCGCCGGCGCGTGTGAGGTGCGCCTTGCAGGTCAGGACAGCTGGACGCGCTACGAAGCCGGCCAGTCGTTCAATGTGCCGGCCAACGCCAGCTTCGACATCCGCGTCGAAGGCGGGCCGTATCACTACATCTGCCATTTCGGCTGACCTGCGCCGGGCCGGCATGCGCCGATCAAGGCCAGGTTCTGCAGGCTGTTGGCGCAAGATGCCGGCATATCGGGCCTGATGCCGGCTCAAGGCGGCTTGGTACGGCGTCAGTCCCCACCGCCGCCGCAGCCCCCACCGTCCCCGCCCCCGTCGCCCGAGCCACCATCGCTGCTGCTGTCGCAGCCGCCCATGCCGTCGGCATCGCCGCTGGCCGAGCCGTCGCCGAACGAGGTGCCGCAGTGCACCCCGCTGGCCGCACTCTCACCGATCAGGCGGCAGTCGGGCACGTAGCGGAAGCCGTCGGGAATGGCGAGCTCGGCGTCCAGGGCGAACAGCAGCGGCAGGGTCATCGGCAAGCGGGGGTCGATGCCCTCCTCGCGGCAGGACCAGTACCAGGTGCGCCGCAGGCCGTCGTTGCGACGGGCGTCATGGCCCAGCGTCTGCGCCGGACTGTGGTCGAGAAAGCGGCCGAAGGCCCGCTGGCAGAACGTGCGGTAGGCCCGCGTGTCCAGGATGAACTCGTGCCACAGGGCATCGGCCACCCGGGAGGGCATGGCCACGAAGCGCCCGTTGGACTTCAGGTAGGCCAGGAAGAACTGGCGCAGGCCTCGCTCGACATCGCGCAGCGCCTCGCGGCTCAGTTGCGGGTATTGCGATCGCACTGCAGCGCTCAGGTGGGTGGGAAGCGGCGCGCTGCGCACATAGGCTTCCTGCGCACTGCGCTCCAGCACCTTGAGCGTGATCCAGGCGATCAGGCCGATCACCGCCAGCACGATTGCCACCGGCGGCATCCCCAGCCGCAGCGCCTGCACCATGGCCGCGATGACCGCCACCACCAGCACCAGGCGAACCCAGCGCCACAGACCGCTCATCATCGTCTGCCAGGCGGCACCCCTCGAGTTCACCGTCACCATCTTGTTCTTCTTGTTGTTGTTCTTGTTGTTCATGCCTGGCAGTGTGCGACAGCCGTGTGACACATCCGTGACAAGGTGGATCCGACCGGCTGGTGGCTCGCAGGGCGCAACGGGCTCGCGTCAGCGACGGGCCCGGCGCCACGCCGGCTCACACCACCACCGGCTCCGGCTCGAGCCGGATGCCGAATCGGCCATAGACGCTCTCCTGGATTGCCCGGGCCAGCGTGACGACCTCCGCCCCTGTCGCGCCGCCGCGATTGACCAGCACCAGGGCCTGGCGGTCATGCACGCCGGCACGGCCGATGGTCTTGCCCTTCCAGCCGCAGGCGTCGATCAACCAGCCCGCGGCCAGCTTGAAGCTGCCGTCGGGCATCGGGTAGTGCACGATCTCCGGGTCGCGGCCGATGATGTCGCGGCACTGCTCCGGCGTGACCACCGGGTTCTTGAAAAAGCTGCCAGCGTTGCCGATGACGCCCGGATCCGGCAGCTTGGCCCGGCGGATGGCGCAGATCCAGTCGAAGACCTGCTGCGCGCTCGGCTCGGCGATGCCGGTTTCCTCGCGCTTGCGTTCGAGGTCCAGGTAGCCCAGCACGGGCTGCCAGGGCCGCGGCAGCCGCAATCTGACGCGCGTGATCACGCTCTTGCCGGCCAGGGCCCGCTTGAAGATGCTGTCGCGGTAGCCAAAGCGGCACATCGGTCCGGTCAGGGTCACGCTGCGCCCGGTCACCAGGTCGACCGCATCGAGCGATTCGAATCGGTCGGTCAGTTCGATGCCGTAGGCGCCGATGTTCTGCACCGGCGCCGCCCCGACCGTACCGGGGATCAGGGCCAGGTTTTCCAGGCCGGGCAGGCCCTGGGCCAGCGTCCAGGTGACCAGGTCGTGCCAGCGCTCGCCGCCACCGGCCTCAACGATCCAGGCGTCGTCGCGCTCCTCCAGCAGCCGCAGGCCCGCCACCTCCACCTTCAGCACCACCGCACCCACATCGCGCGTGAGCACGATGTTGCTGCCCCCACCGAGCACGAACTTGGGCGCACGGCCGAGTTCCGGGTGGTCGAGCACCCGGCGCACGTCGGCATCGCTGCGGATGCGCACCAGGGTTTGCGCGAGGGCCGGCAGGCCGAAGCTGTTGTACGGTTTGAGGCTGACGCCCGTCTCGATTTGCATGGCAGAATTTTCGCCGATTGCAACGCGGCCGCGCCGCGAGACCTCCACGACCCTTCACCCACACGCCTGCCATGCCCAGTTTCGACACCGTTCTCGAACCCAACCTCGTCGAGGTGCGCAATGCCGTCGACCAGAGCAACAAGGAGATCGGTACGCGCTTCGACTTCAAGGGATCCGACGCCCGCCTCGAACTGAAGGACAAGGAGCTCACCGCCTATGCCGACAGCGATTTCCAGCTCGAGCAGGTGCGCGACGTCCTGACCGCCAAGCTCACCAAGCGCAGCGTCGACGTGCGCTTTCTGGACATCGGCAAGGTCGAGAAGATCGGTGGCGACAAGGTCAAGCAGCTCATTCGCATCAAGGCCGGCATCGAGTCCGACCTGGCCAAGAAGATCCAGCAGCTCGTCAAGGGCAGCAAGATCAAGGTGCAGGCGGCCATTCAGGGCGACACGGTGCGTGTCACCGGCGCCAAGCGTGACGACCTTCAGGCGGTGATGGCGCTGCTGCGCAAGGACATCACCGAAGTGCCCTTGAGCTTCAACAACTTCCGCGACTGAGCTGCCTGCTCCGGCATCACCGACCCCAGGACCCCCATGAAGCTCCCCCTCCCCTACATCGCTGCGGCCCTGGGCCTGGCAGTCGTCAATGCATCGGCCCAGTCGGTCGCCTTGTCCGGCATCCTGGGCAGCAAGGCCCTGCTGGTGATCGAAGGCGTGCCGCGCACGCTGGCCGTCGGCGCCAGCGCCGACGGGGTGCGACTCATCAGCCTGAACAATGGCCAGGCCGTGGTCGAGGTGGCCGGCAAGCGCCAGTCGCTGACGCTCGGCGGGGCGCAGGTCTCGCTGGGCGGGGGTGCCACGGGCGGGCGCATCGTGCTCAACGCGGGCGACGGTGGCCACTACACCACACCCGGGCAGATCAATGGCGCCACCGTGCAGTTCATGGTCGACACCGGCGCCACCGCTGTCGCCCTCACCGTGGCCGAGGCCAACCGCATCGGCCTGCGCTACCAGCAGGGCCAGCAGGTCATGCTGAGCACCGCCAACGGCAGGGTGCCGGCCTACAGGGTGCGGCTCAATTCGGTGCGCATCGGCGAGGTCGAGGTGTTCGGCGTCGACGCCGTGGTGGCACCGCGTGACATGCCCTACGTGCTGCTGGGCAACAGCTTCCTGAGCCGATTCCAGATGAAGACCGAGAACAACACGCTCACACTGGAGCGGCGATTCTGACCATCCTGCGTCGACGGGGCACAGAGCCCCTCGTGTCACCGCAGGGACACCCGGATTCGAACGGTCGTGCGTAAACTGTGCCGTCGGTGGCCGGTTTGCCAGCAGCCTCGGCGAAGTCACCTGAAGGAGACATGATGGATTTGAACTTCACGGCAGAAGAACAGGCCTTCCGCGAAGAGATCCGCGCCTGGGTGCGCGCGAACCTTCCGAAGGACATCAGCCACAAGGTCCACAATGCACTGCGCCTGGAAAAGGACGACATGCAGCGCTGGGCGAAGATCCTGGGCAAGAAAGGCTGGCACGGCTGGGCCTGGCCCAAGGAATTCGGCGGCCCGGGCTGGAACGCGGTGCAACGCCATCTCTTCGAGGAAGAGTGCGCGCTGGCCGGCGCCCCGCGTGTGGTGCCCTTCGGCCCGGTGATGGTCGCACCGGTCATCATGGCCTTCGGTTCGCCCGAGCAGCAGCAGCGCTTCCTGCCGGGCATCATGAGCGGTGAGGTCTGGTGGAGCCAGGGCTACAGCGAGCCCGGCTCGGGTTCGGACCTGGCCTCGCTGAAATGCCGCGCCGAACGTCAGGGCGACAAGTACATCGTCAACGGCCAGAAGACCTGGACCACGCTCGGCCAGTACGGCGACTGGATCTTCTGCCTCGTGCGCACCTCCACCGAAGGCAAGCCCCAGACCGGCATCAGCTTCCTGCTGATCGACATGAAGTCGCCCGGCATCACCGTGCGGCCGATCATCACGCTCGACGGTGAGCACGAAGTCAACGAGGTGTGGTTCGACAACGTCGAGGTACCGGCGGAAAACCTCGTCGGCCAGGAGAACCAGGGCTGGACCTATGCCAAGTACCTGCTGGCCCACGAGCGCACCAACATCGCCGACGTGAACCGCGCCAAGCGCGAGCTCGAGCGCCTCAAGCGCATTGCCAGGACCGAACGCAGCGGCGCCCGCCCGCTGATCGACGACGTGCGGTTCCGCGACCAGATCGCGTTGCTCGAGGTCGACATCGTCGCACTCGAGATGATGGTGCTGCGGGTGCTGAGCGCCGAGCGCGGCGGCAAGAAAGCGCTGGACGTGGCGGCCCTGCTGAAGATTCGCGGCTCGGAGATCCAGCAGCGCTACACCGAGCTGATGATGCTGGCCAGCGGACCGTATTCGCTGCCCTTCATCTTCGAGGCCATGGAGGCCGGCTGGCAGGGCGACTACGTGGGTGCGATGCATTGCGCCCCGCTCGCGTCGACCTACTTCAACGTGCGCAAGACCACGATCTACGGCGGCTCGAACGAAGTTCAGCGCAACATCGTGGCGCAGATGACCCTGGGAGTGTGACCATGGACTTCGATTTCAGCGACGACCAGGAACAGCTGCGCGATGCCGTGCGGCGCTGGGTGGACAAGGGCTACGACTTCGAACGCCGCCGCGCGATCGTCAAGGCCGGCGGCTTTTCGCCCGAGGTCTGGCGCGAGATGGCCGACCTGGGCCTGACCGGCCTGGCCGTGCCGGAAGCGCACGGCGGCATGGGCTTCGGCCCGGTCGAGGCGATGGTGGTGGCCGAGGAACTGGGCCGCGGCATTGTGCTGGAGCCGTTTGCCGCGGTGTCGCTCGTGGCCGCCAACGCGCTGTCGGCCTATGCGCCCGAGGCGGTGCAGGCGCAGTGGCTGCCGCGCATCGCGAGCGGCGAGGCCCTCGTGGTGCTGGCGCACCAGGAGCGCGACGCCCGCTATCACCTGAACCATGTGAGCACCACCGCACGCGCCGAGGGCACCGGCTGGCGCCTCGACGGGGCCAAGAGTGTGGTGCCGGTGGGCGACCAGGCGGCCGCCTTCATCGTGCCGGCCCGGGTGTCGGGCCAGGTCGGTGACACCCAGGGCATCGCGCTGTTCCTGGTGGAACGCGAGGCTGAGGGTGTCTCGACCCGGGGCTACCCCACCCAGGACGGCAGCCGCGCGGCCGAGTTGACGCTGGCCGGCGCCGCCGCCACCTTGCTGGTGCCGGGTACCGACGGCCATGCCGCGCTGGAGACCGTCGTCGACATCGGCATCGCCGCGCAGTGCGCCGAAGCCGTCGGCACGATGGACAAGCTCTTTGCCGTCACGGTCGACTACCTGAACACGCGCAAGCAGTTCGGTGTGGCGATCGGCACCTTCCAGGCGCTGCGCCACCGCGTGGCGGACATGAAGATGCAGCTGGAGCTTGCACGGTCGATGAGCTACTACGCCACACTCAAGCTGGGTGAAGGCGACAGCAACCGCCGCCGTGCCATCTCACAGGCCAAGGTGCAGCTCGGACAATCGATGCGCTTTGTCGGACAGCAGGCGATCCAGCTGCATGGCGGCATCGGCGTGACCGACGAGTACATCGCCGGCCACTATTTCAAGCGCCTGACCTGCCTGGAGCTCAGCTTCGGTGACACCCTGCACCACCTGGGCGAGGTGTCGGCCCGGATGCAGGAGACCGCGGGCGTGTTCGCCTGAGGCCCGTGGCACGCGCCCCGGCGCTACACTTGCGCCATTGATGAAGCACTGCCGCCTCCGGGCGGCAGTGTCCGTTTGTGGGTGACCCGGAGGTCCGATGCGGCTGGCTCAGGTGCTGTTTTCACAGGGTTTCGGTACCCGTCGCGAGTGCGATGGGCTGATTCTGGCCGGTGAGGTCTCGGTCGGTGGTGTGGTGATCGACGATCCCGATCATGAGGTCGATCCGGCTGGTCTGGTGTTTCGTGTCTCGGGACGCGAGTGGCCGTACTGCAGCCAAGCCTACCTGATGCTGCACAAGCCGATGGGCCACGAATGCTCGCAGAAGCCCTCGGCCTGGCCCAGCGTGTTCACGTTGCTGCCCTCCCCGCTGCGGCTGCGCAATGTCCAGGCCGTGGGCCGGCTCGACCAGGACACCACCGGCCTGCTCATCCTGACCGACGACGGGGCGCTGATCCACCGCCTGACCTCACCGAAAAAGCACGTGCCCAAGGTCTACGAGGTGACCACGGCCGACCCGGTGACGCCAAAACACATCCAGACCCTGCTGGGCGGCGTGATCCTGCACGACGACCCCAAGCCGGTGAAGGCGGCCGAGTGCGAGATCACCGGCGAGCGCAGCCTTCGGCTCACCCTGACCGAAGGCAAGTACCACCAGGTCAAGCGCATGGTGGCGGCCGCCGGCACGCAGGTCACGGCGCTGCACCGCAGCCGCTTCGGCCAGCTGGTGCTGCCCGACGACCTGGCGCCCGGCCAGTGGCGCTGGCTGAACGGGCCGCAGGACATCCTCGGCGGCTCACCGACATAATCGCCCCATGCGAGTCTTCCGGGGGTTCCATCACGCCGCACTGGCCGAGGCCTGTGCCTTGACCATCGGCAATTTCGACGGGGTGCACCGTGGCCATCAGGCCATGCTGGCCCTGCTGCGCAACGAAGCGCAGCACCGCGGCCTGGCCAGTTGCGTGCTCACCTTCGAGCCGCACCCGCGCGACTACTTCTCGGCCCTGGCGGGCAAGCCCGAGCTGGCCCCGGCCCGCATCGCGCCGCTGCGCGACAAACTCGGCGAGCTGGAACGCTGCGGCATCGACCAGGTGGTGGTGCTGCCCTTCGACCAGCGCCTGGCCAGCCTGTCGCCCGAGGCCTTTGCCACCGACGTGCTGGCCCACGGCCTGGGGGCGCGCTATGTGCTGGTGGGCGACGACTTCCGCTACGGCGCACGCCGCGCCGGCGACTACGCCATGCTCGACGAAGCCGGCGACCGGCTGGGCTTCGACGTGGCCCGCATGAACAGCTACGAGGTGCATGGCTTGCGGGTGTCCAGCTCGGCCGTGCGCGAGGCACTGCAGGCCGGGGACATGGAGCGTGTGGCCGGCCTGCTGGGACGGCCCTACAGCATCAGCGGTCACATCATCCACGGGCAGAAACTCGGCCGCGACCTGGGGTTTCGTACGCTGAACCTGCGATTCCCTCACCCCAAGCCGGCCGCCCACGGCATCTTCGCGGTGCGCACCCATGGCCTGTCCGAGCAGCCACTGGACGGCGTGGCCAGCCTGGGCATGCGCCCGACGGTGGACAACAGCGGTCGTGTGCTGCTGGAGGTCCATTGCCTGGACTGGCCGGCCGATCTGGGGCTGGACGGGGGCTACGGTAAAATTGCCCGCGTGGAACTCCTGCACAAACTCCGTGACGAGGCCCGGTACGACGGGCTCGACGCCCTGAAGGCCGCGATCGACCGCGACGTCGAGAACGCGCGCGCGTTTTTTGCCTCGCTGCACGGCCAGACCCGCCGCCAGACCACGCGCGACCGAATTTAACGCTCGCCCGCCCGACTGCGAGCCCGGCCACGACCCCCGTGGCCCCCGACCGAACTTCACGCGCGCGCCCTGACGCGCCAGCCCACCATGAGCGACACGCCCGACTACCGTTCGACCCTGAACCTGCCCGACACCCCCTTCCCGATGCGCGGCGACCTGCCCAAGCGCGAGC
>CAMLSD010000069.1 GCA_946482595.1 uncultured Comamonadaceae bacterium
TCCGCTGCCTGACGCCCCCCATGCCCCTGTCGCACCTGCTGCTTGCCCTGGCCATCGTGTTTGTGTGGGGCACCAACTTCGTGGTGATCAAGCTGGGCCTGGCGGACCTGCCGCCCTTCCTGTTTGCCGCGCTGCGCTTCCTGTTCTCGGCCTTCCCTTTTGTGCTGCTGATCCGCCGCCCGGCGGTGGGCTGGTCGCGTCTGGCGGCATTTGGCGTGCTGCTGGGCGCCGGGCAGTTCGGTCTGCTGTTCCATGCGATGCGCGCGGACATCTCGCCCGGCCTGGCCTCGCTGGTGGTGCAAAGCCAGGTGTTCTTCACGATCGGCCTGTCCGTCGTGATCAACCGCGAGCGGGTGCGCCCGGTGCAGTGGCTGGCCCTGGCGCTGGCGGTGGCCGGCATCGTGCTGATCGCGGCGAAGCAGGACGCCGCCGCCACGTTCGTGGGCCTGGGCACGGTGCTGTGTGCGGCCTTCTGCTGGGCCTGCGCCAACCTGGTGGCCAAGTCGGCAGGCCGGGTCGACATGCTGGGCTTCATGGTGTGGACCAGCGTGTTTGCGGTGCCCCCGCTGCTGGTGCTGAGCCTGGTGTTCGAGGGCCCGCAGCTCATGTGGCACAGCCTGACACACGCCGGTGCCGCGGCCTGGGCGGCGGTGGCCTGGCAGGCCGTGGGCAACACGCTGTTCGGCTACGGCGCCTGGAACTGGCTGCTGAGCCGCCACCCGGCGGCCACCGTCACGCCCAGCGCCCTGCTGGTGCCGGTGTTCGGCATGGCGGCCTCGGCCTGGTGGCTGGGCGAGTCACTGCCGGACTGGAAGCTGGCCGCAGCCGCCCTGGTGATCGCCGGGCTCACGCTCAACGTGCTGGCCTCGCGGATGCGCGCTCCGGTTGCGGCCACAATGGGCCGTCCCTGACCTCGTCAACCGTCGGAGCCGCCATGATCCAGTTGCACCACTACCCCAGCACCGCCAGCATGGCCCCCCACCTCGTGCTCGAGGAGCTGGGTGTGCCCTACGAGCTCGTGCTGGTCGACCGCACCCGCAATGCCCACAAGTCGCCGGAGTACCTGAAGCTCAATCCCAATGGCCTGATCCCCACGCTGGTCGACGGCGACCTGGTGCTGTATGAAACCGCGGCGATCTGCCTGCATCTGGCTGAAGGCCATCCCGAGGCCGCGCTGGTGCCGCCGCCGGGCACCCACGCGCGGGCACACTGCCTCAAATGGCTGATGTGGCTGACCAACACCCTGCAGGCCACCTCCATCGTCTACTGGTACCCCGAGCGCTGGGCGACGAACCCGGGGGCCGTGGCCGAAGTGAAGCAGACTGCCGAGGCCCGCATCGGCGCCCAGCTCGACCTGCTCGATGCCGAACTGGCGCGCCATGGCCAGCCCTGGCTGCTGGGCGAGCATTTCAGCATCGTCGACCCTTACACGCTGATGCTGTGCCGGTGGACACGCGGCTTTGCCCGCCCGGCCCGGGTGCTGCCGCACCTGGGCCCCTATGTGCAGCGTGTGCTGGCACGCCCGGCGTCCCAGCGGGTGTTCAAGCAGCAGGCCTTGCCCGAACCCTGGGTGTGACGGGCAAGGCGCAGTGCCGGCCGGCAGGCCTCAGGCGCACGACGCCGCAAGACGCCGCACGTGGTCGATGGCCTGGTCGATGTCAAAACTCTTGTCGTAGAACCCATCGGCCCCCAGCTCTTCGCTGAGGCGCCGGTAGGCCGGCAAGGGCTGGTGGGTCAGTACCAGCACCGTGCCGGCACAGTCCTGGCTGCGGATCTGCCGCAGCACGTTGAATCCATGCCCGGGCGCCAGCGACAGGTCAAGCAGGACCAGATCGGGTCGCAGCCGCAGGGCCAGTTCGATGGCATGCTGCTCGCTCTCGGCCTCGCCGACCACCACGGCGCCGTCGACCGACGCCAGCAGCTGGCGCAGCTGTGCCCGAATGGGCGCCGAGTCTTCGACCAGCAGGATGTTCATGTGCCCTCAGGGTGAGCCATGCCTGGAGCTTAGGCCCTTGGGTGCACCTGCGAAAGACGGGCAGTCGCGCTTGACGGTGGCGGGAATTTCCCTACATGCCCCCTCGCCCCTCCTCCGCGTCGCCATGCTGCGTCAGGTCAGGTCGGTCAGCCCATGCTGGACGCAGTATTTGGTCAGCTCGGTGTTGTTGCGCCAGCCGGTCTTTTCCAGGATGCGGGCACGGTAGCTGCCCACGGTCTTGACCGACAGGTGCATGGTCTCGGCGATCTCGGCCGGGGTGTGGCCGGCGGCCATCAGCAGCATCACGCGGTGCTCCTGGTCGGACAGCAGCTCGTGGGGCAGCTTGTCAGGTGTGCCGCCGCCCAGCAGGCCCAGCAGGCGGTCGGCCATCGCGGTGGTCACGTAGCGTCCGCCTTCGAGCAGTCGACGGACCGCACCGACCAGTTCATCGCCGGCACGGTCCTTCGGCAGGTAGCCCGCCACGCCCATCTGCAGCAGGCGCGCGCCATAGGCCGACTCCGCATTCAGGCTCAGCACCAGCACCGGCACCCCCTTGGCCACCCGCAGCATGCGCACGGCGCTTTCGGTGCCGGTGGCGTCCGGCAGCGACAGGTCCAGCACGATGACCTCGGGCCGATCGGTGGCAAACAGGCGCAAGGCCTCCTCGAGCGTGGCGGCCTCGTTCACCTGGGCCCCCGGCCAGGCCTGCTCGATCAGCTGGCGCACACCCAGACGCATGATGGGATGGTCATCGACGATCAGGGCCTTCATGGCTGGGACTCCTCGACAGCGGGGGGTGGGGGCGGCGCGGCCGTGTCGGCCTGCGCCGCTGCGGCCGGTGACGGCAGGCAGGGCAGCGTGACACGGACCAGCGTGCCGCAACGCGGAGCCGGGCCGAACTCCAGTTCGCCACCCGCCAGCACGGCGCGCTCGCGCATGTTGCGCACGCCGGCGGCGTCGGGCCGCACCTCACCCGGCCCCCGGCCGTCATCGACCACCTGCAGCACATAGCGGTCGTCCTCGCAGGCGCCGTGCACGCGCACCATGCTGGCATGGGCATGGCGCAGGGTGTTGGTCACGGCCTCCTGCACGATGCGGAACAGCTGGTTGGCCTGATCGGCACTGAGGCGGGTGTCTGCCTGGACGTCCACGTCGACCTGCAGGCCGCTCGCGCGCTCGGTCTCCCGCGCGAAGTGCTCCAGCGCGGCGGCCAGGCCCAGGTCGTCGAGCAGCGGCGGGCGCAGTGTCGAGGCGATGCGCCGCGCGAGCACGATGGCGCTGTCGACCATCTCGATCAACTGGATCACCCGGTGCTCGGCCAGCGGCGGCTCGACCTGACGCAGCCCGATCACGTACATCTTGAGGGCCGTGGCGATCTGGCCGAACTGGTCGTGCACCTCACGCGCCAGACGGCGCCGTTCGGCCTCGATGCTGCGGTCAAGTTCGCTGGCAAACGACTGAATCCGGGCAACGGCTGCGTGCAGCTCGGACGTGCGGCGCTCCACACGCTGCTCCAGGGTGGCGTTTGCGGCCCGCAGGGCCTGCTCGGCGCGGTTGCGCTGACGACGCTCATGGATCAGCAGCGCCAGCGCCAGCAGGATCATCAGGCTGCCCAGGGCCGGCAGCGCCAGCGTCAGACGGGCCGCTCGGGCCTGCACCACCCGCACGTCGGCATCACGCTGGTGGATCAGCGCCTGCTGGCGCGCCACCAGCAGCGCGAACTGGCCGCGCAGGCGGTCCATCGTGCGTTTGCCGTCGGCATAGCTGGACAGGTTCTGCACCGCCTCCGGGCCGGCAAACCGGCGCCGGTCGATGTTGTCCTCGAGGTAGGCCAGGCGCCGCTCGATCAGCGCGTCGAGCTCGGGCTGGTCGGCCATGTCACCGCTGGCACCCGACGTGCCGGCCGCGGCCGAGTCTGCCAGGTGCGCCAGCAGACGCGAGTAGGTGGCCTGCAGTCGCAGCCGGGCCGCGTCGTAGGGTTCAAGAAACTCTTCCTGGCCGGTGATGATGAAGCCGCGCTGGCCGGTCTCCAGGTCGACCAGCAAGGACAACGTGCGTTCGGCCAGCAACTGGGTCTCCAGTGCGTGGGTACGGGCGGCGGTGGCGTTCAGCACGTCCTTCAGGCTGCGGTACCCGGCATAGGCCGTGGCCGCAAAAGCCAGCAGGCCCAGCAGCATCAGTGCGATGGCAAACCAGGCCGGTCCGGACAGGCGAAGGGGTGGGGCGCCGAAGGCAGGGGACAAACCCATGGCAAGGAAGCAGCCTGCGCCCAGGCAGGCAAGTGAACGTGCCCTCAGCCTATTGCGCCAGCGACAGCCATGCCTACCCCCTTTTGGGGGATGAGCCGGGCGGACCGCCGCTCAGCCGTGCCGCGCGATCCACTCGATGAAGGCGTCGAGCGCCGGTGTGGCGAGCCGGGCATCCGGATGATTGACCATCACGGCCACCGCATAGACGCGGCCGCTGCGGGCGCGCACATAACCGGCCAGGGCACGGGTGTCGAGCAACGTGCCCGTCTTCAGGTGGGCCTGCCCGGCGGCCAGGCCCCGCTGCATGCGATGGGCCAGCGTGCCGTCGACACCGGCAATGGGCAGCGAGTCGACCAGGGCCTGGGCGCTGCGGCCGCGCCAGGCCCGCGTCAGCAGCTCGACCATGGCGCGCGGCTTGGCGCGTTCCTCGCGTGACAGGCCCGAACCGTTCTCGATGTGAATGTCGTCCTGCGAAAAACCCTGGCGGCGCAACCAGTCGTGCACCCGGTCCTGCGCCGCCGGCAGCGTGGCGGCCCGCATCGGAAAGCCCGGCGCCATCGCGAGCATCAGGCTGCGCGCGGCGATGTTGTTGCTGGTCTTGTTGATCTCCCGGATCATCACCGGCAGCGGTTCGGACACCTGTGCCGACCACGGCAGCTGCGGTTGCCCGGCAGCGTCGCGGGGCAGCAGGCCCTCGCGCTCGCTGCGCGTGCGTTCGGTGACGCGGCCGCGCAGCTTGCCGCCGGCCTCGCGCCACAGCGCCGCGACACCCTGGGCGGTCAGGTCGCCGTGCGACATCGGCACGAAAGCAATGGTGTGGCTGCCGCAGCCACTCGACCACGAGCCGGTGACGACCAGCCGGCGCTGCCCGCCCTGCTCGCGCAGGCTGGCCGAGGCGCTGCAGCCGCCGGTCATGCCCACCTGGTTGACCAGCGGCACGTCGGCCAGCGGCGGCGTGACCTCGACGGCCGCACGCGGCCCGCGTGCCGGCTGCACGGTCACACGCAACACCCCTTCGTCGAGGGTGAGCGCATCGGGGCGTGCATGGTGCGGGCGGTCGGGGGCCGGGGGCGGCGTGTGGGCATGGTCGGCCTCGCTGAGCCGGAAGACAAACCGGTCGAGCACGATGTCGCCCCAGACTTCGCGCAGGCCCTGGGCCTGCATGCGGGCAAACCAAAGGCGCAGGTCCTCGGTGCTCAGCCGGGCATTGCCGCCGCCAACGATGACCAGATCCCCCAGCAGTCGCCCTTCGACCAGCGGCCCGCCGAGAAAGGCATAGGTGCGCCAGCGGTAGTTCGGGCCGAGCAGGTCCAGCGCCGCCGCGGCCGTCACGACCTTGGTGGTCGATGCCAGTACATAGGGCTGTTCGGCGTTGAGCGACACCACCGGCTGGCCGCCGTCAATCGGCCTGGCATAGACGCCGAAGCTGCGGGTGGGCAGGCCCGTGGCCTTCAGGGCCTCGAGCACCGCGGCAGGCATGGGCTCGACCGCCGCCTTTGTCGGCACCTGCGGCCCGGCCAGCACCGCCCCGGCCGCCATCGAGGCGACCGCGAGCAGGCATCGCAGGAGGGGCAGGCCAGGCGGCCGGAACAAGGCCATGGTCGGTCGAGATTACCGGCCTGGCGCCGGGCCGATGGGCGGAAAAGCGGGGCTGAGGCCCGGTTTCTCGTCGGATGGGTGCGTGGGCCGCCCGGTGGCGGTGCGGCGTCTTCCGGTACATGTGCCGGCCGCGCGATGGGCGCTGCATCGGCAGACCAAGCACTGCGGCATGCCATCGCTTCGAGCGTTCCTGCCACGAGGGCGACCCCTGCGGGCCCCCCGGTTGGGGCAACCCGGCGCCTGGTCAGCGCTCGAATCGTTCCTTGAATTGATGCTCGATGTCAAACAGTGGCCGCCAGCGCGGCGGCGCCTCGTCAGAGAAGAGCCCGCCCTCGTTGTACAGCGTAACGTTCCCGTTGATCCGTCGCAGGAAAGGGCGATCCTCCACAGCAGCAAATGCGTCCTTGCGCGTAGCCTTGAGCAAGGCATTGATGCCCAACAGGCTGTTGCCGTAGGATTTTTCGTAGGGAGCGAACTTATCCACATGAAAGCTCACGCTGGTTTCTGGCGTGATGCCATACATCTCATGGTATAGCTTCTGGAGCATTTCACTGATGCGCGAAATCGTGACACTTCCGCCTTCGAATCTCCCTTGAATTTGACTCTCACCCTTTTCGATTGTCATCATCCCAATACAACTCGTCAGCACGAGCGCCAGCTCATTCATCGGGATTCGATCTTCTACGTTCAAGTGGATATCAATCGACATGTCGTTCCTCAAGAGCCTGCGCACTTCGTTCAGGGATAAATCGTTCTGATCACACCATTGACAATGATCTTCACCTCCTGCAACCCACGTATGGGGTGCGCATGAAGCCGCTCTGCCAACTCTCGAGCACCGTGCTCGGGATCTGCAAACTGCGCTGTGCTGATCACAAAACGCCGAGCCTGCCCATCTTCCACCGATTTGTTGATCGTTGATTGAGCGCCCTGAGGGCTCTTGCTGGCTTTCACATCAAACACCCGTCCCTCGATGCGAGCATCGGGGTTCTTGTCTCGACCGATGCCCTGCGCCGCACGCTCCGCCTCGGAAAGCACCGGATTGCGCTCTGTCCTGTAGCCCGCATTCGCCATCACGTCCAACGCCTCATTCTCGGCCCGGATGTCCTCCTTGTTGTCGGCTTTTGCATTGGGCAAGCTCGGCGTCCTGTCGCCCACGGCCTGGCCGCCCAACTGGCCTGTGGGATGGGTGCGAGACGGGGTGAAGACCTGATGGTCGGTGCTGCGTGATTCCAGCAGGTAGTCGGCCCAGGAAGTGATGACCACCGGCAGGGCGGTGCCGGGGGCGTAACGCATCAACTCCTGGGCGCTGAGCTGGGCCCGTACCAGCAGGCGCTGGGCCCAGTCGGGCCAGTCGGTGGGGCGGGTATTGACCAGGTCGCGCCAGTCCAGGGTAACGCCCGGGCTGGCGGGTACGCCTTGCCACAGGGGGTCGGTGGGGTCGGGCGGCTGCAGGCCTGGGACACCGCCGAGGGCGCTGCCCTGCAAGGCCTGGTGAACCTGGCCCGAGCGCTGCAGCATCAGCAGGTACTGCTCTTGGGCCATGACAACAGCACCGGTGCCGGCAGTGGCCGTGGCGCGCTGTGCCTCGCCCTGCATCAGAGCCGCCAGGGCCTGCAGACCGGCCTCGTCGCCGGCTTGTGCCATCGACCGCACGAGCTGTTCGAAACGGTCGTCTGCCAGGCCCAGCAGCCCTTGTGCCGCCTGGCCGGAGGTGGGCAGGGCCGGGGGCACGATGAACGGGGCGGTGCCGACCGGTGACAGCGCCTGCGCATCCATGGCGAGCACGATGTCCTCGCCGATGGCTTGGCCCAGCGTCTGCAGCAGCTCGGCGGCCAGCGCCGCGGCCGGGTCCCCGGGGGTCGCAGCAACACGCACCGCGGCGCCCACGGCCCGGCCCAGCGTCTGCAGCACACTGGCCTCGCCCGGGCCGAACGTGCCGTCCTTCAGCCCGGCAGCGACCTGCGCGTCGAGCTCACGCACCAGCTCGCCGGCCAGGCCGTGGGCCAGCTCCAGGGCCAGGCCCTGACTGAACCCATCGCGGAAGCGTCCGCCTGCCAGTTCGGTGACCAGCCCCTTGACGCTGGCCGTGCCGAGCACCGCCATGCTGCGCAGCGTGTAGCTGGCGATCACCGGTCGCCCGCCTTCGAGCACCACGCGACCGGCGTCGTCGAGCTGGTAGCCCAGGGTGTCGAGCCCGGCCGCCTGGCTGAGCCCGGCCGTCACCAGCGAGCTCAGCGCTCCGTGCAGCACGTCTTTCAGATGGATGGACCCGGTGGCCACCAGCGACCCGACCGCGGAAGCCGCTGCACCAGCCGCGGCGGCGCTCCCCAGCGAGCCGCCCATGGCCGGTGCGATGACCTGTGCGCCAAACCAGCCGGCGGCGGCCGCCGCGGCCAGGACCAGGGCCTGATCGACCCAGTCGTCTTCCGGCACGATGTTGCTTGCCGGCGTGACAAAACCCATCGCCGGGTCGAAGCGGATCAGCTCGGGCTGGAACAGCTCGACCGGCCGGGCGGGGTCGAGCACGGCCAGTCCGTCGGCCCAGGGGGTGCCCAGGGTACTGGGCACCCAGCGGGTGGCCTGGTGTTCGATGGATTCGCTGTGGCCGATGAGCAGCTCGAAGCGGCCGCTGCCGACGAGATGGTGGACGATCTCCCAGTGGTCGCCCTCGGGTCCGGTCTGGGTGCGGCTCAGGCACACGACCTCGGGGCCGTAGAGCTCGGTGAAGGCGCGGGCGGCGGGGTGGTCCTGGGCGGTGTACCAGGTGACGAAGGCGGCAGGGTCGAAGGTGGCCAGGGTGTGGGCGCCATCGACCGGATCGCCGTGGTGGGTCAGGCGCCACCACGGCGACAGGCCGGCCGGGGCCAGGTGGCCATCGGCGGCGTGCTGGCCGACGGTGCCGGTGGGCAGGGTCGCTGGGCCCAGCGGTGAGCTGCGCAGGGCGGTGTCCATCGCGGCCACGAACTGCTGACGCACCTCGGCGCTGGCGCCGGCCAGCCGATGCAGGTCAGTCGCACGCTCGGGGCCGTACAGGGCGAGGATCTGACGACCCAATGCCGTGTCGGGCACCGCTGCTGCCTGGGTGGCGAACGGGCCCAGCAAGGCCTGCAGGCCGGGGTCGAGCCTCAGGAGGTCGGCCACAGCCAGCTCGGCCGGGTCGGCGCGGGCGAGATCCGCAGGCGGAGTGGGCGGGGTCGTTGGCGGTTCGGGGGGTGACGCGGGCTGCAGCGCTGGCCCCTGGGGCCCGCCCGGTGGCGGCAGCGCACCGAGCATGGCCGCCAGGGCGGCGTGATACTGGGCCAGTTCTTCGGCCGACGGGCCCGGCGTCGTCTGCAGCGCACCAGCCGCCAAGTGCAGGTTCTGCACCAGGCGGGGATCCAGCGGGGGGAAGCCGGCAGGCGCCGAGCTCGCGGGTGGAGCTTCAGCCTGGGGGGTTGCTGCAGCCACGTCGGCCGGGATGGGGGTTTCGTCGTCGGCAAAGCCGGCCGCCAGCTGCGGCCAGCCGCCCGCGCCGGTACCGCCCGGCGAGGTCGGGCCCACGGTGATGGTCATTTGCACTCCCTGTGTGCTTCTTGTGAATGCGGACCATCATGCCGTGCAGCCCCCGGCCTGCCTAGCTGGGATGCTTCCCATCGGGAACGTTACCTATGCGCCGATGGGCGATGGGCGATCGGCGCCGCACCACCCCCTACATGGTCAGGCGACCGAGCCAGTGCTGTGTCCACGGCGTGAGGGCCCGCGCCATCAGGCGTTCGCGCAGCACCGCCCGGCCCTCGGCGCCGGCCGCACCACGGGCGGCACAGGCCAGCAGGGTCTGGTCGATCAGGTCGCGCTGGGCGTGGCTGCCACCGAAGCGCCAGGCCCGCTCGCGCAGGCGGTACAGCGCCTGGCCGGCTGCCTCCAGACGGCCCTCGGTGAAATCGAGGAAGGCCTGCACCAGGGGCAGGCCGACCTCGGTGGACATGGTGGTGTTGTCGCCGCCGGCCCGGCTGCGGGCCTGACGCAGCAGTTCGCGGGCCCCGGCCAGATCGCCGGCGCCAAGGCAGGCGATGGCCGCATGCCAGTCGTTGAAGGCGTAGTGGCCGGCGTCGGTCGGATGGCCCGGCCAGCCGGCCAGCAGCGTGCGCCAGCGGTCGCCCACGTCGACGTCCAGCAGGTGCAGCCGCCACAGCAGCGCAGCCGCGTCGAGCCGCTGCAGCGTGATGCCCTCGCGGGCCAGGCGGTCGAGGCGCTGGTCGTATTCGGCCAGGGCGCCCGCGGTGTCCAGCGCTTCGAGCCGGAACAGCGCGCGGTGCCAGGTGTTGTGGCCGATCATGCCGTTCTCCTGGCCCTCGAACGGGTCCTCCCAGGCATGGCGCTGGGCATCGAGCCAGCGCAGGCCGTCGTCATGGCGGCCCTGCATTTCCATCACATGGGCCACGGCATGCACCGCCCAGGGCACACGGGCGCCGTCGGCCAGGGCCTCACGGCCGGCGGCCTCGGCCTGGTCGTACAGGTGGCATTCCTCCAGACCAAAGGCCCACAGACCCAGCACCCACGGCCGCAACGGATCGTCGCGCGGCCACTCGGGCAGCACCCGGGCCACGCGCTGCCGCAGCGCGGCCGCGTCACCCCGGTAGAAGTCGAACAGATGCGCCAGTTGCAGCGCGAGGTGATCGCGCGGGCTGCGCAGCAGCAACTGGTCCCAGGCCTCGCAGGCGGCGGCCCAGCGCCCGGCGGCGGCCTGCTCCGCTGCCGCGAGATGCAGTCGCTCACGCGCCGGCGCGGCTGCGGCCAGCGGGCGAGCCTGCGCCAGCGCCGCCTCCACCTCGGGCCGCAGCGCCGCCTCGGTCAGGCTGAGCAGGAAGCCCGCCCGGGCCACATGCGGCAGCATCCACTGCGGGTCGTGGGCACTGGCGGTCTGCAGGTCGTCGAGCGGCACGCCGTCGAACGCCGACAGGCGCCAGCTGGCGCGCTCGAAGGCTGCCAGCGCCTCGGCCGAGTTCGTGCCGACCGGATTGCCGCGTTGATCGCTGACCATGCCGCCGGGCTCGGTGGTGCGGCGCCGCTCAGGCCGGCGCGACCGGCCAGGGGCGCTGTGCCGGACGCATGCGCTCCCAGGCCCGCGCCACCTGCAGCACGCCCAGGTCGTCAAAGCGGCGCCCGGCGATCTGCAGGCCGATCGGCAGGCCGGCTGCGGTGTAGCCGCAGTTGATCGACGCTGCGGGCTGTTCGCTCATGTTGTAGGCCAGCGTGAAGGCGATGTGGTCGAAGGGCCGCGTGACGTCATTGGTCGGGCACGGCAGTTCGGCCGCGAAGGCGGCCATCGGCGAGGTCGGCGAGATCACGTAGTCGTACGGCGCGGTGGCAGCCACCGTGGCGGCCCGGATGTTCAGGGTCTGGCTGTAACCCTCGAACAGGGCCTCGCCGCTGTGGCCCTCGCCGCCCTCGGCCCAGGCCCGGATGAACGGCAGGATGGACTCGCGGCGTTCGGGGCTGAGCTTGCGCATCTCGATCGCGAAGCGGGTACGCCAGAACAGGTCGACACCTTCGATCATCGAGCGGTCGGCCCAGGCCGCCAGGGGCTCGACGATGGCACCGGCCGACTCGAAGGCACGTGCGGCTGCCAGCACGGCGTCCCGCACCTCGGGCTCGACCGGCGTGCCCCAGCCGGCATCCATCAGCAGGCCGATGCGCAGGCCGCGCACGTCGCGGTCGAGGTCCAGCCAGTCGATGGACTGCCAGGGCAGGCTCATGTGGTCGCGCATGTCGGGCCGCGACAGCGGGCCCATCATCAGGGCGCTGTCGGTCACGGTGCGGGTCATGGGCCCGGCCACACGTGCCGGATACGGCGGATCGATCGGAATGCGCCCCAGGCTGGGCTTGAGCGTGAACAGCCCGCACCAGCCAGCCGGCAGGCGCACCGAACCGCCGATGTCGGTGCCCAGGTGCAGCGGCCCGTAGCCGGCCGCCGCGGCGGCCGCGGCGCCGGCGCTGGAACCACCCGGATTGCGGCTCAGGTCCCAGGGGTTGCGGGTGAGCGGATGGAAGCTGGACAGTCCGGACGACAGCATGCCGTAGTCGGGCATCGTGGTCTTGCCCAGGAACACCACGCCGGCCTCGCGCAGCCGCGCTGCCGGTGGCGCGTCATCGGCGGCCGGGGACAGCACCGTGGCGGCGGTGCCCAGCGGCACGGGCACGCCGCGCGTGGCGATGTTCTCCTTGAGGGTGGCCGGCACGCCATCCAGCGGCAGGGCGTTGCCGGCCCGCCAGCGGGCCTCGGAGGCGCGCGCCATCGCCAGTGCCCCGTCCGGGTCGAAGGCGTAGGTGGCCTTCAGGTGCGGCTCCCAGCGCTCGATGTGATCGATCACCGCGCGGGTGACGTCCACCGGAGAGAATTCGCCGCGGCGGTAGCCGGCCAGCAGTTCGGAGGTGTTCAGCTCGTGCAGTGCCGTCATCCGTTCACCCTCACTGCCACGCAACCGCGCTCATGTCGTTGGCAAAGATGGGCGAACTGCTCCACAGGCCCTTCAGGCGCTTGTTGCTGACCGAGATCTGGGGCAGCTGGAACATGAAGGCATTGACGGCATCGGTGGCCAGCATCTTCTGCGCCTCGCCGATCAGGCGGGTGCGCTCCTTGGGGTTGATCGCCTCGTTGTACTTGGCCATCAGGTCGCGGAAGGCCTTGGAGTCGTAGCCGAAGTAGTACTGCGGGTTGGTGTAGATCATGATGTCCAGCGGCTCGACGTGGCTGATGATCGTCAGGTCGAAGTTGCCCTTGAACGGGCCGGACAGCCACTGCGCCCACTCGACGTTCTCGATCTTCGCGTTGATGCCCACCTTGGCGAGCTGGGCCGCAACGATCTCGCCGCCCTTGCGCGCATAAGCCGGCGGCGGCAGCGTGAGGGTGACGTTCAGCGGCGTGGCCACGCCGGCTTCCTTGAGCAGCGCCCGGGCCCGCTCGGGGTCGTGCGGATACATGCCGGTGAGGTCGAGGTAGCCCGCGTCGCTCGGCACCATGTGGCTGCCGATCGGGGTGCCGAAGCCGTCCATCGCGCCGGCGATGATGGCCTTGCGGTCGATCGCATGGGCAATCGCGCGGCGCACGCGCACGTCGTCGAAGGGCTTGCGCTTGTTGTTGATGCTGACGATGGTCTTGCCTTCGGTGCCGCCCACGGCCACCGCAAAGCGCCCATCGGCCTTGAACTGGTTCACGCTCTGCGTGGCCTGGAAGCGCGGGATCGCATCGACGTCATTGGCCAGCAGTGCCGCGGCCTGTGCGGCAGGGTCGTTGATGAAGCGGAAGGTGACCTTCTTGAGCTTGATCGCCGACGGGTTGCGAAAGCCCTCCCAGCGGCTCATGCTGACCGCCGAGCCCTTGGCCCAGTTGTCGAACTTGAACGGCCCGGTGCCCACCGGCCGCGTCGCGGTGCTGCCGGCCGACTTGGGATCAAGGATGACCGCGGTGTTTTCGCCCAGGCGGAACAGCAGCGTGCCGTCCGGCTGGTTGAGCGTGAGGATCACGGTGTGGGCATCGGGCGTGTCGATGCGCGAGATGTTGTCGAACACCGCCTTCTTGGCCTTGTTGGTGCTGCCATCGGCCTTGGCCCGCTCGAAGCTGAACTTCACGTCGGAGGCGTCGAAGTCTTCACCATCGTGGAACTTCACGCCGCGGCGCAGCTTGAAGGTGTAGCTCTTGCCGTCCGGCTCGATGCTCCAGCTTTCGGCCAGCAGCGGTGCCACGGTGCCGTTCTCGTTGATGCGTGTCAGGCCTTCGAGGATGTTGAAGTGCACGATCTCGCCGATGGCCGCGGCCGCGCCGGTGGTGGGGTCCAGGCCGGGCGGCTCGAGCGTCATGCCGATCACGGCACTGTCCTTGCGGGCCTGGGCGGATGCGCCCAGGGCAACGGCGCCGGCGAGCGCCACGGCCAGCATGCGGAAACCTTGCTTCATCGTCTGACTCCTGCGGATCGTGTGAACGGGTGCGCGCCTATTCCATCACGAAACGCTCGGGCGTGCGAAGAGGGGCTTCGCGAGGGCGCGCCACCAGTCGTCCAGTCTGCGCACCGCATCGTCGAGCGAGCCCTCGTTGTGGACCACCAGATCGACCGCACGCAGGCCAGCGCCCGCATCGGCCTCGAACCGCTCGGCACGCTGCAGGCGTGCCTCGATCTCGTGGGCGGATTCGCGCGCGCGGGCCAGCAGCCGCTGCTGTCGGGTGGCCCGCGATGCGGTGATCAGCACGGCGCGCGCGTGCGGCGCCAGCGCCAGCACCTCGGGCCAGTGCGCCCGCGATCCGTTCACCACCACCCACTGGCCGCGCGCCAGCGGGGCCAGCGCCGCGTGGCGCACGCCATAGCCCAGCCCGTTGGCCTGCCAGTGCAGCGCGAGCTGCCCTTCGCGTCGCAGCGCCTCCCAGGCATCGGGCTTGACGGGCTCATGCTGCTCGCCCGTGGGCTGCGCAGGCCGCGTGATGACCCGCTGCGCCACCTGCACACCGGCCCCCGGGCCCAGCCGATCGATCCAGCAGGCCAGCACACTGTCCTTGCCGGCGCCGGACGGCCCCATCATGTAGATCAGCCGCTCGCTGTAGGCCAGTATCACGGCGCACACCCCAGGTCGAAGCGGCAGCGCAGCTCGAAATCGCCGCCCGGTCGGGGTTCAACGCACAGTGCGATCTGCTCGCAGCGCAGCGGCACGCGCAGGGCGGCAGCAAAATGCTCTCGCGCCTGCATCGCCACGGCATGGGCCGCTTCGTTGCCCAGCTCGGCCAGCGGGTCGGTGAGCGTCATGTGAAATCGCCATTCGTCCAGCACGTGCGGGTAGGCATAGCGCTGCAGCAGCTCGCGCTGGCGCGGGCCCAGGTGCTGGGGCTGGCGCCGCGCCAGTTCGGCCGCCGTTGGCGGCGCACGCAGGTCGTCGAGCTGGGTCACGCAGGCGTCCGCCAGGGCCTGCAGCGGATGTTCGGGTGGCACCGGCTGCACCGGGCGCAGCGCGAGGAAGGCGCCGAGCCAGCCCACCTGGAGCGCGGGCATGTCGAAGGGCGCCAGGCGGGCCGCCAGGGCCGCGACGCGCTGGTGCAGCACGGCATCGTCGACACCGTCGGCCAGACGCATCGGCGGTTTGAGCGTGGCATGGAATCCGTAGCGGCGCGGTGCGGCCGTGTGGGGCCGCTGCGGCTGCAGCCAGGCCTGGCCGGCCGCCCACAGCGCGTGGCCAGCGGGTGGCACGAAATAGATGGCATGGCGCACCATGGATTGCGAGTCGGACGCGGTCTGGACGGCGCTCATGGCTGGAAATCCTCAGGCGAGACCACCAGTTGCACCGCGTCGGCGGCAAACACGGTCTGCCCGGCCTCGACCGGCACGCCCTCGCGGTCGACGTTGACGTAGTCGACCACCAGCACCGGCGCGGCCATCGGCCGGGCCAGCGCATCGGCTTCGGCCTCGGTGGGCATGCGGCACGACACCACCGAGCGCGCGCGGGTGTAGTCGTCCACGCCGAAGTCGCGCAGCGCCTGGGTGACCGACAGCGTGCGCGCAAACACCGCGCTCATGCCCGGAAAGCGCCGCGCCGGAAACACCGATTCGCTGACGCCGATCACCCGACCCCGCACGCTGGCACGTGTGGACAGCAGCTCCACCGGATCGCGCACACCGATGCGCAGGGCCTGGGCCCAGCCCTGGGCGGCCGCCACCTGCGCGGCCAGCAGTTCACGGCGGGCCTGCTCGCCGCAGTCGGCCAGGTTCTGCGTGAGGCGGGTGCGGCGCTGCAGCGCGTAGTCGACGACCAGCTCGCGCACGAACGTGCCGCGGCCGTGCACGACCCGCACATGCCCGGTTTCGGCCAGCGAGCGCATGGCCTGGCGCAGTGTGTGGCGATGCACGCCGAACTGCTCGGCCAGCACGGTCTCGTTCGGCAGCCGTTCGCCCGGCTGGTAGCGGCCACTGGCGATGTCCTCGCGCAGCGCTTGCGCGATCTGCTCCCAGCGGCGGGCAGGCAGGGCATCGAGGGGCGGGTCGGCGAGTTCGGAGTCCTTGAGCATGGTGCGGTTCTGTGGTCGATGGGTCAGGTGTCGCGGGGCCTTCAACAAACTGTCACGTCGGCCTCGCACACTGGCTGCATGTTAAAGACGTCTAGATGACACCACGATGTCAACCACCGACTCTTCTCCATCCACCGACCCCGAGATCGCTCAGCGCCAGCAGTGGCTGCGGGTGCTGTCCCACGCTCCGGCCGATGCCCTGGAGCGCCATGTGCGGCCGGTGCTGGCCGACCACCGCTTCGAATGGCTGCGTGCGCCCGAGCTGGGCCTGGTGATGCTGCGCGCGCGCATCGGCAACACCGGCGATCGGTTCAACGTCGGCGAGGCGACCGTGACGCGCTGTGTGCGCCGCCTGTGCACACCCGGCCTGCCGGCGGCCGCCGGGGTGGGCGTGGTGCTCGGGCGCGATGCCTCGCGTGCCGAGTCGATCGCCGGCATCGATGCACTGATGCAGCTCGTGCAGTGCCGCGACACCCTGCACCGCCAGGTGATCGAACCGCTGCAGACGGTCATCCGGTTCGAACGACAGCGCTCGGCGGCGGCCACCGAGGCCAGCCGGGTCCAGTTCTACACGCTGCAAGCGGAGGTCAGCCCATGATGCTCGAAGTCCATCCCCCGGCACGTGCCGGTCGCCCCCGGCCCACGCCGGACCTGGCCGAACTGCCTCGCGGTTTTGGCGACGCGGTGCAGGCGAGTCAGGCCTGCTTCCGCCGCCTGCTCGATGCCACCGCACGCCCGGGTCGCATCCAGGCGCTGGACGAGTCGACGCTGGCCGCGCTGCAGCACCCCTCGGGCAACAGCCCGGCGCTGGCGGCGGTGCTGCTGACCCTGACCGATGCCGACACACGCGTCTGGCTGTGCGACAGCCTGGCTGCGCCGCAGGCGCTGGCCCGTCTCGCGGCCTTCGGGCGATTCCACACCGGCATGGTCTGGGCCGACCACCCCGAGGGCTGCGAGTTCGCCTTCACACGGGCCAGCAGCGCCCCCGAGCGGCTGCTGTCGGTGCTGCCGTGCGGCAGCGACGAACACCCGCAGGACGGCGCGACCATCGTGATCGACGCCCCCACGCTGCGCAGCGGCCACGAGGACGCCCAGGGTCGCCTGCACCTGCATCCGGCGCCTGACGGACAACGGCACGATGAAGCCGACCCGACCCCCTGGGTGCGCCTGCGCGGCCCGGGCATCGAACACGCCCATGTCCTGGCGGTCGGCGGGCTGAGTCTGGCGTTCTGGCGCGCACGACAGGCGCTGCAGGAGCGTTTCCCGCGCGGCGTGGACGTGATCGTGTGCTGCGGCGAGCGCATCGCCGCCGTGCCACGTTCGACCGAGGTGGTTTTCATGTCCACCCCCCTGGTGAAAGGCTGAGCCATGTACATCGCCGTCAAGGGCGGGGAGCGTGCCATCGAGGCGTCCTACCGTCTGCTCGACGAACGCCGCCGTGGCCACCCGGGTGTCCCCGAACTGGAGGTGGCGCAGATCCGCGAGCAGATGCGCCTGCTGGTCGACCGCGTGATGGCCGAGGCCTCGCTGTACGACCCCGACCTGGCCGCACTGGCCATCAAGCAGGCGCAGGGTGACGCGATCGAGGCCGTCTTCCTGCTGCGGGCCTATCGCACGACCTTGCCGCGACTGGGCTACTCGCTGCCGATGGACACCGCGCGCATGCGAGCGGCGCGGCGTGTGTCGGCCATCTTCAAGGACATCCCCGGCGGCCAGGTCCTGGGCCCGACGTTCGACTACACGCAGCGCCTGCTGGACTTTTCGCTGATGGCACCGGCGGCAGCCGTCGGCGCGCCGGCGCGGGCAACACCGCCGCAAGAGACCGTGCTGCCCGAGACCCTGGCACGCGCGCTGGACCCCCTGGCCCGCGAAGGCCTGATCGAGCCCTGCCTGCCCACCGCCGGCGACCCCGAACCCCCCGACATCACCCGGGTGCCGCCGCAGTATCCGATGCCGCGCACGGCACGCCTGCAGATGCTGGCACGCGCCGACGAGGGCTGGGTGCTGGGCATGGCGTACTCGACCCAGCGCGGCTATGCCCATACCCACCCGTTTGCCGGCGAGATCCGGGTCGGGCAGGTGCCGGTGGAGATCGTGCCCGACGAGCTGGGGTTTGCCATCGAGATCGGTGACGTCGAGCTGACCGAGTGCCAGATGATCAACCAGTTCGTCGGCTCGCCGGACGTACCGCCGCAGTTCACGCGCGGCCACGGCCTCGTGTTCGGCCAGGGCGAACGCAAGGCGATGGCGATGTCGCTGGCCGACCGTGTGATGCGCTGCGACGAATTCGGCGAGGAGCGCACCAGCCCGGCCCAGGACGCCGAGTTCGTGCTGCCGCACGGCGACAACATCGAGGCCTCGGGGTTCGTGCAGCACCTGAAGCTGCCGCACTACGTGACCTTCGAGAGCGAGCTGCAGCTGATCCGCCAGCTTCGCGCGACTCACCTGCAGGCCACCGTGGGGGACACGCCTGCAGTCCCCATCGATGCTGCCGCCGCATCAGCAAGCGCGACCGCGACCGCCGCCGTCGCGACCGACACCGACACACTGACCCGACCATGAACAACCGCGCCCTGCACAGCCTGGCTCCGGCCGAGGGCTACAACTTTGCCTACCTCGACGAACGCACCAAACGCATGCTGCGCCGCGCGCTGCTGAAGGCCGTGGCCATTCCCGGCCACCAGGTGCCCTTCGGCTCGCGCGAGATGCCGCTGGCCTATGGCTGGGGCACCGGCGGCATCCAGGTCACGGCCGCGATCATCGGCCGCGACGACGTGCTCAAGGTGATCGACCAGGGCTCGGACGACACGACCAACGCCGTCAACATCCGCACCTTCTTTGCGCGCACCACCGGCGTGGCCACCACCACACGCACCCGTGAGGCCACGGTGATCCAGACGCGCCACCGCATCCCCGAAGCCCCGTTGAGCGAAGGCCAGACGCTGGTCTACCAGGTGCCGCAGCCCGAGCCGCTGTACAAGCTCGAACCCCGCCGTGGCGAAACGCTCAAGCTGCATGCCTTCCGCGAGTACGGCCTGATGAACGTGAAGCTGTACGAAGACATCGCGCACTGGGGCCAGATCGAGACCACCTACGACTACCCGGTGCTGGTGAACCAGCGCTACGTGATGGCGCCCTCGCCGATCCCGAAGTTCGACAACCCCAGGATGCACCGCTCGCCGGCCCTGCAGCTGTTCGGTGCCGGGCGCGAGAAGCGCCTGTATGCCGTGCCCCCCTACACCGACGTGCGCAGCCTGGACTTCGAGGACCATCCGTTCTCGCCCGGCGAGAGCGGCCATGCCTGTGCCTTGTGCGGCTGCACGACCAGCTACCTCGACGAGGTGCACCTCGACGGTGGCCAGACCCTGTGGGCCTGCTCGGACACCGACTGGTGCCGCGAACAACTCGAAGGAGCCACCGCATGAGATCCGTCACGAGTGAAGGCGCACAGCCGCTGCTGAAGGTCGAGGGCCTGGGCCGGCAGTTCGACGGCCTGTGGGCAGTGCAGGACGCGAGTTTCGAGCTGCACCCGGGCGAGGTGCTGGCCATCGTGGGCGAATCGGGCTCGGGCAAGTCGACCCTGCTGTCCTGCCTGGCAGGCCGGCAGACCCCCAGCACCGGCCGTGTGCGCTACCGCACCCGCGAGGACAAGTGGGTCGATGTGCACCGTGTCGACGAGAGCGAACGCCGCAGGCTGGCCCGCACCGAATGGGGCCATGTCGAGCAGAACCCGGCCGATGGCCTGCGCATGGCCGTGAGTGCCGGTGCCAACATCGGCGAGCGCCTGATGGGGCAGGGCCACCGCCACTACGGCCTGTTGCGTGAGCGTGCCGCGCAATGGATGAGCCGGGTCGAGCTGGACCCGGCGCGCATGGACGACCTGCCGCGCACCTTCTCGGGCGGCATGCGCCAGCGGCTGCAGATCGCGCGCAACCTGGTCACGCACCCCCGCCTGGTGCTGATGGACGAGCCCACCTCGGGCCTGGACGTCTCGGTGCAGGCCCGGCTGCTCGATCTGATCCGGCTGCTCGTGGCCCGGCTGCACCTGTCGGCCATCATCGTGACCCACGACCTGGGCGTGGCCCGGCTGCTGGCGCACCGCACGATGGTGATGCGCCAGGGCCGCATCGTCGAACACGGGCTGACCGACCGTGTGCTGGACGACCCCCAGCATGCCTACACCCAGCTGCTGGTCTCTTCGGTGGTGACGCCATGAACCATGATCTTCACGTGCTGCCGGTGATCGAGGTGCGCTCGCTGGCCAAGAGCTTCACGCTGCATCAGCGCCACGGCGTGCGCCTGCCCGTGCTGGACGACTTCTCGATGGAGGTGCATGCCGGCGAGTGTGTGGCACTCGTGGGCGCCTCGGGGCGCGGGAAGTCCACGCTGATGAAATGCCTGTACGGCAACTATGGTTGCGACACCGGCAGCATCGTGCTGCGGCTGTTCGGACAGTCCTGGGACTTCGGCCGCGCCGAGCCACGCACCGTGCTGGCCCTGCGGCGCCATGCGATCAGCCATGTCAGCCAGTTCCTGCGCACCATCCCGCGCGTGGGGGCGCTGGACGTGGTGGCCGAGCGCCTGCTCGAGACGCCCCTGGCCGGCGAAGACCCCTTGCCCCCCGAAACGGGGCTGGGCAACAGCGAAGCCCTGGATGACACTGTGGTCGATGCGCGCCAGCAGGCCGCACGCCAGCAGGCCGGCGAACTGCTGGCGCGACTGAACGTGCCGCAGGCCTTGTGGCCGCTGCCGCCGTCCACCTTTTCGGGCGGCGAGCAACAGCGTGTCAACATTGCCCGCGGGTTCATCAAGCCCACGCCGATGCTGCTGCTGGACGAGCCCACGGCCTCGCTGGATGCAGCGAACCGGCAGGTGGTCGTGTCGCTGATCCAGGAGGCCCGTGCACGCGGCACGGCCATCGTCGGGATCTTCCACGACGAGGAAGTGCGCGAGGCCGTGGCCACGCGCCTCGTCGAGTTCTGAACGGAATCTGAGAAAGTGCTGGCATGAACGAACAGGTCTACACCCGGGCACGCATCGTCACCGCCGACGGCGTGCTCGAAGGATCGCTGCAGGTGCGCGACGGACGCATCGCCGCCATCGACACCGGGGCGAGCCATGTGCCCGGCGCCCAGGACCTGCAGGGCGACTTCCTGCTGCCCGGCCTGGTCGAGGTGCACACCGACAACCTCGAACGCCATGTGATGCCTCGGCCGAAGGTGGTGTTCCCGACCCAGCCTGCGGTGCAGGCCCACGACGCCGAGGTCGCGGCCGCCGGCATCACCACCGTGTTCGACGCCATCGGCGTGGGCGATCCTTACGGTGAAGGCTTCCGCTCACGCGACCAGAGCCTGCTGCTCGACGTGCTCGACGCCCTCGAGGCAGCCGGCGTGCTGCGGGCCGATCACTACATCCACATCCGCTGCGAGCTGCCTGCGCCGAATGCGCGCGAACTGTTCGAGCCGTTTGCGCACCACCCGCGGCTGAAGATGCTCTCGCTGATGGACCACACGCCAGGCCAGCGCCAGTGGAGCGACATCGCCCATGCCCGCACGTACTACACCGGCAAGAAGGGCTGGAGCGACGCGCAGTTCGAGGCCGAGGTACGCCTGGCGCCCGAACGGCAGGCCCGCTACGCCGAGCCCAACCGCCGCTGGTTCGCCGACTTTGCCCGGCAGCACGACGTGGCCCTGGCCACCCACGACGACACCACGGTCGAGCATGTGGACGAGGCCCTGGCGCTGGGTGCGGCGATGAGCGAGTTCCCCACCACGATGCATGCGGCGCGCCACGCGCGCGCCCATGGCCTGGCCACCATCGCGGGGGCGCCGAACATCGTGCGCGGCGGCTCGCACTCGGGCAATGTCTCGGCGATGGACCTGGCTCGCGCCGGCGTGCTCGACGTGCTGTCGTCCGACTACGTGCCCACCAGCCTGCTCAATGCCGCATGGCGGCTGCACCACGAAGGCGGCTTCGCGCTGAACGAGGCGGTCAACGTCGTGAGCCGCAATGCCGCCCGCGCCTGCGGCTTCAGCGACCGCGGCGAGCTGGCCCCCGGCCTGCGCGCCGACCTGCTGCGCGTGCGCGAGGTGCAGGGCCGCCCTGTCGTGCGCGAGGTCCATCGCAACGGCCAGCGCGTGGCCTGAGAAGGTGTGAACGAACCCGCCGCTTCCCTCGAAAGGCTTACCTCCAACGAGGCAGGGCTGTCCCTCTTTTGAGCGTCAGCCGCGGTCGCGGCCCGCTGGCATCATCGTGCGCTTCCTGACCCCCTGGAGCGCACCGTGAGCCACCCGACCGATCGCCAACGCCCCGACGCACGACGTCGCCTGTTCACCCTGTCGGCCCTGGGTCTTGCGGGCCTGGGCAGCACGGGCCTGCTGGGCTGCGGCGGTGGCGACACGCTGGACGATCCCCGTGTGCGGTTCGTCAACGGCTTCCAGGACGTGGCCTCGGCCGACTTCCTCATCGACGGCAACCGGGCCGTGGCCGCGCTGGCCTCCGGCGGCAACGGCACCGACTACTACTTCCTCGACAAGGGCACACGACGGGTGTCGGCCCGTGCGGCCGGGGCGGCGTCGCCGGTGGTCGAGTCCAGCTTCGGATTCGGCGAACAGATTGACCATTCGGTGGTGGCCTACGGCACGGCCACGGCCCCCAAGCTGCGCCAGTTCATCGAGAACAGCGCGGCCCCGGCGTCCGGCCAGGTCAAGGTGCGGGCGCTGCATGGCGCATCCGGTGTCGCCGGTCTGAACCTCTACCTGGTGAGCGGCAGCCCGGTGGACCTGAGCGTGATCGCCCCCACACTCACGCTGGGCAGCTACGACACACTCAGCGACTTCCGCAGCCTGGCGGCCGGCACCTACACGCTGATCCTCACGCTGACCGGCTCGACCGCAGCGGTGTTCACCCGCTCGCAGGTGAGCATCACGGCCGGCACCGTGGTCACGCTGGTCGTGCTGCCGCGCGGCGGGCTGGGCCTGGCGGTCACCTCGTTGCCCGAACGCGCCAATGGCTCGGTGCTGACCTCGCAGTGACCGGCCTTCGGGCATGATCGAGGTTGGTTCCCCTTGACGAGGTCGCATCGTGACTGCCCGACACCCCGCCCCCGACCGACTGCGCCGCCGGCTGCTCGCCGCCGCCCTGGGCGCCCCTGTGCTCGCCAGCCTTCCGGCCTGCGGCGGGGGGTTCGCCGACGATGAACTGCCACGGGTGCGTTTCGTGAACGGCCTGCTGGGTGTGAGTGCCGCGGACTTCTGGCTGGAAGGCTCGCTGATCGCTGCGGCCCTGCCCAGCACCGGCGGGCGCACCGACTACGTGCGCACCGATCCGGGTGACCGCCGCGTGCGGGTGCGTGAGGTCGGCACCACCACCAACCTGCTCGACGCCACCCTGGACTTCGACATCGAGACGGCCAACACCGTGCTCGCCTATGGGGGCGGCACCGAAACCCGCAAGCTCAGGCGCGTGGAAGAAACCACCTCGCTGGCCCCGGCCGGTGAAGTGAAGGTACGCGCCCTGCACGCTGTCTCGGGCGTCGAGTCGCTTGATGTGTTCCTCACGACGGCCGATGCCAACCTGGCCACCACCACACCGACCTTCACGCTGGGCGCGTTCGATGGCCTGACCGGTTTTGCCACGCTGGACACCGATACCTACCGGCTGGTCGTCACGCGCGGCGGCACCACGGCCATCGTGCTCGACCTGCCCTCGGTGCGCCTGGCCGACCGCTCGATCTACCTGATCGCCGTGGTGCCCGACGGGGCGGGCGGTGTCAATGCGGTGGTCCTGGCCGAACGCGAGACCGGCGTCGTTCAGGAGCCGAAGTAGTGCGGGCGGCTCACTCGGCGCCGATGGCCAGCCGTTCGGCCGGTGCCGGCGCCAGCAGACCCTCCAGCAGCCCCAGGTAGTAGCCCAGCGGCGGCGTGCGCTTGCCAGGCTCCTTGGCGAGGTCGTCCCAGCGGCGCAGCTGCACCGCGGCCATGCCGTGCGGCAGGGTCTCGAAGGCATCGGCCTCGTCCGGGTCCATCACGCCCCCCTGCAGCGCCAGCGAATGCACCGAAGCGCTCGACAGGCCGGCGAGGTAGCGCGGATCGCGCCGGCACAGGTAGCGCTTGGCCGCCACATGCAGGCGGATCGGCTCGATCACGGCCGGTGGGAAGTCCGGTCGCAGCCAGCCCACTGCATGCAGCTCGTGCTGGTCGTCTTCGTGGTCGGCGACCGGCTCGTCGCGCAGCAGGTGCCCCACGTCGTGCAGCAGGGCCGCGGCCACCAGCGCTTCATCGGCATGGGCCCATTCGGCCAGTTGTGCGCACTGCAGCGCATGCGCCAGGGCGGTCACGCGCTCGGCATGGGCGCCGCTGTACAGGCGTTGTCCGCGTGTCAGGAACAGCGTCTCGATGCGATCGATGACGCCCTCGGCGTTCAGGTCCATGGTGTGCCTCGTGGGGATCGTGGGGCGGTGCAATGCCGCCATCAGATCAGACGTTTGCGCAACTGCGATGACACCAGGTCGATCAGCGACACCGTGACGACCAGCATCAGCAGCACGGCCGCCGTCTCCGCATACTGGAAGCCACGGATCACGTCCCACAGCACCATGCCGATCCCGCCCGCGCCCACCATGCCCACCACCGAGGCCGAGCGCACGTTGGCCTCGAAGCGATAGAGCGAGTACGAGATCCACAGGGGCATGACCTGCGGGATCACGCCGTACACAATCTCTTCGAGCGGATGTGCGCCGGTGGCACGGATGCCCTCGACCGGTTGCGGATCGATGGCCTCCACCGTTTCGGAAAAGAGCTTGGCCAGCGTGCCGGTCGTGTGGATCCACAGCGCCAGCACCCCGGCAAAGGGCCCCAGGCCCACCGCCACGACAAACAGCAGCGCAAACACCATCTCGTTGATCGCGCGGCAACCGTCGAGCACGCGGCGCACCGGCTGATGGACCCACCACGGCACGATGTTGGACGAGGCCAGCAGCCCCAGCGGGACGGCACACACGATGGCCAGTGCCGTGCCCCACACGGCGATCTGCAGCGTCACCAGCAGCTCGCTGGCGTAGTGCTGCCACTCGCGGAAGCTGGGCGGGAAGAACCCGGCCAGGTATTCGCTCATGTTGCCGGACTCGCGCAGCAGGTCCAGCGGACGCATGTCGGCGCCCTGCCAGGATCCGGCCAGCACGGCCAGCAGCACTGCCCACATCATCAGGCCGGCCATCGAGGCGCGCGGGCGCTCGGGCAGCTTCAGGGCTTCGACACTCATGGACGGATCCTCGACTTCGATGGGGGTGTCGCAGGTGGGTTCGATCAGCGCGGTGCGCGGCGCTCAGTTGGCGCTCGCCACCGTCTTGCGCAGCTCGGCCAGGCGTGCATCGATCTCACGCAGCTTCTGCTGGCGCTCATCGGCCGAGAGTGTCGTGTCGCCCTCGACCTTGATGCGCTCGCGCGCCAGTTCGAGCTGGCGGATCGGCACCAGCTGGGTGTTGTCCGACGCCACGAAACCGGCAAAGGTCAGGGTGCGCAGGATCTCCTTTTCACGGGCCTCGCGGCCATAGCTCATGAAGAAGTCGCGGATCTTCTGCTTGGTGCCGGCGTCCAGGTCACGGCGCCACAGCATCGGGTCGCTCGGAATCAGCGGCGAGCGCCACACCTCACGCAGCAGCGCATGCTTGTCGGCCTGCTTCATGCGCATGCGGTCCAGGCCATCGCTGGACACCGTGGCCACATCGACCTGGCGGTTCACCACGGCCAGCATGTTGGTCTCGTGGTTGGCACGCACGGTGCGTTTGAAGTCCTTCAGCGGATCGACCTGGTTCTGCGAGAACGCATAGAACCCCGGCACCAGCGAACCCGAGGTCGAGTTGGGGTCGCCGAAGCCCAGCGTGAGATTCGTGCGCGACTTGAGCACGTCGTCCAGGTTCTTGAGCGGGCTGTCCTTGTGCACGACCATCACGCTCCAGTAGCCGGCCGCGCCGTCGGCCTGCGTCACCTTGGCAAACACCTCACCCCCGGCGCGGTCGACAGCCTCCATGCCGGACTTGTTGCCCATCCAGGCCACATGCACCTTGTTGAAGCGCATGCCTTCGATCACCCCGGCATAGTCGGGCGCAAAGAAGGCGTTGACCTTCAGGCCGGTGACCCGGCGCATGTCGTCGAGCAGAGGTTGCCAGGCGGTCTTGAGGTTCGCCGACGACTCGGTCGAGATGATGCCGAAATTGATCTCGTTCGACTGGGCACGCAGGGGCGCGGCCAGGGTCAGCGAGAGCAGGGCCGCAGCGGCCAGCGTGAGGGTACGTCGTTGCATGAGGGTCTCCTGGAGGTCGGGGTCAGGCAGCCTGCAGCACGGGCAGGCCGGTTGAACGGGACAGGTCGGCGGCGGGCCACGCGTCCTGCGGAACGGAACGGTCGAACAGTTCGTCGGTCTGGGCGCCGTAGAGGTCCTTCAGCCGCTCGCGCGTCAGCTCGCGGGTCGGGCCGTCGTAGACCACTTCGCCCTGGCGCAGCGCAACCGTGCGAGGGCAGTAGGCAAAGGCGTAGTCGACCTGGTGCAGCGACACCAGCACGGTGACCCCCCGCTCGCGGTTGAGCGCCGCCAGCAGCTCCATCACGCGGCGGCTGGACTCGGGGTCGAGCGAGGCAATCGGCTCGTCGGCCAGCACCACCCGGGCCTGCTGCACGATGGCACGCGAAATGGCGGCCCGCTGCTGCTGGCCGCCCGACAGCGTGGACGCCCGTTGCCAGGCACAGCGCTCGATGCCCACCCGCGCCAGCGCCTCGTGCGCGGCCCGCAGTTCAGCCTGCGGGAACCACCCCAGCAGGCTGCGCCACAGCGGCAGGCGGTGCAGCGCACCCGCCAGCACGTTGTGCATCACCGGCAGGCGATCGACCAGGTTGAACTGCTGGAAGATCATCGCCACACCGGCACGGATGTCACGCACGTCGGCGCTGCAGCGCCCCCCGACCTGCACGGTACGGCCCAGCATGGCCACACGCGACAGCGTGCCGGCATCACCGCGGTGAAGGCCGCACAGGTGCCGCAGCAGGGTCGACTTGCCCGAGCCCGAGGCCCCGAGCAGCGCCACCATTTCACCGGGCTGCACGTCCAGGCTCACGCCCTTGAGGGCCGTATGCGGCCCGAAGCTCTTGCGCAGCTCTCGCACTTCGATCACGGGGTGGGACATGACGGGCTCCATGAACGGGTCGGATGGGATGGAGGCGAA
Source organism: uncultured Comamonadaceae bacterium (assembly GCA_946482595.1). Next base: position 27,069 of record CAMLSD010000069.1, read on the forward strand.
TCATCTAGACGACCCGTGACCATGCGGTAAACCTTGTGTGACGGTGGGGTGACAGGGCTGCACCTGGGCCGGCTCTGCTCCCTCTCCCGCTTGCTGGAGAGGGTTGGGGAGAGGGTCGGCGTTGGCGTGGCGCTGCTGCGTTGGGTGGCGCTGCTGTTTCGCCCCTGGCGGGGCGAGCCGGGAGTTCGCCCCGGCGGGCGAGTTCCTGTTCTTTGCGTGCCCAAAGAAAAGGAACCAAAAGAAAGGGCACCCCCGAGGTGTCGGTTTCCGTTGGCACGGAAACTCCCTTGCGCTGCTCGGTCCGAGCGGGAAGGGGGCAAACTCGCCCGATGGGCTCAGACAAGCCCCCTTCTTGATCCG
>CAMLSD010000070.1 GCA_946482595.1 uncultured Comamonadaceae bacterium
TCACAAGCAAACGCCGGGCCGCCCCAAGTTTCCTTGACCCCCTCGGGGGGCGGGCTGGGCGCAGCCCGGCCCTGGGGGGCGCTCACCAGTTCAGTGTGAGACAAAGCGCTCGGCCGGTCGACTCGATCTGCTTGTCAGCATCCCGCAACGCCACCACGGCGAGTGCCCCTATAATCTGCGCCACACCGCGGGTGTAGTTCAATGGTAGAACGGCAGCTTCCCAAGCTTCATACGAGGGTTCGATTCCCTTCACCCGCTCCAGATTGCCAGGGCCGCCAAGTGCGGCCCTTTGCGTTTGTGCGGTCCTTGCTGCACCTCGCAGCCTTGGGCCTGAGCCTGATGGCCATGGGCTGCGCCAGCCTGCCAGACCCGGTCGAGCTTCCCCGCAGCGTGGCGTTCGAACGGCCGGCATCGAGCCGGCTGGGTCAGCAGGTGCAGGCAGCGGCGCCCAATCCGTACTACTCGGGTGTGCGCCTGCTGGCCTCCGGTGAAGATGCCTTCGAGACCCTGCTCGCGCTGGCTCAGCAGGCCGACCACACGCTGGACCTGCAGTACTACCTGATCGCCAACGACCCGTCGACGCGCACGCTGCTGCGCGCCGTGCATGCGGCTGCACAGCGCGGGGTGCGGGTGCGCCTGCTGCTGGACGATCTCAACACGGCGGAGAACGACGCCAGCCTGTTGTGCCTCACGCGCCATCCGCGCATCGAGGTGCGACTCTACAACCCGTTTCCGGCGGGCCGGTTGTCCACGGCCACCCGGATCCTCGCCTCGCTCACCGACATCCGCCGCATCAACCACCGCATGCACAACAAGCTGTTCGTGGCCGACAACAGCCTGGGCGTGACGGGTGGGCGCAACCTGGGCGATGCCTACTTCGTGCAGAGCCCGGACAGCAATTTTGTCGACCTGGATGTGCTGGCCGTCGGGCCGGTGGTGCGCTCGCTGTCGAACACGTTCGATCGTTTCTGGAACAGTCTGCTGGCCTATCCGGTGAGCGTGCTTGTGCAGCAGGAGCCGCGCTGCGACGGCGCACTCGACGCGCCCCGACCGAACGCGGATGCACCGGCCGTCGAAGCGACGGTGGCGCCCGCGCCCGCGCCCGCGCCCGCATCCGCCATCGACCCCGCGCGTCTGCGGTGGGTGCCTGCCACCGTCCTGGCCGACGCGCCATCGAAGATCGCCAGCGAAGGCCAGCCCGATGCCAGCGAGACGATCGCCGACGACCTGGGGGCGCTCGTGCGCACGGCGGCGAGCGAACTGGTGGTGATCTCGCCGTACTTCGTGCCCGGCACCCAGGGCGTGGCGCTGGTGCGTGAGCTGCGCGAGCGCGGGGTGAAGGTGAGGGTGCTCACGAACTCGCTGGCCTCGACGGACGCGCCGGCGGTCCACATCGGCTATGCGCGCTACCGGCCCGACCTGCTGCGTGCCGGGGTGGAACTGCATGAACTCAGACCCCGGCTGGGGGCCACCCGCGCCTGGCTCGGCCGTTTCGGCAGTTCGGCGGCCAGCCTGCACGCCAAGGCGCTGGTCATTGATCGCCGCACCGTGCTGGTCGGTTCGATGAACATGGATCCGCGATCGGCCCGGCTGAATACCGAGGTCGGCCTCGTGCTGCGCAGCCCGGCGCTGGCAGCGGAAGTCATGCGCCTGTACGAGGACGTGGCCCGTTCCAGCAGCTACCGGCTCGAACTCGTCGAGCCCGACGGCGAACGCCTGCGCTGGCGCAGCGACACCCCCGGGGTGCCCAGCGTCGAAGGGCGTGAACCGGGCGCCAGCGTCGGCGCCCAGTTGCTGCTGATGCTGCTCACGCCGTTTGCGCCCGAAGAGCTGTTGTAGGGCCAACCCGGGAAGGCCGGCGGCGACAGGCTCACTTCAGGATGTCACCCAGGCAGAGGTACTTCACTTCCACGTAGTCGTCCATGCCGTGGTGCGAACCTTCGCGCCCCAGGCCGGACTGCTTCACGCCGCCGAACGGCACCTCGGCCACTGAAATGAGCCCGGTGTTGATGCCCACCATGCCGTACTCGAGGGCCTCGGCGACACGGAAGATCCGGCCGACGTCGCGGCTGTAGAAGTAGCTCGCCAGGCCGAACTCGGTGTGGTTGGCCGCGTCCACCGCATCCTGCTCGGTCTTGAAGCGGAAGACCGGGGCGACCGGGCCGAAGGTCTCTTCGCGTGCGCACAGCATGTCGGCGGTGGCACCGGCCAGCACCGTGGGTTCATAAAAGCGTTCGCCGATGCGCCGCCCGCCGGTCAGCACCCTGGCGCCCTTGGCGGTCGCATCGGCCACATGCTGCTCGACCTTGGCCAGCGCCTGCTCGTCGATCAGCGGTCCCTGGTTGACACCCGCCTCGAAGCCGTTGCCCACGCGGATGCCCCGCACCCGGTCGGCCAGCCGGGCCACGAAGTCGTCATACACGCCGTCCTGAACATAAAGACGGTTGGCACACACGCAGGTCTGGCCGGCATTGCGGTACTTGCTGGCCAGCGCTCCCTCGACCGCGCTGTCCAGGTCGGCATCGTCGAACACGATGAAGGGGGCGTTGCCGCCGAGTTCCAGCGACAGTTTCTTGACCGTCGGCGCGCACTGCTGCATCAGGATGCGACCGACTTCGGTCGACCCGGTGAAGGACAGGTGGCGCACCGTGTCGCTGCCACACAACACTTTGCCGACCTCGATCGAGCGCGGTCCATCGGCTGTCAGCACGCTCAGCACCCCTGGCGGCATGCCGGCGCGCAGCGCCAGTTCGGCCGTGGCCAGCGCCGACAGCGGGGTCTGTTCAGCGGGCTTGATCACCGCCGGGCAGCCCGCGGCAATGGCCGGGGCAACCTTGCGGGTGATCATCGCGATCGGGAAGTTCCACGGCGTGATCGCCGCGCACACGCCGATCGGCTGCTTGATGACGAGATAGCGCTTGCCCGCGTCGGTGGTCGGGATGGTCTCGCCGTAGACGCGTTTGGCCTCTTCGGCGAACCACTCGACGAAGCTGGCGGCGTAGACCGCCTCACCCCTTGCTTCGGCCAGCGGCTTCCCCTGTTCGGCGGTCATGATGCGGGCCAGGTCGTCGGCATGTTCGTGCATCAAGTGGAACCAGCGCAGCAGGATCGCGGCGCGCTCCTTGGCCGTCTTGGCGCGCCATGCCGGCCAGGCGGTTGCCGCCGTGGCGACAGCCTGCTCAGCCTCGGCTGCGCCCAGGTTGGCCACGTCGGCCAGCTTGCGTCCGGTGGCCGGGTCGGTCACGTCGAAGCGTGCATGGCCCTTGACCCATACGCCATTGACCAGCGCGTCGGTCTTGAGCAGCGTGGGATCCTTCAGTTGATCCAGCGGGGAGGCGGTGTTGTCCATGAGGCGGTCTCGATCACGTTGACGGCTGGCGATGAGGCGCGGGACCCACGCCGGCCGGGCACACAGGAAGGGGGGGCAAGCAATGATAGGCCGCCGGCCTCGGGCACGGTGTCACCCGTGCGAACAGCTCACCTGCTGCCGAAGGCCATTCGCGAGGGTGGCAAGGGCCTGCGCATGGCCGGGCTTCCTATAATCGAAAACTTACCCAAAATCCGCCAGGTGGGCGGGCGCAGCAGGTCGCTGCGCCGACACCGGCCCAGAAAGAGCCCCGGATGAAAGCCGCCGAGATCCGCCAGACCTTCCTGAAGTTCTTCGAGTCCAAGGGACACCAGATCGTCGCCTCCAGCCCGGTGGTGCCCGGCGACGACCCGACGCTGCTGTTCACAAACGCCGGGATGAACCAGTTCAAGGACGTGTTCCTCGGCTTCGACAAGCGTCCGTACAGCCGTGCGACCACCGCACAGAAGTGCATCCGGGCCGGCGGCAAGCACAACGACCTCGAGAACGTGGGCTACACCGCCCGCCACCACACGTTTTTCGAGATGCTGGGCAACTTCAGCTTCGGTGACTACTTCAAGCGCGACGCGATCCGCTACGCCTGGGAGCTGCTGACCGAGCATTTCAAGCTCCCCGCGGACAAGCTGTGGGTCACGGTCTACGCCGAAGACGACGAGGCCTACGAGATCTGGAACAAGGACGTCGGCGTGCCGGCCGAGCGCATCGTGCGCATCGGCGACAACAAGGGCGCGCGCTATGCGTCCGACAACTTCTGGATGATGGGCGACACCGGCCCCTGCGGCCCGTGCACCGAGATCTTCTTCGACCACGGCCCCGAGATCCCGGGCGGCCCGCCCGGCAGCCCCGACGAGGACGGCGACCGCTACATCGAGATCTGGAACAACGTGTTCATGCAGTTCAACCGCGACGAGGCGGGGGTCATGCACAAGCTGCCCAAGCCCAGCGTGGACACCGGCATGGGCCTGGAGCGTATCGCCGCCGTGCTTCAGCATGTGCACTCCAACTACGAGATCGACCTGTTCGTGGCCCTGCTGGCAGCCGCCAAGCGGGCGGTCGACCAGGCGGGTGCCGGCGACTGCGACAAGGACGCCCCCTCGCTGAAGGTGATCGCCGACCACATCCGTGCCTGCTCGTTCACCGTGGCCGACGGCGTGATCCCCGGCAACGAAGGGCGGGGCTATGTGCTGCGCCGGATTGCGCGCCGGGGCATCCGCCACGGCTACAAGCTCGGTGCCCGCAAGCCCTTCTTCTATCAGCTCGTGGGCGAGCTGGTGAACCAGATGGGCGACGCCTACCCCGAACTGCGTCAGCACCAGGCCCGCATCACCGAGGTGCTCCGCCAGGAAGAGGAACGCTTCTTCCAGACGATCGCCAACGGGATGGAGATCCTGGAATCGGCACTGGCTGGCGGCACGAAACAGCTCGACGGTGAACTGGCCTTCAAGCTGCATGACACCTACGGCTTCCCGCTCGACCTCACGGCCGATGTGTGCCGGGAGCGCGGCGTGACGGTCGACAGTGCCGGCTTTGACGCCGCGATGGCCCGCCAGCGTGAGCAGGCGCGCGCGGCCGGCAAGTTCAAGATGGCGGCCGGACTCGAATACAGCGGCACGGCCACCACCTTCCATGGCTACGAGCATCTCACGCACGACGGCGCCAAGGTCACGGCGCTGTATGTCGATGGTTCGCCCGTGTCCAGCGCGCGTGCCGGTGACGATGCGGTGGTGGTGCTCGACCACACCCCGTTCTATGCCGAAAGCGGTGGCCAGGTCGGCGACACGGGCGAGTTGCGCAACCCGACCAGCCGCTTCCTCGTCGAAGACACGCTGAAGATCCAGGCCGACGTCTTCGGCCACCACGGGCGGGTGGTCGAGGGCGAGGTCAAGGTCGGCGACACCCTCAACGCGCGGGTCGACGGCGACCAGCGCGCCCGCACGGTGCGCAACCACAGCGCCACCCATCTGATGCACAAGGCGCTGCGCGAGGTGCTGGGCGCACATGTGCAGCAGAAGGGCTCGCTGGTGAACGCCGAGCGCACGCGCTTCGACTTTGCGCACAACGCGCCGATGACCGACGAGCAGATCCGCAAGGTCGAGGCGATCGTCAATGCCGAGATCCTGGCCAACGCGGCCACGCAGGCGCGCATCATGCCGATCGACGAGGCCCAGAAGTCGGGGGCCATGATGCTGTTCGGCGAGAAGTACGGCGACGAAGTGCGCGTGCTGGACATCGGCAGCAGCCGCGAGCTGTGCGGGGGCACGCATGTGCAGCGCACGGGCGACATCGGCCTGTTCAAGATCGTCGCGGAAGGGGGTGTTGCCGCCGGTATCCGACGCGTGGAGGCGGTGACCGGCGCCAATGCGCTGGCCTATCTGCAGACCCTGGAATCGACCGTCAACACCGTGGCCGGCACGCTCAAGGCCACACCGGCCGAGCTGTCGGGCCGGGTCGGGCAGGTGCTCGACCAGGTGCGCGCGCTCGAGAAGGAAGTGGCTGCGCTGAAGGGCCGCCTGGCCTCGGTGCAGGGCGACGAACTGGTGACCCGTGCGGTGGACGTCAAGGGCCTCAAGGTGCTCGCGGCGATGCTGGACGGGGCGGACGCCAAGACGCTGCGCGACACGATGGACAAGCTGAAGGACAAGCTCAAGACCGCCGCGATCGTGCTCGCCACGGTCGATGGGGGCAAGGTCCAGCTGGCCGCGGGTGTCACCGCCGACAGCACGGGTCGTGTCAAGGCCGGTGAACTCGTCAATCACGTGGCTCAGCAGGTCGGTGGCAAGGGGGGTGGCAAGCCCGACCTGGCCATGGCTGGCGGCACGGATCCGTCGCGCCTGGATGCCGCGCTGGCATCGGTGCAGACCTGGATTGCCGAGCGCGTGTGAGGGCCTGAGGCCGTGACCATGCGTCCGCCGGCTCGTGCCCGACGGCCTGAGGGCCGGTATCTGCCCAGCCTGTGGGCGGTGGTGGTGGCGCTGTGCCTGCCGTCGGGTGTGCTGGCCCAGGCTGAGCCGACCACGCCGCCCGCGACACCGCTTGCGACACCGCCGGTCGTCGCACCGGAGGGTTCCGGTGCGGCCGTGCCCGCGGTGCCGGCAACGTCCGCGGCCTCTGCTGCGCCAGCAGCCAGTGATGCAGAGGGTGCCGGCGCGACGGGCGCCCCGCCGGATCCGGTACCCGCCGAGGCGGCCAGACTGTTCCTGCAGGCCTGCGTGGCCACGCGTGGCGATGCCACGCAGGTGATCGACCAAGGGCTGCAGGCCGGGTTGTATCCGTATGCGGGCGACGCCCCGATCGCTTCGTCATTGCTCGATGGCCAGGCCGGGTCGGCCATGGTTCGCATGCACGGCCAGACGGCCGAGCGCATCAGCTATCTGCTCGCCGTGGTGCCTCAGGTGCATTGCACGGTGTGGGTCGAAGCGGCACACGGCCCGTCGGTGCATCTGGCCTTGCTGCAGGCGCTCGACGGACTTCGTGAGGCGGACGGCGGTGAGCTTGAACCGGTCACCGAGCGGACCGTCGAGCGTTCGGGTGCGTGGCGCAGGCAGGTGCAATGGCGCTATCGCGCCCCGGCCGGCCGGTCCGAACTGCGCTTTGGCGCCGTGACCACACTGGGCGACACGCCCGGCTTTCAGGTGCTGCGGCTGTCGCTGCAGTGAGGGCCCCGCACGCAGGCCGTCTGCGCACGGCCCGGCGCACTGTCCTGCCCGAGTTGTAGGACGGGGCTGACCCGGCGCCGGCCTGGCCGCCGAGTGCCGGGCGAGAAGCGTCTTCCTAAAGTTCGATGCATCCGCACGCCATGTAGCGGATTCCGCAGAGGACCCCGCAGTGTTCCGGCCTGACCCGGCGCGGCGACCGTCCCCGGCGCGACGACCTGCAACGCATCGACAACCTGACCCGAAACCTGAAGGAGACCCTCATGTCCGAGTCCCTGCGCAACCGCATCCTTGCTGCCCTGGGCGCTGCTTTCCTGGGCCTGTCCATCGTCGCCTGCCAGCCGGCCGAAGGGCCGGCCGAGCGGGCGGGCAAGCAGATCGATGAAGCGGCTGAGAAGGTGGGTGACCAGATCGAAAAGGCCGGCGACAAGATCAAGGACGCCGTCGACGACAGCCGCAAGTGATTCAGCCGTACCGCAGCGCCGTGGCCTTGCCCCAGAAGACACGGTAGGCGAACACGGTGTAGCCGGCGATGGCGGGCACCGTGATCGCCGAGCCGATCAGGATCACGGTGAGCGAGGCCGGCGCACTGGCCGCCTGCCAGATCGTGAGGCGGTCCATCACCACATACGGGTACAGGCTGTACGCCAGCCCGAGTGCACCGAGCACGAACACGAACACGATGAGCACGAAGGGCAGCCAGCACAGCTTGCCCCGGATGCGGTGCGAGTTCAGCAAGGCCCGCACGGCGGCCAGTGCGGCGGCGGTGACCAGGGGAATCGGCAGCAGCGCGATGAAGGCCGGCATCGTGAACCAGCGTTGGCGCACCGTGTCGCTGACCCAGGGTGTCGCCAGCGAAATCAGCGCAATGCCCAGCACCACCGGACCCCATGCCCGCTTGGCCCAGGCGATGGCCCGCTCCTGCAGCGTGCCTTCGGTTTTCATGATCAGCCAGGCGGCCCCCAGCAGCACGTAGGCCGCAGGCAGGCACAGCGCGATGGCTGCGGCGAACAGTTCATAGCCCAGCCCGTCGGCAAAGCCGGTGATGTAGCGCCCCAGCATCCAGCCCTGGGCCAGCGAGGCCATCATCGACCCGGCAAAAAACAGCTTGTTCCACAGGTGCTTGTGTGCGGCCCGTGCCTTGACGCGGAAGTCGAAGGCGACACCGCGCAGGATCAGCCCGATCAGCATCACGGCCACCGGCAGGTACAGCGCGGTGAGCACCATGCCGTGTGCCTTCGGGAAGGCGATCAGCAGGATGCCCACACCCAGCACCAGCCAGGTCTCGTTGGCGTCCCAGAACGGGCCGATCGACGCGATCATCGTGTCCTTGTCGTCGTCGCCTGCGCGGGGCAGCAGCATGCCCACGCCCAGGTCGTAACCGTCCAGCACCACGTAGGCCAGCATCGACACGCCCATCAGGGCCATGAAGATCACCGGCAGGAGGGTTTCGTAGCTCATGCGTGGCTCCCTTGAGTCCCGGCCCGGCGAGCCGCGGTGGGCGTGGCCGGGGCGATGCCCTGGTCCACCGGTTCGTCGTCCAGCTGTTCGGCTGGTTTTTCGGCCATGTATTTCACGACGGCCACATAGGCCAGAAGCAGGGCGACATACAGGGTCAGGTAGGCCGCCAGGGTCAGCGCGATCGCGGGGGCCGGGGTGTTCGAGGCGACCTCGGACGTCCGCAGCAGCCCGTGGACGATGTAGGGCTGGCGGCCGATCTCGGTCACGTACCAGCCGGCCACCGTGGCAACCCAGCCCGAGAAGGTCATGAACGACAGCCCCCACAGCAGGCCGCGTGGGAGCCGGTCGGCTGCCCAGCCGCGTCGCCGGTAGAGCCACAGGCCCGCCCAGCTGGCGGCCAGCATCAGCAGGCCCACGCCCACCATGATCCGGAAGCCGAAGAACAGGGGCGCCACTGGAGGATGTTCACCGACAAAGTCGTTCAGGCCCTGCAACTCGCCGTTCGCGTCGTGCTTGAGGATCAGGCTGGCCCCGCGCGGAATGCCGATGGCCAGGTGGTTGCTGCGCGTGGTTTCGTCCGGCAAGGCGAAGAGCAGCAGCGGTGCGCCACGCTCGGTCTCCCAGATGCCTTCCATGGCCGCGATCTTCTGGGGCTGGTGCTCGAGCGTGTTCAGGCCATGCAGGTCACCCACGAGGATCTGCAGCGGGATCAGCACCGCACCCAGCGTGAGGCCGGTGCGCAGCACCTTGGGCGTGGAGCCGTTCGCACGCCCCTTGAGCTGCTGCCACGCACTCACTCCGGCCAGGACGAAGGCAACCGTCAGCCCCGACGCCAGCAGCATGTGCACCAGGCGGTAGGGGAAGGAGGGATTGAACACCACCTCCATCCAGCTGCGGACATGGAACTCGCCGTTGATGATCTCGTAGCCCGCCGGCGTCTGCATCCAGGAATTGAGGCTCAGGATCCAGAACGCGCTCATGGTGGTGCCGAATGCCACCAGGAAGGTGGCCAGCAGGTGCACGCGTTCACTGACCTTGCCGTGGCCGAACAGCATCACGCCCAGGAAGGTGGCCTCGAGAAAGAAGGCGGTCAGCACCTCGTAGCCCAGCAGCGGGCCGGCGACGTTGCCCACACGTTCCATGAAACCGGGCCAGTTGGTGCCGAACTGGAAGCTCATCGTGATGCCCGACACCACACCCAGCGCAAACGTGAGCGCGAACACCTTGGTCCAGAAGCGGTAGGCCACAAGCCAGGCGCCGTCATGCGTCTTCAGCCAGCGCCAGCGGAAGAACAGCAGCATCCAGCCCAGCGCGATGGTGATGGTCGGGAACAGGATGTGGAAGGTGATGTTGGCGGCGAACTGCACGCGCGCAAGCAGCAGCGGGTCCATCGGAAACCTTTCGGAGCCAGGGGAGGAGGGGGGTCAGGAGGCGTCACGCCCGCCGGAGACAACCTTCACCTTGCCGGTGAACTCGAGCAGCTTGCCCACCTTGGCCCCCATCTTCATGAGCTGGGCGAGGGTCTGGGCATCCATGCGCTGCACGTCGTCGAACCAGGTGGTCATCAGCTCGATCAGGTTGTGCATGCCCTTCATGCGCTCCTGGGCGATGCGGTCTTCGTCGCTTGTGGGTGTCTCGAGCAGGGCATTGCGCAGCATCGACAGCGTGGGTTCGATCTCGCGGCGCCGCCGCTCCTCGGCCAGCGTGCGGAAGATCTCCCAGGCGTCGGTCGGTGCTTCGAAGTACTCCCGGCGATCGCCCGGCAGGTGCTTGAGCCTGACCAGGCGCCAGGCCTGCAGCTCCTTCAGCCCCATGCTCACGTTGGAGCGGGAGAACTCGAGCTGCTCGGCGATCTCGTCGGCGTTGAGGGGGCGCGGAGACACAAAGATCAGCGCGTAGATCTGGCCCACCGTGCGGTTGATGCCCCACCGACTGCCCATCTCACCGAAATGGGCGACAAAACTGCGGACGAGCGGGGACATGGCATTCATGGTGGGGCTCTGTTCTTGCGGTAGCTCAAGTATCGTCTGAATTTTCAAGAATTTCTGAAAGTTCAACAAGGCCCAGCGTTCATGTCGGCTTCTCGGCAGGGCGCGAACCCGTTCGGTGCGTTGCGCCGCATGTGATGGGCGTAGCTGCCGCAGGGTCGACTCGACGCATGCGCATAATCACGGCCAACCGATGCGAAGCGCGTCGCGGGCCTGATCTCACCTGGAAACCACCCATGACACCCACTCCTGAACTTGCTGGCAAGCGCATCGTGCTGGGGCTGTCCGGCGGCATTGCCTGCTACAAGAGCGCCGAACTCGTGCGGCTGCTGGTGAAGGCCGGCGCGTCAGTGCAGGTGGTGATGACCGAAGCTGCAGAGCACTTCATCACGGCCGTCACGATGCAGGCGCTGTCGGGGCAGCCGGTGATCACCAGCCAGTGGGACACCCAGCCGGTGGCGGGTATCGCCAACAACATGGCCCACATCAACCTCACGCGCGACGCCGATGCCGTGGTGGTGGCCCCAGCCAGTGCCGACTTCATCGCCAGGCTGGCCCAGGGCCGCAGCGACGACCTGCTGAGCCTGCTGTGCCTGGCCCGCCCGATCGACCGCTGCGCGCTGCTGCTCGCGCCAGCCATGAACCGCGAGATGTGGGCCCACCCGGCAACCCAGCGCAACGTGGCCCGCGTGACGGCCGACGGCGCCCGGCTGCTGGGCCCGGGCACCGGTGACCAGGCCTGCGGCGAGGTCGGTGACGGCCGCATGCTCGAGGCGAGTGAACTGTGTGAAGACCTCATCGCCTTCTTCCAGCCCAAGTGCCTGGCCGGCAAGAAGGTGCTGGTGACGGCCGGCCCGACGTTCGAGGCGATCGACCCGGTGCGTGGCATCACCAACCTGTCGAGTGGCAAGATGGGGTTTGCAGTCGCCCGTGCGGCACGCGAGGCGGGCGCCGACGTCACCCTGGTGGCCGGCCCGGTGAGCCTGCCGACACCGCGCGGTGTGCAGCGCATCGACGTGCGCAGTGCGCAGCAGATGTTCGATGCGGTGATGCCGCAGTCCACCGTGCACGACGTGTTCATCGCAACCGCCGCAGTGGCCGACTGGCGCCCTGCCCAGTCGAGCGATCAGAAGATCAAGAAGGACGGCTCGGGGCAGTGCCCGACGCTGGCCTTTGCCGAGAACCCGGACATCCTGGCCAGTGTGGCGCGCCTGCCGCGCCCCCCATACTGTGTCGGCTTTGCCGCCGAAAGCCACGACTTGCTGAATCACGCGCGGGCCAAGCGTGAGCGCAAGGGCGTGCCACTGCTGGTGGGCAACATCGGTCCGGCCACCTTCGGCCGCGACGACAATGCCCTGCTGCTCGTTGACGGCCAGGGGCACACCGAAGTGCCCGGCGACGGCCGCCGGGCCGACAAACTCACGCTGGCGCGCCACCTGGTGCGCGAGATCGCTCAACGCATTGCCACAGGTTCTGCATGACCCCCATCGACCTCAAGGTGCTCGACCCGCGCATGGCCGAACACCTGCCCAGTTACGCCACCCCCGGCAGCGCCGGCCTGGACCTGCGCGCCTGCCTGGATCATCCGGTGACCCTGGAGCCGGGCCAGACGCACCTGATTCCGACGGGGCTGGCGATCCACATCGGCCAGCCCGGCCTGGCCGCGATGATCCTGCCGCGCTCCGGGCTGGGGCACAAGCACGGCATCGTGCTGGGCAACCTGGTCGGGCTGATCGATTCCGACTACCAGGGGCAACTGATGGTGAGCTGCTGGAACCGCGGCCACACCACGTTCACGATCGAGCCGATGGAACGGATTGCGCAACTCGTGCTGGTCCCGGTGGTGCAGGCCACCTTCAACGTCGTGGAGACGTTTGACCAGTCCGCGCGCGGCGAAGGCGGGTTCGGTTCGACCGGCAAGCACTGATGGCACCAGCGGCAGGGCACCGACTGGCATGTGCCGGATGGCCCGCGGCTCAGTGCAGCGAGCTGCCTGGCGGCACCGTGTTCATCACGGTGAGGGCGGGCTGGTCGACCGAGCCGTTCTCGACTTCCTCGTCGGTGGCCTCGCGCACGTCGCGCACCTTCAGGTTCAGTCTCAGCGCAATGCCTGCGAGCGGGTGGTTGCCGTCCAGCACCACGTGCGAGTCATAGACCTCGGTGATCGTGTAGATGTGATCCGCTGGCATGCCCTGGGTGGTCGCACCCTCGGGCAGGCCGTCGAACTGCATGCCGGGTTCGGTGTGGTCGGGGAACAGCTTGCGTTCCTCGAAGAACACGAGTTCGGGGTCGTAGTCACCGAAGGCATGTTCGGGTTCGAGGTGCAGGTGGGCTTCGAAGCCGACCTCCTGGCCGGCGATCGCTTCCTCGACCTTGGCGAGCAGGTCGTCGCCGCCGTAGAAGAACTCCACCGGGTCCAGCAGTTCGTCGATCACGTTGCCCAGGGTGTCTTCGAGTCGCCAGGTCAGGCTGACGACACAGGGAGATGAGATGTGCATCAGGCAATGATCGCACAATGGCGACCATGCAAAATTCACCCACTTCCCTCAAGCTTCCCCTGCTCGGCGGGCTCACACCCGACGCCTTCATGCGCCGCCACTGGCAGAAGAAGCCCCTGTTGATCCGCCAGGCCCTGCCACAGTTGCCATGGTGCCCACAGCGGGCCGAGCTGTTCGAACTGGCCACGCGTGACGATGTCGAATCCCGGCTGATCCAGCACGCCGGCGGCCGATGGCAGCTGCGGCGCGGGCCGATGCCTCGCCGGGCCTTGCCACCGGTGTCGCGGCCCGGATGGACACTGCTGGTGCAAGGCCTGGATCTGCATGTCGAGGCGGCCCGCGAACTGCTTGACCGGTTCCGCTTCGTGCCCGATGCCCGGCTGGATGACCTGATGGTGTCGTATGCGACCGACGGCGGCGGGGTCGGCCCGCACTTCGACTCCTACGACGTGTTCCTGCTGCAAGTGCACGGCCGGCGCCACTGGCGCATCGGGCGCCTGGCCGAGCCCCGCCTGGTCGAGGATGTGCCGCTGCGGATCCTGTCCAACTTCGTCGCCGAAGAGGAGTTCGTGCTCGATCCTGGCGACATGCTCTACCTGCCACCGCGCTGGGCGCATGACGGCGTGGCCGAGGGGGAGTGCATGACGGCCTCGATCGGATTTCGTGCACCACGCCGCAGCGAGCTGGTGCGCGAGCTGCTGGTGCGTGCGCTGGAAGACGATGACGATGCCAATTCCCCGCTCTACCGTGACCCCCGGCAGCCCGCGGTCGACCGCCCGGCAGCCGTGCCGCAGGGGCTGCAGCAGTTTGCACTGGAGTCGGTGACCGATCTGTTGCGCGAGCCTGAGGCGCTGCATCGTGCGCTCGGCGAATACCTTACCGAACCGAAAGCCGAGGTCTGGTTCGAACCCCGCGATGCCGGGGATCTCACCGGCGGCGTGCGGCTCGACCGGCGCACCCGCATGCTCCACGACGAGCGCCATGTCTACATCAACGGCGAGTCCTATCGGGCGGCCGGCCGCGATGCCGCACTGGTGCGTCACCTGGCGGACCACCGTCAGCTTGATGCGCGACAGATCGCTCGCGCAAGCGCCCAGGCCCGTGAGTTGCTGCAACAATGGGCTGACGACGGCTGGCTGCAACCGCTGTGATGCATGCGGCCGCGGCCGTGTTGCCCGAGAGGAGAGTCCATGAGTGCCGAGCCGACCGCTGCCACGCCAGTGCCGCCGATCCAGTCGCGCGGGGAGTTTCAGCAGGCGATCCGCGATGCTTTCGAGCGCGCGGCCACACAGGGCTGTCGCGAGATCTGGCTGTGCGACACCGACTACGCCGACTGGCCGCTGGGTGAGCGGGCGGTGGTCGATGCGCTGACCCGCTGGGCCTATGCGCACCGCCGCCTGCACATGCTGGCCAGCAGCTTCGATGACATCGTTCGACGCCACCCCCGCTTTGTGGAATGGCGCCGCAACTGGGCGCATGTCATCGATTGCCGGCAGCTCGAGGATCTGGCTCCGGAACTGGTGCCCCGGATGTGGCTCGCACCTGGTCTGGGAGCCGTGAGGCTGGTCGACCCCCTGCGCTTTCGGGGCTTCGTGGACGCGCAGACAGCCGATCTGGTGCCGGCGACCCAGACGCTGCAGGACCTGGCCGAAAAGTCCGAAGAAGCCTTTCCCGCAACGCTTCTGGGACTATGAATTCTGGTTTACCCGAGGTTATAATTTTGGGCTGAGCTCGGGGCATGCTCGAGAACGCCCCAGCCAGCGTCGGGATTCAACAATTATCAAGAAGAGTTCCGACTGATCTTACCGGTAACTGGTCGAAACTTTCTGAGGAATAAGGAATGAACAAGTCGCTTCTGTTGGCCTCCGTGATCGCTGCTTTTGCCCTGGCCGCCTGCGGCAAGAAGGAAGAAGCTGCACCGGCCCCCGTTGAAGCTGCCGCTTCCGCCGTTGCTCCCGCTGCCGAAGCTGCTGCCTCCGCTGCTGCTGACGCTGCTTCCGCAGTGGCTGGCGCTGCCTCCGACGCTGCCGGCGCTGTGGCCGGTGCTGCATCCGAAGCCGCTGCCGCTGTGGCTGGCGCTGCTTCTGCTGCTGCCGACGCTGCTTCCAAGTAAGCTGCTCAGAGCGTGACAAAAAAAGCCGCCCTCGGGCGGCTTTTTTCATGGCCGGGTCATTTTCGCCGTGGGGCGGCTCGTTGCGGCAGCGTCACCCTCACGCCTGCAGCCATGGGCCCGCCACGCGTGGGCTGGCGACCAGCACCTCGTCCGGCCGGCTGCCCAGCACCTGTGCCAGGGCGCTCTGCGCCAGGTCTGGCCGATTGTTCTGTTCGCTCAAATGCGCCGCCATCACATGCCGCAGCCCGAGGTGCTGCAGCCCTGCCAGCAGTGTGGCCGACGCGGCATTCGACAGGTGCCCCAGGCGCCCCCCGACACGAGCCTTCAGGAAGGCCGGATAGCGGGAAGCCTGCAACAGCTCGGGATCATGGTTGCATTCGAGCAACAGCACGTTGCACGACTGCAACTGCTGCAACACGTGGGGCGTGCCCGTTCCCAGGTCGGTCAGGATGCCGATTCTTGAGGCGCCGTCGCTGCAGGCCAGCTGCAGCGGCTCGGCGGCATCGTGGGGCACGGTGAAGGGCTGCACCTCGAGGTCGCGCAGCACGAAGGGCGCACCATCGCGCACCCATCGCACATCAAGATCGTCCTGGCAGAGGGACAGATCGCAAGCACGCCCGGTGCCTTCACTCATGAAAAGCGGCAGGCCCTCTCGGCGCGCCAGGGCCACGGCCGAGCCGATGTGATCGCCGTGTTCATGCGTGACGAACACACCATCGAGGTCGCTCGCCTGCAGCGATCGACTGGCGAGCCGGGCGTCGAGGTCTTTCAGCGACAGCCCGCAGTCGACCAGCAAGCGGGTGGTCGTGCTGCCGTCGCCGGCCTCGACCACGGTCGCATTGCCGGTGCTCCCGCTGCCCAGGCTGCACAGGCGCAGCATCGTGTGCGTGCCGCGGGGTTTACTTCAGATCGTCGACGAGCAGCTTGACGATGCGCTGCGCGTCCGGGCCCGCCTCAGGCGCACCCTGGGCATTGAGGACGGTGACGAGGCTGCGGTCACCGGCAGCCTTCACGGCAATGCGGTAACGCACAGGTGCCGGCTCAGCGGCCTTGCGCGTGCCGAACAGGCGCGCGAAGAAGCCAGGCTCCTTGGCTTCGACCGACACCGGTGCGGCGACATAGCGCACGAAGTACACACCTTGCGCGCGGTCACGGTCCTCGACCGTGAAGCCGCTGCGGTCAAGCGACAGCCCCACACGCCGCCAGGCACGGTCGAAGCCCTCGTCGAGCTGCACGGCCTGTGCGCCACCTTCGGAAACCACGCGCGCTCTCGGTTGTGCGGCCGGCACGTCGACGGCCGCCTGGGCCTGTTCAGTGCGAGCTCCCAGCTTGACCATCAGGCGAGCCAGCATCTGCGCTTCGAGTTCTGGGTCGGCGTCGCGCGGCTGCCAGCGGGTCTGGTCCTGCTGCTGGTTGGTGTAGACCTCCTGCATGCCGCGATGGCTGATGTAGACCTCGCTGCCGGCGGCGGTCCGTTCCACGCGGGTGCGAAAACGATCCATCTCGCTGGTCGAATACAGCGAGTCCAGCACACGGCCCAGGGTGCGGCGAATCACGTCCTGCGGGAGCTTGGCGCGGTTTTCAGCCCAGTCGGTCTCGAGGATCCCGGTCTCAGGGGAGTCGAGCGTGAGATTGAAACCGGCCTCCTGCCAGTACTCCTTCAGCCGGGGCCAGAGCTGCTCCGGCGGCAGCGGGCTCACCAACCACCGCTGGTTCCCGGCGCGTTCGATGCGCATGTCGCCGATGGCCACCGGCGCCACGCTGGCGGTCGCCACCCGGCTGGTGGCGGGGGTGGCCGCCTGGTAGGTCGTCGCGCTGATGCTGCCGCCAGAGACCTGGTAGCGCTGGTCGCGCGAGAGTTGGGTCAGATCAGGCGGGACGTCCAGCGTGGACGTCTTGGAACCGCTGCTGCGGTAGTCGACCTTGTCGCCTTGCAGCATCGAGCCGAGCGACGAGCAGCCGGCCAGCGCCAGCACGCAGGCAGCAAGCGCCGTGGCGCGCAGGGCAGAGGGCACTTGCTGTTTCAGGGGGGCATTCACGAATCGGTTCTCCGTAGCTCGATCGGGGGCAGGCTCAGCCGCGGCTGGCGAGCCGGGGCGCGGCAGCACCCCGTGCCCGTCGCAGGGCGGCAGGGGCTGCGGGCGCCTGGCGCGTCAGATCAGTTCCGCCTCGCGCAAGGCCTGCTCGAGGGCCGCGTGGTAGGCAGTGCCATGTGGCACGAGCGGCAGGCGAAGGGCCGGCCCGGCCCGGCCCATGCGGGCCAGCGCCCATTTCACGGGAATGGGATTGGGCTCGACGAACAGCAACTTGTGCAGGGCGAGCAGCTTCATGTGGATCGCCGCTGCACGCGCGGCGTCACCGGACGTCGCGGCGACACACAGTTCATGCATTGCCTTGGGAGCCACGTTGGCCGTGACGCTCACGTTGCCATGGCCGCCCAGCAGCATCAGCCCGATCGCGGTCGGGTCGTCGCCGGAGTAGATCGAGAAGCCCTTGGGGGCCTGCTTGATCAACCAGGCCGCCCGGTCGATGCTGCCGGAGGCCTCCTTGATGCCGACCACGCCGGGCACCTGGGCCAGACGCAGCACGGTCTCATGCTGCATGTCCGCCACCGTGCGACCGGGCACGTTGTACAGGATCTGGGGGATGTCCACCGCTTCGGCGATCGCCTTGAAGTGCTGGTAGATGCCTTCCTGTGTCGGCTTGTTGTAGTAGGGCACCACCTGCAGCGTGCAGTCGGCGCCGGCCTGCTTGGCAAACTTCGACAGTTCGATGGCTTCACGGGTCGAATTGGCGCCAGCGCCGGCCATGACCGGAACCCGGCCAGCCGCGTGTTCGACCGAGACGCGGATGATCTCGGCCTGTTCCTCGACGGTGACCGTGGGCGATTCACCCGTGGTGCCCACCACGCCGATGCAGTCAGTGCCTTCGGCGATGTGCCAGTCGATCAACTTGCGCAGCGTGGGGTAGTCCACGCTGCCGTCTTCATGCATCGGCGTGATCAGTGCAACGATGCTGCCAACAATGGGTTTCATGGGAGATTCCTCAGGATCCGTCGATTCTACCCATGCCGGCGGCGTGGCCAGGGTGCTTCAGTCCCCGCGCGGCGCCAGGAGATGGCGCGCCGGCCCGTCGACCCGGATCGGGGGCCGGACGGCAACGATGCGCTGGACAAACCGGGCCGGTGTGTCGACGAAGCCATCCTCGTAGGCGACCACACGCAGCGCCGGGCGCACGGCATCGAGCAGTTCACCCTCGCGCAGCAGGAACGCCGGGTTGGACGGACGCCCGACGGTCTCGTTGCCGATCGCGAAGGTCTCATAGAGCAGCACGCCGCCGGGTGCCACGCTGTCGACGACCCGCGGCAGCAGCGGGCGCCACAGGTAGTTGGTGACGACCACGGCGTCGAAGGTGCGGCCCGGCAGCGGCCATGGGCCGGCTTCGATGTCGGCCAGTACCGTCTGCGCCACGCCGGTCAGCCCGGCCAGCGCCTCGGCATTGCGGTCCACCCCGGTCACGTGTGCGCCCCGCGAGGCGAACCAGCGACTGTGCCGCCCGCCGCCGCAGGCCAGATCGAGCACCGATGCGCCTTGCACGACCAGATGAGACCATCGCCGCACCCAATCGGAGGCGCTCTCATGTCCATGGGTCAAGACGGTGGGCGACGTCATCCGTGTGTACCCCGGGCCAAGGCTGCGCGGGCCATGCGGTCGACCAAGCCAGGTGCAAGCAGCTTGAGCCAGCGGCCGACCTTGCCCTTGGTCGTCATCACGACCTCCCGCTGCCGGCGTTCCATGCCTTGGCGGATCAGGCGGGCGCAGGTTTGTACGCTCATCGCACCGGTTTCGTCCAGCCCGCTGCGACCGGCCGGCTGGCCATCGGCACCATAGCCGCGGTAACGGATCTCGGTGGCCACCACGCCCGGGTAGGCCAGCGTGACGCTGACGCCTCGCGGCGCAAGCTCGACACGCAGTGCCTCGAAAAAACCGGTCATGGCGAACTTGGTGCTGCTGTAGGCGGTGCGCCCGGGCACACCGACCAGCCCGGCCAGGCTGCTCACGGCCACGATACGCCCGCGGCTGGCCAGCAGATGGGGCAGGGCGGCATGTGTGCACCACACGCTGCCCCAGTGATTGACCTTCATCAGGTGTTCATACCAGGCCAGGTCGCTGACCTCGTCAAGCATGGCGTGTGCCGACATGCCGGCGTTGTTCACCAGGGCGTCCAGCCGGCCGAAGTGTTCGATGGCACGGTCGACAAGCCGGCGGCATTGCGCCTGATCGGACACGTCGGTGGGCACGCACAGCGTGGCACTGCCGAACGCGTGACATTGCGCGGCCACCGCCTCCAGCCGCTCGCTGCCACGTGCAGCCAGCACGAGGCCAAGATCGCCGCGCCGCTCGGCAGCCAGTTGCCGGGCCAGCTCGGCACCGATGCCGTCGGAGGCGCCGGTGAGCACGATCACGGTCGAGTGGCTCATCCCGTGGCCTTAGAAGCAGCTCCAGAGCTGGTTGGCCAGTTCTGCCACCATGGCCGGCTGGAAATATGACGCGAAGACGAGCAGCAGCACCACACCTGCACCCAGCCAGGCGAGCCCGTGCCACAGGCGCATGCGGGCCTGGCTTGGCCTGGGGGCCTGGGGAGCCGGTGAGGGATCGGTCATCTGCACATCATGCCGCGGCCGGCGCGGCGCGCTGAATGGCGGTTTCCCGTACCGGGAGGTTCACCAAGGCGGCAAAAACGCCCAGGCCCACGGCGATCCACCAGACCACGTCGTAGCTGCCGGTGGTGTCATAGAGCATGCCGCCCAGCCACACGCCCAGGAACGAGCCGATCTGGTGGCTGAAGAACACGAACCCGCCCAGCATCGACAGGTACTGCACGCCGAAGATCTGTGCGACGACGGCATTGGTGGGTGGCACGGTCGACAGCCAGAGCACCCCCATCACGGCAGAAAACACGTAGACGCTGGTGGGGGTGAGGGGCGCCAGCAGGAAGATCACGATCGCCACCGAGCGAAGCAGGTAGATCGTGGCCAGGATGTGGCGTTTGGCCAGGCGCTGGCCCAGCGCACCGGCCGCGTAGGTGCCGAACACGTTGAACAGGCCGATCAAGGCCAGCGCATAGGTGGCCACCTCGGGCGACAGCCCCTGGTCCTTCAGGTAGCTGGGCATGTGCACGCCGATGAACACCACCTGGAAGCCGCAGACGAAGTAGCCGGCCATCAGCAGCTGGAAACTCGGGTAGGTGAAGGCCTCGCGCAGGGCCTGTCCGATGCTCTGCTGGTGGCCGGTGGCAGCCGTCTGCTTCGGCTCCTTCAGGCCGAAGGCCAGCGGCATGATGGCCAGCGCCAGGCAGCCCAGCACGAACAGCGCGTTCTGCCAGCCGAAGTCGCGGATCAGCCAGTTCTCGACGGGCACCATCAGGAACTGCCCGAACGACCCGGCCGCCGCAGCCACGCCCATGGCCCAGGACCGCTTCTCCGGCGCCACGTTGCGGCCGATCACGCCATAGACCACCGCGTAGGTCGTGCCCGCCTGGGCCATGCCCAGCAGCAGGCCGGCGCTGCCGGTGAAGGCCATGCCCGAGGTCGCCAGGGCCATCAGCACCAGCCCGGCCGCATAGAGCACGCTGCCGGCCAGCAGGACCTTGAAGGCGCCGTAGCGGTCGGCCAGCATGCCGGCAAACGGGCCGGTGAAGCCCCACATCAGGTTCTGCACCGCGATGGCAAACGCGAAGGTTTCGCGCGACCAGTTGCGCTCGGAGGTGATGGGCTGCAGCCACAGGCCGAAGCCGTGCCGGATGCCCATGGACACGGTGACGATCAGCGCGCCGCAGATCAGGACCTGCGTCATCGACAGCTTGGGGGCGGAGGGGTTTTGCATGATGTCGTGAACTGTAGCCAATGCGTGCCGAACCTGCTTGAGCGCAGCCTGCCCCAATCACGACACTAGAATCCGCCGCCATGGCGACCAAACCCAGCAGTTCCTACGGCGAGGCTTCCATCCGCGTGCTCAAGGGCCTTGAGCCGGTCAAGCAACGACCGGGCATGTACACGCGCACGGACAACCCGCTGCACATCATCCAGGAAGTCATCGACAACGCGGCCGACGAGGCACTGGCCGGCCACGGGCGGCGCATCGCCGTGACCGTGCACCTCGATGGCTCGGTCAGCGTCGAGGACGACGGCCGCGGCATTCCCTACGGCCTGCACCCCGAAGAGAAGGTGCCGGTCGTCGAGATCGTCTTCACCCGGCTGCATGCCGGCGGCAAGTTCGACAAGGGCTCGGGCGGCGCCTACAGCTTCTCGGGCGGCCTGCACGGCGTGGGCGTGAGCGTCACCAATGCGCTGTCGAACCGGCTGGAGGTCAGCGTGTGGCGCGATGGCCAGGTCGCTCAGCTGGTTTTCAGCGGCGGCGACGTGATCGAGCCGCTGCGCAAGCGTCGCGCCGACCCGGCCGAACGCCGCACCGGCACCACGGTGCGGGCCTGGCCCGACCCGAAATACTTCGAAAGCGCCGAACTCCCGCGCGGCGAACTGGTGCACCTGCTGCGCAGCAAGGCGGTGCTGATGCCTGGGGTGACGGTCACCCTGACCTATGAAAAGTCGGGTGAGACCACCACCTGGCTGTACAAGGGCGGGCTGCGCGACTACCTGATGCAGACGCTGGCGGCCGATCCGGTGATTCCGCTGTTCGAGGGCGAACACTATGCCGAGGAGGGCGAGACCGAGAACTTCGCCGAGGGAGAAGGTGCGGCCTGGTGCGTGGCCTTCACCGAAGACGGCGCACCGATGCGTGAAAGCTACGTCAACCTGATCCCCACCGTGGCTGGCGGCACGCACGAGGCCGGGTTGAAGGACGGCCTTTTTGGTGCCGTCAAGGGTTTCATCGAGCTGCATTCGCTGATGCCCAAGGGCGTGAAGCTGATGCCCGAGGACGTGTTCTCGCGCGCGAGCTTCGTGCTGTCGGCCAAGGTGCTGGACCCGCAGTTCCAGGGCCAGACCAAGGAGCGGCTGAACAGCCGTGATGCACTGCGGCTGGTGGCGACCTATGTGAAGCCGGCGCTGGAACTGTGGCTGAACCAGCATGTGGAGCACGGCCGCAAGCTCGCCGACCTGGTGATCAAGCAGGCCCAGGCGCGCCAGCGGGCCGGCCAGAAGGTCGAGAAGAAGAAGGGCTCGGGCGTGGCGGTGCTGCCCGGCAAGCTGACCGATTGCGAGAGCCGCGACCTGTCGATGAACGAGGTCTTCCTGGTCGAAGGCGATTCGGCCGGGGGCAGCGCCAAGATGGGCCGCAACAAGGAAACCCAGGCTGTGCTGCCACTGCGCGGCAAGGTGCTCAATGCCTGGGAGGTCGAGCGCGACCGCCTGTTCGCCAACAACGAGATCCACGACATCGCGGTGGCCATCGGCGTGGACCCGCACGGGCCCGGTGACAATCCTGACCTTTCCGGCCTGCGCTACGGCAAGATCTGCATCCTGTCGGATGCTGACGTGGACGGGTCGCACATCCAGGTGCTGCTGCTGACGCTGTTTTTCCGTCACTTCCCCAAGCTGATCGAGCGGGGCCATGTGTATGTGGCCAAGCCGCCGCTGTTCCGGGTCGATGCGCCGGCGCGCGGCAAGAAGCCGGCAGCCAAGATCTATGCGCTGGACGAAGGTGAACTCACCGCGATCCTCGACAAGTTGCGCAAGGAAGGCCTGCGCGAGAACGCCTGGACCATCGGGCGCTTCAAGGGGCTGGGCGAAATGAGTGCCGAGCAACTGTGGGAAACCACCTTGAACCCCGACACGCGCCGGCTGCTGCAGGTGGCCTATGGCGGGCTCGACGTGGTGGCCACCACCGAGGCGCTGGGCAAGCTGATGGGCAAGGGCGAAGCCCAGGCGCGGCGTGACCTGATGGAACTTCACGGCGACGCCGTCGAAGTCGACATCTGAGCGCGCGCGACGGCAGGAGCATGACGTGATCGGCAACGAGCGCATCCGGCTGCGGCCCACCCTGGTCGACGACCTTGACCATGTGGTGTCGGTCGAGCGCGACCCGGTCAACCTGCCGGCGATCACGCCCTGGGACCGCACCCAGCACGAGGCCGCCATCCGGTTTCCCGACTTTCGGCATTTCATCGTGGAGTCAGGCGAGCACCAGACGCCGATCGGCTTCGTGATCCTGGTGGGCTGTCGCAACCGCCATCGCTCGATCGAGCTCAAGCGCATGGTGATCCAGCTCAAGGGGCAGGGACTCGGGCGATCATGCCTGCGGCTGCTCAAGCGGGTGGCGTTCCAGGACCTGAAGGCCCACCGCTTCTGGCTCGACGTCAAGCTGCGCAACGAGCGGGCGAGAGCCCTCTACGACAGCGAAGGTTTTGTCGAGGAGGGCCGGCTGCGCGAGAGCGTGCTCACCGACACCGGCTTCGAGTCGCTGGTGGTGATGTCGATGCTCGAAGAGGAATACGCCGCCCGATGTGAACAAGGGCTGGAGTCGGCCAGCTGACGCCGCCGACTCCGCCGATGACGATGCAGTGAATCATGGATCAGACGACGATCGATTTCTCCAATGGCGGCGAGGGCCCGGACGAACTGGGCCTGGCGCGCTACGCCGAACGGGCTTACCTCGAATACGCGCTGAGCGTGGTCAAGGGGCGTGCGCTGCCGGATGTGTGCGACGGGCAGAAGCCCGTGCAGCGGCGCATCCTCTACGCGATGGAGCGCATGGGCCTGAGCTTCTCGGGCACGGCCGGGGCGCGGCCTGTCAAGAGTGCGCGGGTGGTGGGCGATGTGCTGGGCAAGTTCCACCCGCACGGCGACCAGGCCGCCTACGACGCGCTCGTGCGCATGGCCCAGGACTTTTCGCAGCGCTACCCGCTGATCGACGGCCAGGGCAACTTCGGTTCGCGCGATGGCGACGGTGCGGCGGCCATGCGGTACACCGAAGCCCGCCTGTCACCGATCTCGCGCCTGCTGCTCGACGAGCTGGACGAAGGCACCGTCGATTTCGCACCCAACTACGACGGCTCCACCCAGGAGCCCCGCCAGCTGCCGGCGCGTCTGCCGTTCGTGCTGCTCAACGGGGCCAGCGGCATTGCCGTGGGCCTGGCCACCGAGATCCCGTCGCACAACCTGCGCGAGGTGGCTGCGGCCACGGTGGCGCTGATCCGCAACGACAAGCTGAGCGACGACGAACTGTTCACGCTGCTGCCCGGGCCTGACTTTCCAGGCGGCGGGCAGATCATCAGCAGCGCGCAGGACATCCGCGATGCCTACGCCAGCGGTCGGGGCAGCCTCAAGGTGCGGGCGCGCTGGAAGATCGAAGACCTGGCCCGCGGCCAGTGGCAGCTGGTGGTCACCGAGCTGCCGCCGGGCACCAGTGCACAGAAGGTGCTGGAAGAGATCGAGGAGCTGACCAATCCCAAGGTGAAGACCGGCAAGAAGGCGCTGACGTCCGAGCAGTTGCAGCTCAAGGCCACGATGCTGAGCGTGCTCGACGTGGTGCGCGACGAGTCCAGCAAGGACGCACCGGTGCGGCTGGTCTTCGAGCCCAAGACCAGCCGCATCGACCAGCAGGAGCTGATCACCAGCCTGCTGGCTCACACCAGCCTGGAGTGCTCGGCACCGATCAACCTGACGATGGTCGGGGCCGACGGACGACCCACGCAGAAATCGCTGCGCCAGGTGCTCACCGAATGGATCGGGTTCCGCCTGGGCACGGTGCAGCGCCGCTCCCAACACCGCCTGGACAAGGTGCTGGATCGCATCCACGTGCTCGAGGGCCGGCAGCTGGTGCTGCTGAACATCGACGAGGTGATCCAGATCATCCGCACCTCCGACGAGCCCCGGGCCGCGCTGATCGCGCGGTTCAGCCTCAGCGAACGGCAGGCCGACGACATCCTGGACCTGCGCCTGCGTCAGCTGGCCCGGCTGGAGGCCATCAAGATCGAGCAGGAGCTCAAGGAGCTGCGCGAAGAGCAGGCCCGGCTGCAGGACATCCTCGGCAACCCCGGCACCCTGCGGCGCACGGTGATCCGCGAGATCGAAGCCGATGCGCGCCAGTACGGCAGTGTCGAGAAAGACCCGCGTCGCACGCTGATCCAGGAAGAGAAGCGGGCCGTGGCCGAAGTGAAGGTCGTGGACGAACCCGTCACGGTGGTGGTCAGCGCCAAGGGCTGGGTGCGTTCGCGCCAGGGGCACGGCCATGATCCCGCCGGCTTTGCGTTCAAGGCCGGTGACGGCCTGTACGGCACTTTCGAATGCCGCACGGTCGACACCTTGCTGGTGTTCGGTTCACCCGCCAAGGGCGTCGGGCGCGTCTACAGCGTGCCGGTCAGCAGCCTGCCCGGGGCGCGGGGCGATGGCCAGCCGATCACCACCTTGATCGACCTCGAGTCGGGAACGCAGCCGGTGCACTACCTGGCCGCACCGGCCGACACCACCTTGCTGCTGGCCAACACGGGGGGCTACGGCCTGCTGGCCCGGCTGTCGGACATGCAGTCCCGCCAGAAGGGCGGCAAGAGCTTCCTCACCATCGATGACGGCGACAAGTTGCTGCCGCCGTCGGTGGTGGGGGCCGCCACGCAGGTGGCCTGCCTGTCGCTGACCGGGCGCCTGCTGGTGTTCGCGCTGGACGAACTCAAGCTGCAACCCAATGGCGGCCGCGGCCTGACGCTGATGGACGTCGATGCAAAAGACCCGCTGGTGTCCGTCACTGCGATGGGTGCGGCACTCAAGGTCGAGGGCACCGGTCGCGGCGGCAAGGCCAAGGAAGAGGTGCTCAAGGGCGCCGGGCTGGCGGTCTATGCCGGCAAGCGGGCGCGCAAGGGCAAGGCGGCCGAACTCGGGATGAAGCCCACGCGCGTGCTGCCCGGCTGACGCCGCCTGGCAGCGGTGCCGCATGCCCCTGTGCGGCACAGGTCGGCCGCGGCGGTTCAGGGGGTCTTGCGTTTGCGCAGCCGCTTGACGTTGCGATTGACCGTGCTGCTGTAGGGCTGGAGCGCCTGGCTGGCGATCTGCGTGGCCTTGCGCGCACTGCGACGAGCAGCCTGGGCGGAGGGTTCCGGGCGGCTCAGCACCCCGGCCGGCGGCCAGGGCAAATGCGGCATGCTGGCCGCGTACATGGCCCACCAGGCGCGGCTCGCCGCGGTGGCCTTTTCCCAGACCATCAGCTGGGCTTCCCACATCTTGTCGGGGGTCCAGGGTGAGGGTTCACCCAGCCAGGTCAGTCGTCGCGCGATGACCTCCGGCGCGCCGATGGCGATGTCCATGTAGCGGGACCACAGGGTGTTCAGCGACTTCATCATGGGTCTCCCGGTGTATGAGCGCCCCCAGGGCCGGGCTACGCCCAGCCCGCCCCCCGCGGGGGTCAAGGAAACTTGGGGCGGCCCGGCGTTTCCTTGAGACCGCCCCCAGGGCCGGGCTGCGCCCAGCCCGCCCCCCGCGGGGGCCAAGGAAACTTGGGGCGGCCCGGCGTTTCCTTGAGACCGCCCCCAGGGCCGGGCT
>CAMLSD010000071.1 GCA_946482595.1 uncultured Comamonadaceae bacterium
CTGGCCTGCCCGGAGGGACTCGAACCCCCGACCTGCCGCTTAGAAGGCGGCTGCTCTATCCAGTTGAGCTACGGGCAGACGTTGGGTGGTGGTGCCTTGGCAGCACCGTCACGCGTGCGCGATTCTACGATGTGGGCTGGCTGCGCCATGGGGCCTGGGCCTGGGGCGGCTGGGGTGCGGCTCAGGGCTGGCCCAGAAAGAAGTACACCGCCCGGTTGCCGCCCTCGGCCTGACCGTAGGCAAGATAGACCGGGCCGAGCGGGGAGTCGAAGGCGAAATAGAGCGAACCCCCGCGCCGGACCGAAGTGCGGTTGCGCCCGAAGGCCGATTCGCCGATACGGCCCAGTTCGAGCGATGCGCCCAGGTACGTCCCGTCCAGGATCGACGGCCCGGCCAGGCGGTAGCTGTAGCCCAGGCGGCCGAACGACATCTCGCGGCCCAGCAGCTGGCCGGTCTGGTAGCCCGACAACTGCAGGAAGCCGCCCAGCGTGAACAGTTCGTACTCCGGCAGCGGGCGATCGTCGCTGAGGCTGCCGCCGGCTCGGGCGTGGACGGTGAAGGCGTGGGCCCCCACCGAGG
The DNA here is from genome assembly GCA_946482595.1 of uncultured Comamonadaceae bacterium. The sequence goes on from CAMLSD010000071.1 coordinate 580, forward strand.
TGGCGGCCGTGACGGTGCCGGCCACGCGGGTGTAGTCGTCCTGTGCACCGAGCGCGCGTTTCGAGGCGAACATGCGGAACTCGCCGGCCACGCCGCTGCGCGGGAAGCGCAGGTTGTCCAGCGTGTCGAACGCCAGGCTGCCGGCGACACCCGCGGCCTGCACGTTGAGCAGCGGCACCGCACCGGCGATCAGGCTGGTGTCTTCGGTGAGTTTGATCCTGCCGCGCATCAGTCCCAGACGCACTTCGCCGGAGGTGCCGATCGGGGTGCCCACGTCCAGGCCGAGGCCGTAGGTCAGGCGCCGGTAGCGTGCCAGTCGGTTGCCGGCCGCGTCGAAGATGGAAAAGGGATCACGCACATACTCGGCCCGCGCCGCCACGAACACCCGCTGGCGGTCGGTGAGCGGCTGGACCCACTCGGTGCGCAGGATGTCGGTGCGTCCGATCTGCGCGTCATTGCGCCACTGCGCGCCCAGACGGTTCAACCAGGTCCAGCGGTGGGTGGCCAGCAGGTTGAAGTAGGAATTGCCCTCGAAGTCGGACGACAGGCCCAGCCCGAAGCGCAGGTAGCTCGGCCCCCAGGACTTTTCGGTCACTTCGGCGACGAGCACGGTGCGTTCGCCGTTTTCGTCCACCAGCGTGTAGTTGACGGCCTCGAAGTCGCCTCGACCATAGATGCGCTTGAGGTCGGCATCCACGACGGCCGGGTCGAAGGCCTGGCCCGGGCGGGAGTCCATGCTCGCCAGCACGGCCTCGGGGTTCACGCGCTGCGTTCCGGTCACGCGGACTTCGTCGATGCGTGTGGCTCGCGCCCGGTCGGTCGGAAAGCGCGACAGCATGCGCGCCACGTAGCGGGGTTCGTCGAGCTGCAGCGCGGCCAGGCGCGGCGCCAGGGCCCGGGTGGCGCTTTCGCCGGCCAGTGCGGCCTGCGAGAGGCGGTCGAAATCGGCCGCGGTCAGGTCGTCGAGGGCCGGCATGACGAGGATGTCGTCAGGCAGGATTTCCTTCAGTGACTGATTCACGTTGACCTGGGTCAGGATGCCCAGCATCTGTTCCGACACCGACAGGAAGGACGTGATCTGTTCGCGCTTGAGCAGCGGCGTGCCGACGTTGACGGCAATCACGATGTCGGCCCCCATGCGCCGGGCGACGTCGACCGGCAGGTTGCGGGTGAGCCCGCCATCGACCAGCAGCCGGCCCTCGATCTCGACCGGGTTGACCGCCCCGGGAATGGCCATGCTGGCCCGGATGGCCTGGGCCAGGCTGCCTTGTGACAGCACGATCATGTCACCGGTGGCCAGGTCGGTGGCCACCGCGCGGAAGGGGATGGGCAGCCGGTCGAACTCGCTGGCCGACTGCCGGCGCGTCAGCCGGCGCAGCACCGCTTCGAGCGAGACGCCGGCCACCGCGCCCTTGGGCAGCGCCAGCCCGTCGCGGCCCACGCCGAATTCCGGGCCGATGTAGTTGAGGGCGTCGTCGGCCTTGCGGCGGTAGGGCACTTCGGGGCGCGCCATGTCGCGCACCAGCACGGCCGTGTTCAGCGCCTTCATCTCGGTCTCGATCTCGGCCAGCGGCAGGCCACTGGCATAGGCCGCCCCCACGATCGCTCCGGCGCTGGTGCCCACGATGACGTCCACCGGAATGCGCATTTCCTCCAGCACCTTGAGCACACCGATGTGGGCGCCGCCGCGCGCTCCGCCGCCGGACAGCACCAGGCCGATGCGTTGGCGGGGGGCATCGGCCGGCGTCTGCGCCTCGACGGCCTGTGCAGCGGCGGGGCCGGCACCGGCGGCCAGACCCAGGCCGAGGGAACAGGCCGCAGCCGCGGCGATCAGCCTGCCGGCGAGGCTCAGGCGCCAGGGCAGGGGTGTCGTGCGGTGAGGTTCACACGACCGTCGAATCGACACCGTGTTCAATGGCGCTTGTACTGCTCGGCGCCGAAGAGCACTTCGCGGGCCTTGTCGTCGGTGATGGGCTTGCGCTGGTCGGCCAGCACCTCGACACCCCGCATCACGGCAGGGCGTGCGGCAATCTCGTCGAACCAGCCCTTGAGGTGCGGGTAGTCGTTCCAGTCGATGCCCTGGTTCTTCCAGGAGCGCAGCCACGGGAAGATCGCGATGTCGGCGATCGAGTATTCAGGCCCGCCGATGTACTTGCTGCGTGCCAGCCGCTTGTCCATCACGCCGTACAGCCGTTTGGCCTCGTTGGTGTAGCGGTTGATCGCGTAGTCGATCTTCTCGGGGGCGTAGATCCTGAAGTGGTGGGTCTGGCCCAGCATGGGCCCCACCCCCCCCATCTGGAACATCAGCCACTGCAGGACCTCGAACTTGTCCCGGTCGGAACGTGGCAGGAACTGACCCGTCTTGGACGCGAGGTAGAGCAGGATGGCGCCCGACTCGAACACCGCAAACGGCTTGCCGTCCGGGCCCACCGGGTCGACGATCGCGGGGATCTTGTTGTTCGGGCTGATGGCCAGGAACTCCGGCTTGAACTGGTCACCCGTGCCGATGTTGACGGGAATCACCTTGTACGGCAGGCCGCACTCTTCCAGCATGATGTGGACTTTGTGACCATTCGGTGTGGCCCACGAATACACTTCAATCATCTGATGACCTCCGTCGGCGTGTGTCGGTTCTGGATGGTGTGAGTGACGAAATCTAGCTGATCGAAAGGATCCATGCTCAAGGCGCTCAAACGCTGGTTTGCTGGTTCGGACCCCGCGGTGGACCTGTCCGCCGTGCAGGCCTGGGCGAGCGGAGCAGGATACGAGGTGCGCCGCGACAAGGAAACCGGCAAACTCACGGTCGAGGGCGAGTTCGACCAGCAGCGCTGGCGCTTCGAGTATGGCGCGCCGCAGCGCAGCTACGTGCAAGGGGGCGAGGCCCGCATGCGCATGGAGCTGGCGCTGCCCCCCGACCTGCACCTGCTGCTGATGTCGCGTGGGCTCGTCGAGCAACTCGAGGCGGCAGCCTATGAGCGCTACACCAAGTCGGTCGAAACCTACATCGACGGTGCGGCCCCCGAAGAGCTTCGATGGCTGGCGATGTACCCGAAGGTGGCGCTGCCGGCGGAGCCTCCGCTGAATCGGATGTTCGGCATGGTGGCCAGCCTGCCGAATGCCGGGCGAGCCTGGGTGAATGGTCGTCTGGCCGAGCGGCTCTCGGACTTCGGCCACGGCGCGCTGCACGGTGCGCCGTTTCTCATCATGACCCTGCGCGGGCGCATGTACCTGCGCATGCAGGCGCCCACCCTGCCGGTGGCATTGCTTGAAGAGATCGTGGCGCTGTTCCGCGTGGCCAGCGGCCGCGCGCGCGAGGTGCTGATCGGCTGGGCCGAGGAGGGCGATGGCGCCTGGACCAGCACCACCTCCACCGCCTGGCACAACGAGCTGCACATCGAGCTGCCGCTGGACAAGCGCTGAGGGCCCATCCGCACCGCAGGTTCAGGCCTGCAGCACGGATGAGTAACGGTCTCACTGAGGGTCTCACTGAGCGTGTCGACCCAGTTCGATCTTGGCGATCGCGTTGCGATGGACTTCGTCCGGCCCGTCGGCAAAGCGCAGGGTGCGCGCGGCCGTGTAGAAGTAGGCCAGCGGGAAGTCCTCGCACATGCCGGCGCCGCCGTGCACCTGCATGGCCCAGTCGATGACCTGGCAGGCCATGCTGGGGGCCACCACCTTGATCATCGCAATCTCGGCCTTGGCGGTCTTGTTGCCGGCCACGTCCATCATCCAGGCCGCCTTGAGCGTGAGCAGGCGGGCCTGCTCGATCATGCAGCGGGCCTCGGCGATGCGCTCCTGCGTGACGGTCTGCGCGGCCACCGGCTTGCCGAAGGCCACCCGGGCGCTGGCGCGCTTGCACATCAGCGACAAGGCGCGTTCGGCCAGTCCGATGAGTCGCATGCAGTGATGGATGCGGCCCGGGCCGAGGCGGCCCTGGGCAATCTCGAAGCCGCGTCCCTCGCCCAGCAGCATGTTCGAGGCCGGCACGCGCACGTTCTCGAAGGCGACCTCCATGTGGCCGTGCGGTGCATCGTCATAGCCGAACACCGACAGCGGCCGGATCACCTTGACCCCCGGCGTGTCGGCCGGCACGAGGATCATCGACTGCTGGCTGTGGCGCGGCGCGTCCGGGTCGGACTTGCCCATGAAGATGTAGATCTTGCAGCGGGGGTCGCCGGCACCGGAGGTCCACCACTTGCGGCCGTTGATGACGTACTCGTCGCCCTGGCGCTCGATGCGCGACTCGATGTTGGTCGCATCCGACGACGCCACGGCCGGTTCGGTCATCGCAAAGGCGCTGCGAATGCGGCCTTCGAGCAGCGGTTGCAGCCACTGGCGCTTGTGCTCCTCGGTGCCGTAGCGCACCAGCACTTCCATGTTGCCGGTGTCGGGGGCCGAGCAGTTGAACACCTCGCTGGCCCAGGGCACGGCGCCCATGATCTCGGCCAGCGGCGCGTACTCCTGGTTCTTCAGGCCGGCGCCGAGTTCACTTTCGGGCAGAAACAGGTTCCACAGGCCGGCAGCGCGCGCCTTGGGCTTGAGATCCTCGATCACCTGCAGCGGTGTCCAGCGCTTGCCGGCCGCCGTGTTGGCCTCGATTTCCGCCGCGTACCGGGCTTCAGCCGGGTAGACGTGTTCATCCATGAAGGCGCGCACTTGCGCCTGCAGGCTCTTGGTTCGGGGAGAGAAGTCGAAGTCCATGGGATCTCCGTGAAGGGGGAGGGGTCGATCGGGACGCGGCAGGGCGCGTGTCAGACTTTCTGGGCAAAGCGCCAGCCCATCTCGGCCAGCGGGCGAGCACCGGCGCCGGCCTGGCGGGCCTGCGCGCTGGCCGCCGTGCCGTCGACAACACGCTTGGCGATGCCCTGCAGGATGCCGGCGATGCGGAACAGGTTGTAGGCGAGGTAGAAGTTCCAGTCGGCCATCACGGCGTCGGGGTCGGCCCGCCCGGTGCGCTCGCAGTAGCGACGCACGTAGTCGCGCTCGGACGGGATGCCCAGCGAGTCGATGTCCAGGCCGCCGATGCCGCGGAACGCGCCAGGCGGAATGTGCCAGGCCATGCAGTGGTAGCTGAAGTCGGCCAGCGGGTGGCCAAGTGTCGACAGTTCCCAGTCCAGCACCGCGAGCACACGCGGCTCGGTGGGGTGGAAGATCAGGTTGTCCAGGCGGTAGTCGCCATGGACGATGGCCACCTGGGATTCGTCGCGTGCGCTGTCGGGAATGTGCGCCGGCAGCCACTCGATCAGGCGGTCCATCGCCTCGATGGGTTCGGTGATCGACGCCTGGTACTGCTTGGTCCAGCGTGCGATCTGGCGCTCGAAGTAGTTGCCCGGCTTGCCGTAGCCGGCCAGGCCCCGGCCGGCAAAGTCGACGCGGTGCAAGGCGGCGATCACGCGGTTCATCTCGTCGTAGATCTGCGCGCGCTGCTCGCGGCTCATGCCCGGCAGTGACTGATCCCAGAGCACGCGCCCTTCGACGAACTCCATCACATAGAAGGCCCGCCCGATGACCGACTCGTCCTCGCACAGCAGGTGCATGCGGGCCACCGGCACGTCGGTGCCGTGCAGCCCGCTCATCACCGCAAACTCGCGCTCGATCGCGTGGGCCGAGGGCAGCAGTCTGGCCACCGGGCCGGGCTTGGCCCGCATCACATAGCTGCAGCCGGGGGTGATCAGCTTGTAGGTCGGGTTCGACTGACCGCCCTTGAACTGCTCGACGCTCAGCGGGCCGGCAAAGCCCGGCAGGCGGGATTCGAGGTAAAGCGCCAGCGCAGTCACATCGAAACTGTGCTGCTCGGCGACGGGCCGGGTACCGGTGTAGGCTTCCATCATGTCTCCCTGCGTGTCGGTTCGAAAGCGACGGGAAGCGCCGGGTGGCCCACCCCCGCAGGGGCCGGACAGGTCAGCCCTCCGAGATCGCGATCAGCTTGTCTTTCGAGAGCACGACCAGCCGGGTGGGTTCGATCCTCACGGCTCCTTCGCGCTCGAAATTCTTCAGTTCCTGATTGACCCGCTGGCGCGAGGCACCCAGCAGCTGGGCCAGGTCTTCCTGGGCGAGCTGCAGTCCGATGCGGATCTCCTCGCCCTGCGTGATGCCGTAGCTGCGCGCCAGCAGCAGCAACTGCTTGGCCAGCCGTGCCGCCAGAGGCAGGGTGTTGAGGTCCTCGACCACGTTGAACATCAGGCGCAGACGCCGGCAGTTCAGGCGCAGCAGGGCATCGTAGAGTTCGACGTGATGGCTCAGCAGGTCCTTGAAGTCGGGCTTGCGCACCACAAGCAGCGTGGTTTCGCCATGGGCATTCGCATCGTGCGTGCGCGGCAGGCCGTCGAACAAGGCGATGTCGCCGAACCACACGCCAGGCTCGGCATAGGTGAGCGTCACCTGCTTGCCCGACAGCGAGACCGAACTCACCCGCACGGCGCCCTTGGCCACACCGATCCACTCGTCGGCCGGTTCGCCGCGCGATGACAGCAACGCACCATCGGCCACGCGGCGCACGATGGCGCGCGACAGGATGGCTTGCTGCAGTGCGGGAGAAAGCTTCGAGAACCAAGGGCCGGACTCGATGGTGGATCGTTCAGCGATTGTAAGAATCGGGTTGTTCATGGTTTGTCGCTGACGTGACAGTGGGCGCAAGCCAGCAAGGCGTATTTTCCACACACGCCTGCCCACAGGCGCAGGCACAGGCCAAGGTGCACCGCACCCCCAAGGAGACAGGCATGAACGACAAGACAGATACCCCTTCAGGCAACGCGGCGACGCTGCACATCCCGAGCCGACAGCACCAGGTCAGTGAGGCCGAATGGCGCACACGCGTCGATCTCGCCGCGGCCTACAGGCTGGTGGCATGGTTCCGCTGGGACGACCTCGTGTTCACGCACATCACCGCGCGTGTGCCCGGGACCGAAGACCAGTTCCTGATCAACCCTTACGGTCTGATGTTCGACGAGATCACGGCCTCCAGCCTGGTGAAGATCGACCTGAGCGGGCGCAAGCTCGACGATACGCCTTTCGACATCAACCCGGCGGGCTTCACGATCCACAGCGCCATTCACGCGGCCCGTCACGATGCACAGTGCGTGCTGCATACCCACACGCTCAACGGCGTGGCCGTGTCGGCGCAGCAGCACGGGGTGTTGCCGCTGTCGCAACAGTCGATCTTTGTGCTCGGCAGCCTCGCGTATCACGACTATGAAGGCCTGGCCCTGCGCGACGACGAGAAGCCCCGGCTGGTGGCCGACCTGGGTGACTGCAACTACCTGATGCTGCGCAACCACGGACTGCTCACGCTGGGTCCGAGCGTGGCCGATGCGTTCCTGGCGATGTATCTGTTCGAGGCGGTCTGCACGATCCAGGTCCGCGCGCTGGCTGGCAGCCCGCTGATCCACGTCGACCCGGGCATCATCGCCACCTCCGGCCAGCAGGCGCGCCAGGTCACGCGGGGGCAGGGCGCCGGGGCACTGACCTGGCCTGGCCTGCTGCGCCGGCTCGATCGTGTGGATCCGGGCTATCGGAGCTGAGGAGCGCGGCGCAGTGCGCCGGGCTCAGCCGCGGGCGGTCAGGGCGTCCAGACGCAGGAACTGCGCGAGCAGTTTTTCCATCGTGGTGTGGCGTTCGCGCTCGTGCAGCCACTGGGTCGGTGCCAGGTTCACGGCGCGCACCACCATGTCGCCCGGGCCGACGTCGAGCACATTGATGCAGGCTGGCGCCTGCTCCATGCGGCCGAGGTAGCAGCGCTGGCCGGCCAGTGCGTAGGACAGCAGGCCGCGGTTGATGCCGCCGTGCAGCACCAGCAGCATCTGCTGCCATTGCGTGTCGGCCAGCAGCGCCTGAAAGGTCGGCAGGCTGCGGTCGAGCATCTCGCCGATCGATTCGCCGCCGAGAAAGCGCGCAGCCTCGTCGACCACCCCCTGAAAGGCGCCGAGAAAAGCCTGGTGCACCTCGTCGCGCGGGATGTCGGCCAGGCGGCCGGGGCGGATCTCCTGCAGCGACTCCTCGATCTGAAGCGCATGGGCCTGACCGGCCGCATCCAGCACCCTTTGCGCGGTTTCGACCGTGCGCGGCAGGCCGCTTGCGATCACGCGATCGAACCGCACGCCCGCAGCGCCGAACAGCGCGCCGGCCGCATCGGCCTGCGCGCGTCCGACCTCATTGAGCGGCACGGTGTCGGGCGGCACCGGGGTGCCGTCGGGCATGAAGTAATCGACCGAGCCATGGCGCATCAGGTAGATGCGACGACGACGGGGCAGGCTCAGGCTCATGGTGCGAGCCCCCGTTCAGCGGTAGCGCGCCGGCCGCTTCTCGAAAAACGCGGCAATGCCTTCGGCCGCGTTCGGGTGCAGGAGGTTGTCGACAAAGGCGTCACGTTCGGCGTCCAGTTGTTGGGGCAGGCTGTGCATCGGCCAGTTGTTGAGCAGCTCCTTGCTGCTGGCCAGTGCATTGGGTGCCAGCGCGGACAGCCGCGCGGCCATGTCCAGAGCTTGCGCCAAGGCCTGGCCCTTGTCTGTCACCCGATTGACAAGGCCGTGGGTGTGCAGTTGCTGGGCGGTGACCGGCTCGCTGAGCCAGATCATCTCGGTGGCAAGCTGGCGGGGGAGCGTCTGCATCAGCTGCCAGGTGGCACCGCCGTCCGGCGAGACACCGATGCGGTTGTAGGACAGCACGAAGCGGGCCTCGCGCGCCGCGACGAGCAGGTCGCAGGCCAGCGCCAGCGACAGGCCGCCACCGGCGGCCACCCCTTCGACCGCTGCGATCACGGGCTTGGGAAAGGTGCGGATCGCCTCGATCCAGCGATGGAAGATCTCCAGCCTCGACGTCTGGACCTCGGGCCCGAGCTGGCTGTTGCGGGCCAGTTGATGCAGGTTGCCACCCGAACAGAACACGCCGTCGGCGCCCGTGATCACGACACAGGAGATGTCGTCGGAGGACTCGGCGACGTTCAGGGCCTCCACACCGGCCGAGGTGATTTCTTCAGAGAGCGCGTTGCGGGTGTCCGGATCGCTCAGCGTGAGCAGCAGGGTCCGGTCATGGCGTTCGGTACGGAGTTCGCTGGGCATGATGCTGGACGCCGGTACGGCGGCTCTCGGTGGTCGATGCCACGGATTGTGCATGAGGCAGCGCGCATGCCGCACAGGGCCGAATTGCCTGGGTTTGTGCCCCTTGATCGGCCGCTTTCCGTGCAATTGTTCATGCTAGAGTGAAAGCAAAAGCGAAGGCGCAAGCACCGACGGCATGAACCACAACCCAAGCAAACGGCTTCTCGTGGCCAGCACGCTCACGTGCATCGCCTCGACGGCCGCAGCACTTGGGTTCGGATCCGGCAGCAATACCGCGGTGCTGGGTCAGCCACTGGACTTCACCGTGCCGTTGCGGGTCGAGTCTGCGTCCGAGTTTTCTCCCGAATGCGTGTCAGCCGAGGTCTCCTTCGGCGACACACGCCTGGGATCGCTCGCGGTGACCGTGCGTACTGAAGGCCATGGCCCGGACTCTCCGGGGCGTGTGCGCGTGACCACCCGTCAGGTGATCGACGAGCCCATCGTCACGCTGCTGGTGCGTGCCGGATGCCGCTCTCCGGTGGCGCGTCAGTTCGTGCTGTTTGCCGACCCGCCCACCGTGCGCAGCCCGGCAGGGCCTGCCGCAGCCGACGCCCCGTCGATCGCCGCGCCCACCGCCGGCGCGTCTGGCGCCAGGGCTTCGGGCGCGCCCGCGGCCGCGCCCACACCCGCACCCGCGACAGCGACCACGGCAGCCGGTCCGTCGGCAGGGGCGGGTGCGTCGGCCACACCACCGAAAAGCGAACGGCGTCGGCCGCCACGCACGGCCGCGCCATCGCCTTCACCCACACCGACGCAGCCCCGTGCCGCGCCTGCCAGCCGCGCCGCCGATGCCGGGGGTGCTGCGCGTGCGCGGCCGGGTGCGCGACTGCAACTCGATCCGCTGGACCCGCTGGCCGAAGCGCCTCGCCCTTCGGCTGAAGCTGCAGTCGGCCCAGGCGGCCTGCGCATGAGCCAGGCCCTCGAATCACCGGTGCCGGCCTCCGGTGCGCAGGCCGAGCAGCGGCGTGAGGTGGCCGCCGCGATGTGGAAGGCACTGAACACCGCGCCGGAAGACATCGTGCGCGACAACGAACGGCTTGCCGCACTCGAGGCCAGCCTCAAGCAGTTGCGCGAGGACAGCGCCCAGACGCGGCGCAGCCTGGAGACCATGAACGCGCGCCTGCAGGCGGCCGAGTCGCAGCGCGGTGGCGGGTCGACACTGGTCTATGCGCTGATCGCACTGTGTGTCGCGCTGGGTGCACTGGTGCTGTGGTTGTGGGTGCGCGGGCGACGGGCAGCAGCCCATCAATGGTGGGATCCCGAAACCCAGGCCGCCATGGCGGCGCAGCGCGATTCCCGTCTTGCGGCCGAAGCGGCATCGTCGGTGATCGACGACGAAACCCCGCAGGACGCCTGGCATGAACCACCGTCACGGCTGGGCCGCGGCAAACCGGCCACGGCACCGGGCACCGCCGGCGCGCTGGACACCCCCGTCGCGCGCAGCGGCCCGATGACCACCCAGGCGGCACCATTCCTGGCCGAGCGCACGACGGTGCTGCCGCGACCGGCGCCCCAGGCCATCCCGCTGCCGCCCGCACCGGCACCGGACCTTGCACCCGCAGGCAAGGTCTCGGTCGAGGAACTGATCGACCTGGAGCAGCAGGCCGAGTTCTTCGAGGCACTGGGTCAGGACGAGTCGGCGATCGATCTGCTGCTCAGCCACGTGACGGAGCATCCCGACGCCTCGCCGCTGCCTTACCTCAAGCTGCTGGAGATCTACCGGCGCCGGGGCGACCGCGAAGCCTACGAAGGCACGCGCCAGCGCTTCAATGACCGCTTCAATGCCTATGCACCAGCCTGGGAGGAAGACCAGCGCGATGGCCGTTCGCTCGAAGACTACCCCTCTGTGATCTCGCGCCTGCAGGGTCTGTGGGAGGCCCCTCAGCGTGCACTCGACGTGCTGCAGGCCTCGCTGCTGCGACGCGACGAGACCACCCAGACCTTCGATCTGCCGGCCTACCGCGAGCTGCTGATGCTTTACTCGGTCGCGCGCGACCGGGTCGGCATGGACGACGGCCGGACCGGTGTGGACGTACTCCTGCCGCTGGAGGGTGATGAGGTCGAGGACGACTACGCGACCCGCCTGGAGCCGCTCACGGCCACCACACCGGTACGACCCTACGATGGGCCCGAACCCGCCGTCGAGGTCGACCTGCAGCTTGAACTCGATGATGACTGGGGTCGCTCACACGTGCTGGTGCGTCCGAACGAGGCGGTCGAAACCCCCGAGCCGAATCCCGCACCGGCGGCGCCGGCAGAGCCGCCGATCTACGATCGCGGCATCGAATTCGAGCCCATCCACCTCGACCTGCCCGACACCGGCAAGCCACGCGGGCCTGAGCGCAAGGCGTGAGGCTGCCGCGCCCGGCCGGCCACGATGGCCGGGGGCGTGTCAGATGCGCGCGAGACGTTCCAGCGCCGACTGCAGCGTCTCGTCACGCTTGGCAAAGCAGAACCGCACCACACGCTGCTCGAACCCTCCCTCGTAGAAGGCCGACAGTGGGATGGCGGCCACCCCGATCTCGCGGGTGAGCCAACGGCAGAAGTCCGCCTCGTTCAGGTCGCTGATGGCGCTGTAGTCGACACACTGGAAATAGCTGCCCTGGCTGGGCAGCACACGAAAGCGGGTGGCCGCCAGTCCCGCCCGGAACAGGTCGCGCTTGCGCTGGTAGAAGGCAGGCAGCTCGAGGTAGGGGGCCGGGTCGGCCATGTAGCGCGCCAGGGCGTGCTGCATCGGTGTATTGACGGTGAACACGTTGAACTGGTGCACCTTGCGGAACTCGGCCATCAGCGAGGCGGGAGCCGCGACGTAGCCCACCTTCCAGCCCGTGACGTGGTAGGTCTTGCCGAAACTCGACACGATGAAGCTGCGAGCCGCCAGGGCGGGGTGGCGTGCCACGCTCTCGTGCCGTGCACCGTCGAACACCATGTGTTCGTAGACCTCGTCCGACACCACGACGATGTCGGTGGGCGCCAGCAGGTCGGCCAGGGCCTGCATGTCGGCGTCGGACCACACCGTGGCACTGGGGTTGTGCGGTGTGTTGATCACGAGGGCTCGCGTGCGCGGCGTGATGGCCGCGGCGATGCGCGCGATGTCGGGTCGAAAGCTTCCCGGTACGCCGGTCTCGCCCAGCGGGACGAACACCGCGCGGCCACCGGCCAGTTCGATGTTGGGCACGTAGCTGTCGTAGCAGGGCTCCAGCACGATGACCTCGTCCCCGGGCCGCACGACGGCCAGGAGGGTTGTGAGGATGCCCTGCGTGGCCCCCGCGGTGATCGTGATCTCGGAGCCAGCGTCATAGTGGCGACCGTACATCGCGTCGATCTTGGCCGCGATCGCCTCGCGCAAGGCCGGGATGCCGGCCATTGGCGGGTACTGGTTGTGCCCGGCCCGCATCGCGTCGCTCACATGGTCGAGCAGTTGCGGGTCGCAGGGGAAGTCCGGGAAGCCCTGGCCGAGGTTGACGGCGCCGTGCTCCTGAGCCAGGGCGGACATCACGGTGAAGATCGTGGTGCCGACCTTGGGCAGGCGGGTACCGATGTCCGGAGTGCGGTCAGACGTGACGGAGGTAGCGTTCATTTGCGTGCGCCTTGCGGCGGTGAGTGGCGTTCTGGCGATGTGGTGCGCAGGGGCGGGCTTGAGGCCTAGAGGTCGTAGGAGGAATGGTCGTTGCCCATCGCGCGAATGATGAGGTTGCGCGTCAGACGTTCGGAGGTGAGCTCGGCAAACGCATACACGAAGTTGCGCAGGTAGGCCCCACGCTTGAAGGCGACCCGCGCCACGTTCTGGCCGAACAGGTGCCCGGCGGGCCGCCACACCAGATCGTTGGCAGCGGCCAGGAACAGCGGGTCGTCCCGCACGGCCATCTCGGCCACGATGCCCACGCCCAGTCCCAGACGGACATAGGTCTTGATGACGTCGGAGTCGATGGCCTCCAGCACGATGTTGGGCTTGAGCTGGCGGGTGGCGAAGGCCTGGTCGATCTTGGTGCGGCCGGTGAACGAAGGGTGGTAAGAGATGAGCGGCTCGGCGACCAAATGCTCCAGCGTCAGGCGCTCGACCTGCGCCAGCGGATGGGCGGCCGGCAGCACGACCACATGCTGCCATTCGTAGCACGGCAGGGTCACCAGTTCGTCAAAACCCGCCAGCGATTCGGTGGCCAGCCCGATCTCGGCGGACTCTTCCAGCACCATCTGCGCGACCTGCTCCGGCGTGCCCTGGTGCAGGCTGACGTTCACTTTGGGAAAACGCTTGCGCAATTGGGCCACGGGCGCGGGCAAGACATAGCGTGCCTGGGTGTGTGTGGTGGCAATCGACAGCGTGCCGGCTTCCTGCTTGGAGAACTCGTCACCGATGCGCTTGAGGTTGCCGACCTCGCGCATGATGATCTCGATCGACTTGAGCACCTGCAGGCCGGGCTCGGTGACGCGTTTGAGGCGCTTGCCGTGACGCGCAAAGATGTCCACGCCCAGTTCTTCCTCGAGTTCGAGGATGGCCTTGGAAATACCCGGTTGGGAGGTGTACAGCGCCTTGGCGGTTTCAGTCAGGTTGAGATTGCGGCGGACCGCCTCCTGGACAAACCGGAACTGGTGCAGGTTCATATTTCAACCGAATCTGAAGAATTCGGAAATTATGTCACCTGAGAATTTTCATTGGGTGGCTGGGGGTTCGTCCAAGGCCATCGCCCTGGCCGTGGCCGCCATGGCGGCAATCACGGTTGGGGCCTCGCCCACGGCGGGATGCAGCCGCCACACCACACCCGGATGGGCCTGAGCGAGCGCGTCGACCAGGCGAGGCAGGTCCTTGCGCACATGGCCGCCCGCGCCAAGGAACAACGGGACGATGCTCACCTGCGTGCAGCCGGCGGCGGCAAGCTGTGCGCCGGCCTCGGCGAGGGTGGGGGTCATGAATTCCAGGTAGGCCAGCACGACAGGCACGGCCGGGCTGCGGGCGCGCAACTGGGTGGCCACCGCCTCGAACGGCCCGGCCCAGGCGGGGTCACGGGCGCCATGCGCAAAAAGGAGGATGCCGTGGTTCATGAGGTGAAGAGCGAAGGCGAGGGAGGGGTCAGCGATAACGTACCAGCCACTGGAAAGCCAGCAGTGAAATGAGCAGGTACAGCGCACTGGGCGTGGCGGCCGCCACCCAGGGTGTCCAGTTCTGCAGCAGGCCGATGTGGTTGGCGATGTTGTTCAGCAGCACGAAGCTGATGCCCAGCATCACCCCACCAAACACCTTCAGGCTGATGCCGCCTGAGCGACTGTGGAGATACGCGAAGGGCAGGGCCAGGGCCACCATCACGAGACATGCGAAGGGGTACAGCGCCTTTTTCCAGAACTGGATCTCGTAGCGCTGCGCAGCCTGTTCGTTTTCGGCCAGATGGCCCATGTAGCGGAACAGGTCCACTGTCGACATGGTGTCCGGAGGCCGCACGGCTGCGGCGACCACGGCGCTGGTCAGGGTGCTGCGCCATTCCAGCTCCGGCAGTGTTTCGTCGATCACCTCGATCTCGTGGCGGTTGTCTGCCGATGGTGCCGGGCGCAGCGTGGTGCGCTGGGCCTGCTCGAGGCGCCACACGGCGCCCGGTTCGATGCGGCCGCGGTCGGCACTCGTGCGGGACACCAGCCGTCCCTCACGATCGAACTCGTACAAGCGGATGTTGCGCAGGTCGCCGTCGGTGGATGCGGTCGTCACCTGCACCGAATAGGTGTGTTCGACCCCGTTGACCAGGCCGCGGTCCTTCAGCCAGGACCCCGGCTTGCCGAAGACCGTCCCAGCGCGGCTTTGCACGCGCAGCCACTCGGCCTGACGGTCGGCCCAGGGCGCCAAGTAGTCACCGACCACAAAGGTCACTGCGGCACAGGCCAGGCCCAGGCTGAGCAGCAGACCGAGTGCCAGGCCGGGGCCCAGCCCGCTGGTGCGCAGGATGGTGAACTCCGATGACTGCGCGAGCCGCGCCATGGCGTAGATGGTGCCGATCAGCACGGCAATGGGCATGAGCTCGTACAGATGCCCGGGCAGCAGCATCGCGCAGTACAGCAGCGCGCGCTGGACGGTGTAGCCGCCCCGCCCGATCTTCTCGAGTTCGTCGACAACATCGATGAAAAAGAACAGCGCCAGAAAGGCCACCGCCACGAAGGTGATGGCCAGCAGGACGTCGCGGAAGATGAAGCGGCGGACGGTTCGCATCGTGCGGTGTTGCCTTGGACAGTTCAGGCCGGGTCGGCAGGCGCGCGCCGAGGCAGCGGCAGCAAGGCACGCCAGCCCCCTTGGCGCGCCTGCAGGATCATCACCGCCAGCAACGCCGCGGTTCCATGCACGACACCGATGGCCTGCAGCGGGGCCAGTTGCCCGTTCGACACCCAGGCCTGACTCAGGTTGAGCAGGTTGTAGTAGACGATGAATGTCAGCAGGGCGAGCAGGAGATTCCAGCTGGAGCCGCGACGCGGGTTGGTCGCCGACAGCCCCACGCCCAGCAGCAGCAGATTCATGGCAGTCAGCGGCAGCCCGACGCGCCAGACCAGCTCGCCCAGGTGGCGTGTGGTCGGGTCGAGCACAAGCGCGATCGTGCTCTGTGCCTTGGGCGGCAGCGTGCCGGTGCGCGTGTCGACCCGATCGCCGGCAAGCACCTGGTAACTTTCGAAACGAGCGACCTTCTTTTCGTTGGTCTGCAGGTTGTAGTCGACGCGCTGGCCGTCGTTCAGCACCAGGAAGCGGTCTTCGCCGACGATGTGCACGCGGCCTTCACTGGCGGAGGTCACCGACTCGGTGACGCCGTCGCGCATCAGCACGAACACGTTGCGCCCGGTGCGGCCGTTGTCGGTGTTGCGCTCGATGAAAAACACGCGCCGCCCGTCGCTGGAGCTCTGGAACTGTCCGGGCATGACGCGGGAGAGGTCGGAGCGGCGCTCGTACAGTGCGCGCAAGTCGGCATTGTTCTGGTTGGCCCAGGGCCAGACCAGCAGCGCGAGCAGGGTGATCATCAGCAGCACCGGCCCGGCCACACGAAAGGCCGGCCGCACGAAACGCACCAGTGACACACCACTGGAAAACCACACGGTCATCTCGCTGTCGCGGTACATGCGCGACAAGGCACTGACGGTGGCGATGAACAGCGACAACGTCAGGATGATGGGCAGGTAACCCAGCATCGTGTAGCCCAGCAGCAGCACCACGTGCGCCGGCGCCACCGCGCCGCTGGCGGCCTGGCCCAGCGTGCGGATCAGCATCATCGTGAGCACGATGGTCAGCAGCACCACCAGCGTGGCTCCGAAGCTGCGTGCCATCTCTCGGCGGACGGAGGAATCGAATAACATCGGTCGGTTCAAAGTCAGCCTTGCATTATGGACTTCCGCACTCAAACCGTTTCCCGTTCTGCCCTGGCCGATGTGGTCGCCGATGCCCTGCTCGTGGTGGTGGCCGGTGAACCCAAGGGCCTGCGACTCGATCCCACGCTGGCCCAGGCCCTGAAGGAGGCCGTGGCGCAAGGTGACCTGCAACTGAAGGCCGGTCGCACGCTGTACGTGCATCGCCCCCAGGGGGTGCGGGCGCCGCGCCTCGTGTGGGCTGTGGCGGCTGACGCCGGGGCCAAGGCGTTCCGTGCGGCCGTGGCGCAGGGTGTGGCCAGCCTCAAGTCCACCGGCGCCCGTCACGTGGCCGTCGTCAGCGCTGCCGATGCCGAGCTGGGTTCGGCCCATGCGCAGGCGCTGGTCA
The DNA here is from genome assembly GCA_946482595.1 of uncultured Comamonadaceae bacterium. Next base: position 17,389 of record CAMLSD010000071.1, read on the forward strand.
CGGCGGTGTCCGATGCAACCTACGTTTACCGCCACACCAAGCCCAGCGCACCGCCAGCGCCCCCCATGGCCAAGGTGACGCTGCTGGTCGACAAGCCGGACCTGAAGCCGGCCCAGGAAGGCCTGCGCCTGGGTCAGGCCATTGCGTCGGGCGTGACACTCGCTCGCGAATGCGCAAACCGCCCGGGCAACCACTGCACGCCCAGTTTCCTGGCCGAACAGGCGCGCAAGCTCGCGCGCGAGTTCTCGCTGAAGGTCGAGGTGCTGGACCGCAAGGCCGTCGAGAAGCTCGGCATGGGCGCCTTCCTGGCCGTGGCCCAGGGTTCTGAAGAGCCGCTGCGCTTCATCGTGCTGCGCCATGACGGTGCGGCGCGGACACAACCACCGCACGTCATCGTCGGCAAGGGCATCACCTTCGACACGGGCGGCATCTCGATCAAGCCTGCCCCCGAGATGGACGAGATGAAGTTCGACATGGGAGGCGCCGCCAGTGTGCTGGGCACGATGCGCGCGGTCGGCGAGCTCAAGCCGCGACTGAACGTGATCGGTGTGATCCCGGCCTGCGAGAACATGCCCGATGGGCGTGCGGTCAAGCCGGGCGATGTGGTGACCAGCATGTCGGGGCAGACCATCGAGATCCTGAACACCGATGCCGAAGGCCGCCTGATCCTGTGCGACGCGTTGACCTACGTCGAGCGCTTCAAGCCGGCATCGGTCGTCGACATCGCCACCTTGACCGGTGCCTGCGTCATTGCACTCGGACACCACCACACCGGGCTGTTCAGCGCCGACGACACGCTGGCCGCTGCGCTGCAGGACGCCGGCCGGGCCGCACTCGATCCGTGCTGGCGCATGCCGCTCGACGAAGAGTACGAAGAGGGCCTGAAGAGCAATTTTGCCGACATGGGCAACGTTGCCGGCCGGGCCGGTGGCGCGATCACTGCGGCGATGTTCCTGCGCAAGTTCACCGGCAAGTACCGCTGGGCTCACCTCGACATCGCCGGCACAGCCTGGAAGAGCGGCGCAGCCAAGGGCGCCACCGGTCGCCCGGTAGGCCTGCTGACGCACTACCTGCTGTCGCAGGTCAAGTGAACCGATGAACCATCGGGCCGTACCTCACGACGCATGACTTGCTGAACGCACCGCTTGTCCGCCATGACCGAGATTGCCTTTCACTTCAACGTGCAGGACCGCATCGCGTACGCCTGCAGGCTGCTGCGCAAGGCCTATCGCAGTGCGGCGCAGGTGGGGGTGGTCGGTGAGGCTGCGCTGCTCGAGCGGCTCGACCATGACCTGTGGTGCTTCGACCCGATCGACTTCGTGCCGCATGCGCGTTGCCGGCCCGGCGCGGACGCGGCCACGCGCGAGCGCCAGGCGCAGCGCACGCCGATCTGGCTGGCTGAACGCGGTGCGGACCTGCCCCACACGGCTGTGCTGGTGAACCTGGGAGCCCAGGTGCCCGAGGGCTTCGAACGGTTCAGCAGACTCATCGAGGTCGTCACTGCAGATCCCCAGGAACGCCAGGCGGGCCGCATGCGCTGGAAGCACTACAGTGACCGCGGTTATGCCATCGAACGACATGAGGTGAACGCGTGAGCCAGCGTCGACACCATTGCGGAGCACCACGGTGAACAAGGTCCTTCCCCCCAGGCAGGTGCCCATCCTCACCGAGGTGGTGCAGTTCGAGGATCCGAATTCCGTGCAGGCTGCAGACGCAGCCCCTTCCGCGCAGGCGGTCGTTGAACACGCGAGTGCCGAACACGCCTTGCCGGCTGCCAGCGTGGCTGCACCAGCAGCGCCTGCGGCCACGGCAGCCAACGCTGAGGGGCCGTCCGTGGTCGCGGCAACGGGGCCCGCACCGCAGGCTGCAGCACCCGCGCCGCAGGCAGCCGCGCAGCCTGCCGAGCTGCCACCCGTGCCACCGCCGGCCTTCTTGCTGGCCGGCTCGCAGGAGCAGATCGCACACCGTGTGCTGACCGACCTGCAGCGTCAGATCGACTCGATGCTCGAGTACCGGCTGCGCGAAACCCTCACACCCGCGTTGGCCCGCATGAGCGATCAGCTCATCCGCGAGACCCGCATCGAACTGGCCGACACCCTGCGTGACGTGATCGCGCGAGCCGTCGCCCAGGAGCTTGCTCGAACGCGCGACCGCTGAGACGGTGTGAACGAGCCCGGCAGGGCTCTCGTCTGGCGCGGCTGCGCATCGCACGAGCGGCGCGTGTCTGGCCTGCCTCTTGCTAACTCGTTGGCATGCATCTCGATGTGCTGATGGGCAGCCCCGTACAAACCCCAGGTTCGACTCCGGACCGCATCGCGCAGGCATGCCTTGCGTGCGTGCTGAAACAGGGTCCGCTCCCAGTGCAGGCAGGGAATCGCTAACGCAGGCCATACGACGTGGTTGACCCCACATTGTTCGGTTTGCTTAGAGAATTCCCGCTAGAGATGCTGATTTTTTTCGAGTATTGTTCCGGCCGTTGAGTAATCAAACGGTCTCAACTTTCCGCAATCTAGGAGGCTATTCATGCAATTCAAACTGAACCTGATCGTGGGTGCTGCTGCGCTGACTCTGGCGGGCACGGCCATGGCACAGGAAGTCGTGAAGATCGGTCACATCGGCCCGACCAGCGGCGGCATTGCCCACCTGGGCAAGGACAACGAAAACGGCGCCCGCATGGCCATCGACGAGCTGAACGCCAAGGGCGTGACGATCGGGGGCAAGAAGGTCAAGTTCGAGTTGCTCGCTGAGGACGATGCCGGTGATCCCAAGCAGGGCACCGCAGCCGCTCAGAAGCTGGTGGACTCCAAGGTCAACGGCGTGATCGGCCACCTGAACTCGGGCACCACCATCCCGGCTTCCAAGATCTACAGCGACGCTGGCATTCCCCAGATCTCCCCGTCTGCCACCAACCCGAAGTACACCCGCCAAGGCTTCAAGACGGCCTTCCGCGTGGTGGCTGACGACGTGCACCTGGGCGGCACGCTGGGCCGTTATGCCGTCAAGGACCTGAAGGGCAAGTCCATCGCCGTCATCGACGACCGCACGGCCTACGGCCAGGGCGTCGCCGACGAGTTCGAGAAGGGCGTCAAGGGCGCGGGCGGCACCATCGTTGCTCGCGAATTCACCAACGACAAGGCAACGGACTTCACCGCCATCCTGACCTCCATCAAGGGCAAGAAGCCCGACGTGGTGTTCTACGGTGGCATGGACGCCGTGGCCGGTCCGATGCTGCGCCAGATGAAGTCGCTGGGCATCGAAGCCAAGTTCATGGGTGGCGATGGCATCTGCTCGGGCGAACTGCCCAAGCTGGCTGCCGGCACCATGGGTGACGGCCAGGTGGTGTGTGCTGAAGCCGGCGGTGTCGAAGGCTCGCAGAAGAAGGCCATGGACGACTTCAAGGCCGCCTTCAAGAAGAAGTTCAATGCCGACGTGCAGATCTACGCTCCGTACGTGTATGACGCCGTCAACACGATGGTGGCTGCCATGGTGAAGGCCGGTTCGACCGACCCCGCCAAGTACCTGCCTGAGCTGGCCAAGATCAAGCACACCGGCGTGACCGGCAACATCGAGTTCGACAACAAGGGCGACATCAAGAACGGCGCCCTGACCCTGTTCACCTACAAGGGTGGCAAGCGCGAACAGATTGCTGTGGTTCGCTGATGATGCCCGCCCGGCCTGCATGGCCGGGCCTGTGTCACGCTTGAACGACAAGGCGCCCTCGTGGCGCCTTTTTTCATGCCTGCACAGGCGCAGGCGAGATGTGTCCTGCTCGCTGCAGGGGCTGGAATTCCACGGGGCTTGCAGGGGACTTGCAGGGCAGGGGCATTCGCATATACTGTGTTTTCATACAGTATTCACCACGCATGGCTGCCCCATCTGGAACGCCCCCGCTCAAGGGGCGCGGCACGTCGCTGAAGATCGCTCACCGCTTCGAGCGCACCGAACGTTCGGCCGCAGATGACGGCTGGGCACAGGGTTCGACGGAGCCTGTGCCCGATGATGCGGGTGACGCTCCGGCTCAAGCCGCCGCCGTCGGGCCGCACACCGAGGTGATGACCGAACAGGTCAAGTCCATCCTCAGTGAAAACGACTCACCCGACATCCCGTTCAGGCTCTCGATCAACCCGTATCGTGGCTGCGAACACGGGTGCATCTACTGCTACGCCCGGCCCACGCACAGCTACCTCGGCATGTCACCCGGGCTCGACTTCGAGACACGCCTGGTCGCCAAGGTCAATGCCGTCGAACGGCTGGAACATGAACTCTCGCGTCCGAGCTACGAGCCCAGCCCGATCAACATCGGCTCGGTGACCGACGCCTACCAGCCCATTGAACGCAGGCTCAGGCTGACCCGGCGCCTGCTCGAACTGCTCGGCGACTGCCAGCACCCCTACACGATCATCACCAAGTCGGCCGGCATCGAGCGCGACATCGATCTCATCGGCGCGAGCGCACGCGCACGCCGGGCCCTCGTGTTCGTCAGCATCACCACGCTGGACCCAGCGCTGTGCCGCATCCTGGAGCCCCGCGCTGCAGCGCCCGCGCGGCGCCTGCAGACAGTGCGTCGGCTTGCCGATGCCGGGGTGCCGGTGGGCGTGAACGTGGCACCCATCATTCCGTTCATCAACGAACCCGAGATCGAACGCCTGGTCGATGCGGCCGCGCAGGCTGGCGCCCGGTCCATCCACTACACCGTGCTTCGACTTCCCTGGGAGGTCAACCCACTGTTCCAGGACTGGCTCGCCACCCACTTTCCTGACCGTGCCGAGCGTGTCATGGCAAGGGTCCGTGACATGCGCGGCGGCACCGACTACCGGGCTGAGTTCGGCCAGCGCATGAAGGGCACCGGCCTGTGGGCCGACCTGATCCGCCAGCGCATCGACAAGGCAGTGCGGCGCGCCGGACTCCGCCGCGAGACCCCTGCACTGGACAGCTCGGCCTTCACGCCGCCAAGGCAGGTAGGGCAGGGCAGGCTGTTCTGACACCGGCGCATGGCGCCATGCGGGCGAACGCCGCTTAAGGCTGGCTTCACCCGCACGGCCCAGCATCGGTGCATGGATCGCAAGAACTCTGTGCGCAGCTCGCTGCGCCATGGCCGCCAGTGGGTCTTGTCCGCACGCGATGTCCTGTTTGGCGGAATGCTGCACAACCTGCGGCCCATGCTGCTCGGCTTCCTGGGCGTCAACCTGGCGCTGCGCCTGGTTCTGGCGGCGGTCGCGGGCGAGCCGTCGTGGTGGCTGCCGTGGCGGCTGCTGCCGGCGTTGCTGATCGGCGCCGGGTTCGACCTGGCAGTTGCAAGCTTCATGATCGCGCCAGCGGCCCTGGTCCTGACGCTGTGGCCCACTCGCTGGCGCCGCGGTCTGCGGTGGCTGCTTCCTGCGGCATTCGTCCCGATCGCTCTGGCGTGCGTGTTTGTGGCCGTGGCCGAGTTCACGTTCTGGCAGGAATTCGCGTCGCGCTTCAACTTCATCGCCGTCGACTATCTCGTCTACACGAACGAGGTGATCGGCAACATCCGCGAGTCCTACAACCTGCCGCTGCTGCTGGGCGGTGTGGTGGTCGGTGCGGCCTTGCTGTGGGCGTGGGTGGCGAAACGTCTTGTCCATGAACCGCTGGTCAGCCATGGTACGCCTCGCTTTTCGCGCCGCGCCGTGGCGGCCTGGCTTGCGTTGCCGCTGGTGGCAAGCGCTGCCATGGATGCCCGATACAAGTCGTTCTCGGACGACAGCCGGCTGAACGAACTGGCAGGCAATGGCTACTTCGACTTCTGGCACGCCTTCCGGCACAACGAGCTTGACTACGATCGCTTTTATCTCACGATGCCTCGGGACCAGGCCCAGGCCGTGCTGGATTCGGAGCTTGGGCGTGCGGCCCCTGGGGCAACGACCGTGTACCGGGCCACCGAACGGGAGATCCGCAACCCGGGGCCCGAGCAACATCTGAACGTCGTGATGGTGTCCGTCGAGAGCCTGAGTGCGGAGTTCATGGCGGCGTTCGGTGGCACACGCGGGCTCACACCCCACCTCGACGATCTGGCGTCGCGAGGGATGCTCTTCACGCAGGTGTATGCCACAGGGACCCGTACCGTGCGCGGGCTGGAGGCCTTGAGTCTGTCAGTCCCGCCCACCCCAGGCCACGCCATCATCAAGCGGGCCGACCATGCCGGGCTGTTCACGGCAGGCACGGTGTTCAGACAGAAGGGCTACGAGCCGATCTTCCTCTATGGCGGCTACGGCTACTTCGACAACATGAATGCCTTCTACGGCAGCAATGGCTACACCGTCGTGGATCGCACGGCGCTGGATCGATCACAGATCCACTTCGAGAACATCTGGGGCGTTGCCGACGAAGACCTCTTCGACCTGACGCTGCGCCAACTCGATGCGCGCGCTGCCGCGGGGCGCCCGTTTTTTGCGCACGTGATGACCACGTCGAACCATCGGCCGTTCAGCTACCCGGCTGGCCGCATCGACCTTCCCAGCGGCAGCGGGCGAGCCGGCGGCGTGAAGTACACGGACTGGTCGATCGGCCGCTTCATCCGGCAGGCCGAACAGCGCCCCTGGTTCCGGGACACGCTGTTCGTGATCGTGGCTGACCACACGCACAAGGCCCGGGGCCGGGTCGAACTGCCGCTGGAGAACTATCACATTCCCTTGATCGTGTTCAGCCCGGCGCATGTCGCGCCGCAGCGTGTCGACACACTGGCGTCGCAGATCGACGTTGCGCCGACGATCTTCGGCCTGCTGAACTTCAGCTACCGGTCCATGTTTTTTGGTCAGGACATCCTGCGTGAAGGACGTGAGCATCCTCGCGCCTTGCTGGCCAACTACCAGACGGTGGGGTATGTCGCCGACGGGATCGAAGTCGAGCTTCGCCCCAACCGTCAAAGCCGAGTGATCGATCTGGCCACCGGTCGAGCGCCGGCCGACGTCGAGGCCGGTCGTCGCGCGGTGCAACGAGCCGTTGCGCACTACCAGCTGGCCAGCCAGGCCTATCGCGATGGCCTGCTCAAGGAGCGCCATGACCTGGGAGGCAGCCAGGCCCGGGCCAGTGGCGGGGCAACCCAGGCCTTGCATCAATGAGCCCGGCCCGGTGTGCCGGACCACCACGCTCCTGCGTCAGCGCACGCGAGTCACTTGAACAGGTCTTTCACCCGGTCGGTCCAGGTCTTGGCGTTGGGCGAATGCCGGTCGCCTCCCTTCTTGAACGACTCGTCAAGCTCCTTGAGCAGCTTGCGCTGATGCTCGGTGATCTTCACCGGCGTCTCGATGGCCACGTGGCAGTACAGGTCGCCCGGGTAGCTTGAGCGGATGCCCTTGATGCCCTTGCCGCGCAGACGGAAGGTCTTGCCGTGCTGAGTGCCTTCGGGGAGTTCGATCTCGGCCTTGCCGCCCAGCGTGGGGACCTCGATCGTGCCACCCAGTGCGGCCGTGGTGAAGCCGACCGGCACCGTGCAATGCAGGTCATCGCTGTCGCGCTCGAAGATGTCGTGTTTCTTCAGGCGGATTTCGATGTAGAGATCTCCGGGCGGCCCGCCATTGGTGCCTGGCTCGCCGTTGCCGGCCGAGCGGATGCGCATGCCTTCGTCGATGCCGGCGGGGATCTTGACCTCGAGGGTCTTGGTCTTCTTCACCTTGCCCTGGCCGTTGCAGGCCGTGCAGGGTTCGGGAATGATCTTGCCGGTGCCGTGGCAGTGCGGGCAGGTCTGCTGGATGCTGAAAAAGCCCTGGCGCAGATGCACCGTGCCCGAGCCGTTGCAGGTGGAGCAGGTCTTGGCGCTGGTGCCAGGCTTGGCACCGCTGCCATGACAGGTGTCGCACTCTTCCCAGCTGGGAATGCGGATCTGGCTTTCCTTGCCGTTGGCCGCCTCTTCGAGGCTGATCTCCATGGCGTACGACAGGTCGCTGCCGCGGTAGACCTGGGGGCCACCGCCACGCCGTCCGCCGGCCGCGCCGAAGATGTCGCCGAAGATGTCGCCAAAGGCCTCGGCAAAACCACCAAACCCTTCGGCGCCCGGGCCGCCACGGGCGCCCATGTTCGGGTCCACACCAGCATGGCCATACTGGTCATAGGCCGCGCGCTTTTTCGGGTCCGAGAGCATTTCATAGGCCTCTTTGGCCTCCTTGAACTGCTCCTCGGCTTCCTTGGCCTTCTCGCCCTGGTTGCGGTCAGGGTGGAACTTCATGGCCAGCTTGCGGTAGGCCTTCTTGATCTCGTCGTCGGTGGCATTTTTTGCCAGACCGAGGACTTCGTAGTAGTCACGCTTTGCCATGTCGGATGCCTTGTGGAATGACCGTCGTGCGATACGGAGCCCGCCTTGAAACGCGAATCCCCCGTGTGCAGAAATTGCCCACGGGGGTTGCGCTGTGACGTGGGCTCAGGCGCCGATCACTTCTTGTCCTTGACTTCGGTGAATTCGGCGTCGACAACGTTGTCATCGGCTGAACGGGCTGCCGAGGCACCGGCCGGCGCTTCGGTGCCGGCGCCTCCTGCCGCGCCCGCTGCGGCCTGGGCCGCCTGCATGTCGGCATACACCTTTTCACCCAGCTTCTGGCTGGCGGCCATCAGCGCTTCGGTCTTGGCCTCGATGGCGGCCTTGTCCTCGCCCTTGAGGGCTTCTTCGGTGTCCTTCAGGGCCGACTCGATCGCTTCCTTCTCGCTTGCCTCGAGCTTGTCGCCATGCTCGCTCAGCGACTTCTTCACGCTGTGCACGAGTGCGTCAGCCTGATTGCGGGCCTGCACCAGCTCGAGCTTCTTCTTGTCCTCGGCTGCGTTCAGCTCGGCGTCCTTCACCATCTTCTGGATCTCTTCTTCGGAGAGACCCGAGTTCGCCTTGATGGTGATCTTGTTTTCCTTGCCGGTGCCCTTGTCCTTCGCGCCGACGTGCAGGATGCCGTTGGCGTCGATGTCGAAGCTCACCTCGATCTGCGGCACACCGCGCGGCGCCGGCGGAATGCCTTCCAGGTTGAACTCGCCCAGCATCTTGTTGCCCGAGGCCATCTCGCGCTCGCCCTGGTAGACCTTGATCGTCACGGCCGGCTGGTTGTCGTCGGCCG
>CAMLSD010000072.1 GCA_946482595.1 uncultured Comamonadaceae bacterium
AGGGCGAGGAGGTCATCGGCAACGAAACCAAGGTCAAGGTCGTCAAGAACAAGGTCTCACCCCCGTTCAAGACGGCCGAGTTCGACATCCTGTACGGTGAAGGCATCAGCCGTGAAGGCGAGATCATCGACATGGGTGTCACGGCCCGCGTGATCGAGAAGTCCGGCGCCTGGTATGCCTACAACGGCGAAAAGATCGGCCAGGGCAAGGACAACGCCCGCGAATTCCTCCGCGAAAACGCCGACCTCGCGTTCGAGATCGAGAACAAGGTCCGCGAGGCCCTGGGTGTGCCGCTGCTGGCGGGCGCCGTACCGTCCGGCGCGTCCGCCGCCGCTGGCGACAAGCCGGCGGCCGGCGCTGCGGCCACGGGCAACGGCAAGGCCGGCAAGTCGCGCGACAAGGAACCCCGCGAGGAGTGAGGCGCGATCGCTGCGGCGGCCGGCGGGTTGAGCCATGGCCACGTTGTCGCTGAAGGGCCGTGCGCTCAAGTATCTGGCGGCCCGCGAACATTCGCGGGCCGAACTGGTGCGCAAGCTGGCGCCCCATGCCGAGAACGCCGACACCCTTGACGCATTGCTCGACGAACTGGAGGCCAAGGGGCTCCTGTCGTCGCAGCGTTTCATCGAATCGGTGGTCCATCGCAAGGCCAACCGTTTTGGCGTGGCACGCATCCGCCAGGAGCTTGCCTCGCACGGCCTGCCCGAGACAGCGTCTGCCGATGCGCTTCGGCGGCTGCAGGCCAGCGAGCTTGATCGAGCGCGGGCCGTGTGGCAGAAGAAGTTCGGGGCGCCGGCGCCCGATGCGCCGGTTCGCGCACGGCACATGCGGTTCCTGGCAGCGCGCGGTTTTGGCGGCGAGGTCATCCGTCAGGTGCTGCGGGAGGCGGATCGAGGCGATCTCGGCAAACCCGACGGGCGGGCCGAAGGCAGCGATCCCGACGATCAGAACAACCCCGCAGCCGACCCCCACCACGAGGCCGACGAGTGACCTCATTTGGTCGGCCGGCCCTGGGCCACAGCCTGGTGAAGCGCCGCCTGAAGGTCAGGCCGTGCCTGCGCCGGTTTCATCAAGGTTTCATGTGCGCGCAGCCAAGACAGCTTCGTGAAAGTATTGGTGCAGCGCACCATGCTAAAGTGTCAGGCTCGCCGAAACAGCTTGAAACTCCCTGCTGACCATGGCTCCACCTCAGGCCGCCTCCGAGCGCCAGCTCAAGCACCGCCGCAGCATCGACCTGGCCGTCTATGCACGCGAGGACGGGCTGTGGGAGGTCGACGCCCGGCTGATCGACACCAAGACACGCGACTACCCCCTGGCCGGCGGTGTGCGCCCGGCCGGAGATCCGGTGCACGACATGACCCTGAGCCTGGTCATCGACACCCAAATGAACATCCTGGCCGCGCAGGCCCGGACCGACTGGATGCCCTATCCGGGGCACTGCAATGCCTACGGCGACGCCTACGGGCGGCTGGTCGGGCTCAATCTCTTTCGCAACTTCCGGCAGTCCGTCAAGGAACGGCTGGGCGGCATCCAGGGCTGTACCCACCTGACCGAGCTATGTCAGGTGCTGCCCACGGCGGTGGTTCAGGCCTTTGCCGGCGAGGTGCTTGATACCCAGGAAAGCGGCGACGCGCAGAGCGACCAGCAGCCCTTCCAGATCGACCGCTGTCATGCGCTGCGCTCCGACGGGCCGGCCGTGCAGACCTTTTACCCGCGTTGGTATCGACCCGAAAGCGCTCAGCCTGGGGCCGGTTCCAGTTCTTCTCTCACCTCCCCCGCAGACCTTTCGTAGAGAGTCACACCATGAAGATTCATGAGTACCAAGGCAAGGAAATCTTGCGCAACTTCGGTGTGCCGGTGCCGCGCGGCTACCCTGCCTTCACCGTGCAGGAAGCCATCGAGGCCGGCCAGAAACTAGGCGGCCCGGTGTGGGTGGTCAAGGCCCAGATCCATGCCGGTGGCCGCGGCAAGGGGGGCGGCGTCAAGCTGGCCCGCTCGATCGATGACGTCAAGAAGCTCTCCGAGGAAATCCTCGGCATGCAGCTCAAGACCCACCAGACCGGCCCCGAAGGCCAGAAGGTGCGCCGCCTGCTGATCGAAGAAGGCGCGGACATCAAGAAAGAGTATTACGTCGCTGCCGTGACCGACCGGGCCACCCAGAAGGTCGCGATCATGGCCTCCAGCGAAGGCGGCATGGACATCGAGGAAGTGGCCCACGCCACGCCCGAAAAGATCATCAAGGTGTTCGTTGACCCCGCCACCGGTCTGACCGACACCCAGGCGCGCGAGCTGGCCCTGGGCATCGGCGTGCCCGAGGCCTCTGTGGCACAGGCCGTCGACGTCTTCCAGAAGCTGTACCGCTGCTACATGGACACCGACGCCAGCCTGGCCGAGATCAACCCGCTGATCCTCGAAGGCAACGGCAACATCAAGGCCCTGGACGCCAAGTTCAACTTCGACAGCAATGCGCTGTTCCGTCATCCCGAGATCGTGGCCTACCGCGACCTCGACGAAGAAGACCCGGCCGAGATCGAGGCCTCGAAGTTCGACCTTGCCTACATCCAGCTCGACGGCAACATCGGTTGCCTGGTCAACGGTGCCGGTCTGGCCATGGCCACGATGGACACCATCAAGCTGTTCGGCGCCGAGCCCGCCAACTTCCTGGACGTCGGCGGCGGCGCCACGGCCGAGAAGGTGACCGAAGCCTTCAAGATCATGCTCAAGAGCCCCAAGGTCAAGGCCATCCTGGTCAACATCTTCGGCGGCATCATGCGCTGCGACACCATCGCTGAAGGCGTGATCACGGCCTGCAAGGCCGTGAACCTGAACGTCCCGCTGGTCGTGCGCATGAAGGGCACCAACGAAGAACTCGGCAAGAAGATGCTGGCCGACTCCGGTCTGCCCATCATCTCCGCAGACACGATGGCGGAAGCGGCCCAGAAGGTCGTTGCTGCAGTGAAGTAAGGCCGTCAAGGAACACCAACATGAGCATCCTGATCAACAAGGACACCAAGGTCATCACCCAGGGCATCACGGGCAAGACCGGGCAGTTCCACACCCGCATGTGCCGCGACTACGCCAATGGCAAGAACTGCTTCGTGGCCGGCGTGAACCCGAAGAAGGCCGGCGAGGACTTCGAAGGCATTCCCATCTACGCCAACGTGACCGAGGCCGCACGTGCCACCGGCGCCACCGTCAGCGTGATCTACGTGCCGCCCGCGGGTGCTGCGGCCGCCATCTGGGAGGCTGTCGAGGCCGACCTGGACCTGGCGATCTGCATCACCGAAGGCATCCCCATCCGCGACATGCTGGAAGTGCGCAACAAGATGAAGGCCAAGGAAGCGGCCGGCGGCAAGAAGACGCTGCTGCTGGGCCCCAACTGCCCCGGCCTGATCACGCCCGACGAGATCAAGATCGGCATCATGCCCGGCCACATCCACCGCAAGGGCCGCATCGGTGTGGTCAGCCGCTCCGGCACGCTGACCTACGAAGCCGTGGCCCAGCTGACCGAACTCGGCCTCGGCCAGAGCTCGGCCGTGGGCATCGGCGGCGACCCGATCAACGGCCTCAAGCACATCGACGTGATGCGCATGTTCAATGACGATCCCGACACCGATGCCGTCATCATGATCGGCGAGATCGGCGGCCCCGACGAGGCCGAAGCCGCGCGCTGGTGCAAGGACAACATGAAGAAGCCGATCGTCGGCTTCATCGCCGGCGTCACCGCCCCTCCGGGCAAGCGCATGGGCCACGCCGGTGCGCTGATCTCCGGCGGCGCCGACACGGCGGACGCCAAGCTCGCCATCATGGAAGAGTGCGGATTCACCGTCACCCGCAATCCGTCCGAGATGGGCAAGCTGCTCAAGGCCGTGCTCTGAAGCTGACTGGCGGCCGCCCGAGCGGCCGTCGGCACAGGCACACCCCAGGGGTCGCCGACGGCGGCCCCTTGTTTTTGGGCCCTCGATCCCGGGCCCGGTTTCGGGGCCTCGGCAAGCTGTCGCCGGCCTGTCGCTTGGCTGTCGAGGCCGGTCTACGTAATTCCTCGCAAGGCCGGCACCGGGCTTGACCTCTAAACTTGCGGGTTCTCCCTGATCTCACGCTGATGCACCCCGCCGGGCCAGCGGTCGCCCGCAACCACCAAATCACAAAGGACACGCCATGGAGCAGTTCATGACCCCAGAGTTCTGGGTCGCCGTCGGTCAGATCATCATGATCGACATCCTGCTGGGAGGAGACAATGCCGTTGTCATCGCCCTGGCTTGCCGCAAGCTGCCCCCGGCCCAGCGCCGGCTTGGCATCCTGTGGGGCACGGCCGGTGCCATCGGCCTGCGTGTGGTGCTGATCTTCTTTGCGCTGCAATTGCTGGCCATCCCCTTCCTGAAGATCGTGGGTGCAATCCTGCTGGTGTGGATCGGCATCAAGCTGCTCGTGCCTGATCATGACGACGATCACGGCAACATCCAGGCCAGCGACAAGCTCTGGGCGGCGGTCAAGACCGTGATCGTGGCCGACCTGGTCATGAGCCTGGACAACGTGATCGCGATTGCCGGTGCCGCCGAAAGCGCGGGCGGTGACCATACGATGCCGCTGGTGATCTTCGGCCTGCTGGTGTCGATTCCGATCATCGTGTGGGGCAGCCAACTGGTCATCAAGCTGATGGACCGCTTCCCGGTGATCATCACGCTGGGCGCGATGCTGCTGGGCTGGATCGCCGGCACGATGGCACTGACCGACCCCGCCGTCGCCGACCCTGAAACGGCGTCCTACATGTTCAAGCTGCCGCAGACCGATGCGCTGAAGTACGGCCTGGGCGTGGCGGGCGCACTGCTGGTGCTGGCCCTGGGCAAGCTGCTGTCCCGCGGCAAGAAGGATGACGTCGAAGGCAAGGCGGCCTGAACCGCTCACCGGCCGTATCCAGGCCGAACCATCTGCAACACATGATGCGGGGCGCTCCAGATGGGCGCCCCGCCTTGTTTTGGGCATGAGCCTCTGCTAACGTGCGAGCCACACCAATTCCGGTCGTTGGCGGACACACACAACATGGCAAAAAAGCGCGGGAGCGTCTGGCGGGCTGACTGGCTGGTGGGGCTGCTCGTGGTGCTGGCGGTGCTGATCCTGCACGCGGCGACGGACTTCATCGGTGGGCTGGAGCGGCGCTATTACGACTTCGGCATGAGCAGCGCGGCGCGCAAGCCGTCCGATCGCATCGCCGTGATCGCCATCGACGACCAGAGCATCGCCAACATCGGCCGCTGGCCCTGGTCACGCGACGTCCACGCCCAGCTGATCGACAAGCTGACCGAAGCGCGTGCCAAGACCATTGTCCACACGGCCTTCTTCTTCGAGCCGCAGCAGGATCGCGGGTTGGGCTACATCCGCCAGATCCAGCAGGCGCTGGCCGCCGATGCGGCACTGGCAGCCAACCCCCAGGTGGGCAAGCTGCTGCAGGACGCGGTGGCGGCGCTCGACACCGACACCCGACTTGCGGCCAGCTTTGCACGCGCCGGCAATGTGCTGCTGGCCTCGGACCTGCGGCTGGGTGAACCCCTCGGCCGCCCGGACCGTCCGCTGCCGGCGTTCGCGCTGGCCAGCACCGTCGACCCGGCCGGCCAGGTCCTGCTGACGGCGGTGGGCACCGCGCAGCCCATCGACCTGCTCGGCGCCCGCTCGGCAGGCACCGGCCACCTGCGCCAGATCCAGGACCCCGACGGTGCGATCCGCCAGGACGCCCTGCTGGTCGACTACTACGGCCGTGCCATCCCCTCGCTGCCCCTGCTGGCGGCGGCCCACAGCCTGAATCTCGGCGTGAAGGACATCCAGCCGACGGCGGGCGACATCGTCCAGGTCGGCCGCCTGAAGATGGTCACCGATGGTGCGGCCATCATGCGTCCGCACTTCTACGCCACCGACGCCGGCCGATCGGCCTTCCCGATCGACTCGTTCTTCGACGTCATCAGCGGCAAGATCCCGGCGTCCAAGTACACCGACAAGATCGTGCTCATCGGTGCGACCGCCGCGGGCGTGGGCACCACGCTGCCCACTCCGGTGGCCGCCTCGATGACACCGGTCGAAACGATGGCGCACATCACCTCCAGCATCCTGTCGGAGCACTTCGTGACCTCGCCCGGCTGGGCCCGTGGGGTGTCCACCGGGGCCGTGCTGCTGGTGGCGCTTTACCTGATCGTGCTGCTGCCCCGGCTGTCGGCCGGGGTCGGAGCCGGCGCGACGGCCGCGGTGCTGGTCGCACTGCTGGTGGCCGAGTTCGCGTTGCTGACCCAGGCGGCCGTGTGGCTGCAGTTCGTGCTGCCGGCTGCATTGCTGCTGATCGGCCACCTGCTGCTCACCACCAAACGTTTCCTCGTCACCGAGGCGGGCAAGCAGAAGTCCGATGAAGAATCCGCCGAGACCAACCGCATGCTCGGCCTGGCGCTGCAGGGCCAGGGACAGCTCGACATGGCCTTCGACAAGTTCCGCCGCGTGCCGCTGGCGCCGCCGGTCATGGACAACCTCTACAACCTGGCCCTGGACTTCGAACGCAAGCGGCAGTTCAACAAGGCCCAGGCCGTGTACGAGCACATGGCCACCTACGACCGGCGCTACAAGGACATCGAATCCAAGCTGACCCGGGCGAAGAACCTGTCCGAGACCGTGATGCTTGGCGGCGGCACCCAGTCGGCGGGCGCCACCGTGCTGCTGGGCAATGGTGAAGTCGAGAAGCCCATGCTGGGCCGCTACCAGGTCGAGAAGGAGCTGGGCAAAGGGGCCATGGGCGTGGTCTACCTCGGCAAGGACCCGAAGATCGGCCGCATGGTCGCGATCAAGACCATGGCCCTGAGCCAGGAGTTCGAGGGCGCCGAGCTGGACGACGCGCGCGAACGCTTCTTCCGCGAGGCCGAGACCGCCGGGCGCCTGCAGCACCCGCACATCGTGACCATCTTCGATGCCGGCGAGGAGCACGACCTGGCCTACATCGCGATGGAATTCCTGCGCGGCCAGGATCTCGTCGCCTGCACCAAGCCCGGGGCGCTGCTGCCGGCGCCCCAGGTGCTGTCTATCGTGGCCCGAGTGGCCCAGGCGCTGGCCTACGCGCACGCGCAGGGCGTGATCCACCGCGACATCAAGCCGGCCAACATCATGTACGACCCGGCCAGTGACTCGGTCAAGGTCACCGATTTCGGCATTGCCCGGATCACCGACTCCTCCAAGACCAAGACCGGGATGGTGCTGGGCACCCCCTCGTTCATGTCGCCCGAACAGATGGCCGGTCGCAAGATCGACGGCCGCAGCGACCTCTATTCGCTCGGCGTGACCCTGTTCCAGATGCTCACCGGGCAGCTGCCCTTCCGCGGTGAGTCGATGGCCGAGCTGATGTACAAGATCGCCAACGAACCGGCGCCGGACATCCGCACCCTGCGCCCGGACCTGCCCGAGGCCCTGGCCAACATCGTGCTGCTGGCGCTCGAGAAGCGCCCCGAGGTCCGCTATGCCGACGGGCAGCAGCTGGCCGCTGATCTGTTGAACGTGGCCGCCGGTCTGGGTCAGGCTGCGCCACCCGCGGCGCCCGTGGACGATGGCGCGACGCAGGTCCTGCCGCCCGGAGCGGCCGAGGCCGAGCTGGCCGCTGCCCGCCGCGCCCAGGCTGCGCCGGAGCCCACGCTGCGCCTGGACCCCCGTGACCGGGGGGGCGCGGGCGCCCCGGCGTCCGGCGATCCACGGCACAATCCGAGCGGCGTGACGGTGGACCCGCGGGTCCAGCCCAAGCCAGATTCCAACCGATAGGTTCACGCCTTGCTCTCATCTTCCATGTCCTTCGAGTTCTTCTGCCTGACCGACCCCGGCCGCGCGCGCGACAACAACGAAGACTCCGTGGCAATGGACGAGCAGGCCGGTCTGGCCGTGCTGGCGGATGGCATGGGCGGTTACAACGCCGGCGAGATCGCCAGCGGCATGGCCACGGCGTTCATCAAGTCCGAGCTCGGGCGCTGGCTCAACGAGGCCTCGGCCAACGCCAGCGACACCGACGTGCGCCGTGCGATGGACATCTGCGTCGACAACGCCAACCGCGCGATCTACAACGCCGCCAATTCCAACCCGCAGTACGCCGGCATGGGCACCACCCTGGTCGTGGCGGTGCTGCGCGAGGGCCGACTGCTGATGGGCCACATCGGCGACTCCCGCGGCTACCGGCTGCGCAATGGCCGGCTGACCCAGATCACCAAGGACCACTCGCTGCTCCAGGAGCAGATCGACGCCGGCCTGATCACCCCGGAGCAGGCGGCGTTTTCGTCGAACAAGAATCTGGTCACCCGTGCCGTGGGGGTCGAGGACACCGTGCTGCTCGAGACCCACCTGCACGACATCCTGCCCGGCGACCTGGTCCTGATGTGCTCGGACGGGCTGTCCGACATGGTGACCGACGACCAGATTGCAGCAGTGTTGCAGGGAGCCAACGACCTGCAAGAAGCTGGAAAGGCCCTGGTGGCTGCCGCCAATGCGGCGGGCGGACGGGATAATATCGCCGTGGTACTGGTGCGTGCCCTGGGGACCGCAACGACAAGCCGCTCCTGGTGGCCGTTCCGGCGCTGATGCGCCGCGCACAGCCGGCAGGCCGGTGACAAGACATTCAAAAGAGGTCAAGCATGGGGAAACTCGTAGTTTCGCTGGACGGTGTGGTCATCAAGGAGGTCCAACTCACGAAGGACAAGACCACACTGGGCCGCCGCCCCTATAACGACATCGTGATCGACAACCTCGCCGTCAGCGGCGAGCACGCCGTGCTCCAGATGATGGGCACCGATGTCTTCATCGAAGATCTCAACAGCACCAACGGCACCTACATCAACGGCAAGGCGATCAAGAAGCAGCTGCTGACCCACAACGACACCGTGGAGATCGGCAAGTACAAGATCAAGTACCTGACCGAACAGGCGCCCGACTACGAGAAGACCATGGTGATGAAGCCGGGGATGATGCCCCCGGCTGTCCCGGCCTTCGGCTCCAGTTCGCCGCTTGCGGGCGGGGCGCCGTCCGGTTTTGGCGGCCTGAGCGGCACGCCCGTGCCGGCAGCGGCCATCAAGGTGCTCAACGGCGCGGCGGCCGGCCGCGAAGTCAGCCTGACCAAGGTCGTGACCACGGTGGGCAAGCCCGGTGTGCAGGTGGCCTCGATCACCAAGCGCCCCGGCGGTTACGTGTTCGCCCACGTCGAGGGGGCGATGAAGCCCACCGTCAATGGCGCGGCGGTCGGCAACGATCCGGTTCACCTCAAGAATGGTGACGTGATCGAACTGGCCGGCACCCAGATGCAGTTCGTCCAGTCCTGAGCGGCTGCCCATGAACCCGCTGCGCGACGCTCGCCGCGGCGGCAGCGGCCCCGAGCGTCGGGAGGAGCCCGTCTCGCCCGTCCAGGTGCACTGGCCCCGCCTGCTGGCCGCGGCGCTCGTGCTGTTCCTGCTGCTGGGCGATGCGGTGCGGGTGCTGCCGCTGGGTCTGCGGCAGCTCGACCATGCCCTGTACGACATCCGCCTGCGCGCCACCATGCCGCGCACGCTCGACGAGCGCATCGTCATCGTCGACATCGACGAAAAGAGCCTGGCCGAAGTGGGGCGCTGGCCCTGGAGCCGTGACCACATGGCCAGCCTGGCCAATGAGCTGTTCGACCGCCAGAAGGTGGCACTCGTCGGCTTCGACATCGTGTTTGCCGAGCCTGACCGCAGCTCGGGCCTGGCGCGGCTGGAAGCCCTGGCCCAGAACGAACTGAAGGACCAACCGGGTTTCGCGGCGCGCCTGGAGCAATTGCGCCCGACGCTCGATCACGATGCACGCTTTGCCGCCGCCCTGAAGGGGCGTGACGCCGTGCTCGGCTACTACTTCACCAATGACCGTGATGGCCGCAGCAGCGGTGCGCTGCCGGCACCGGTGATGGATGCGGCGGCACTCGCCGGGCGGCCGATCGAATTCACCCAGTGGACCGGGTTTGGCGGCAACCTGCCCGAGCTCGTGAAGGCCGCACCACTGGGGGGGTTCTTCAATTCGCTGCAGGACGGTGACGGTGTCGTGCGTGCCGTGCCGCTGATTGCACGGCACGCAGGGCAGTACTACGAAGCGCTGGCACTGGCCATGTTCCGTGCGCTGGTGGGCGACACCACGGTTGAACCTGGTTTCCCGTCCGAGCGCTGGCTGCCGCGCAGCTACCGCGGCCTGGAGTCGGTGCTGCTGCGCCGAGCCGGACAGGTCCACGCGATCCCGGTCGATCCGCGGGTCGGTGCGCTGGTGCCGTACCGCGGCCCGGGCGGCCCGGAGGGCGGGTCGTTCCGCTACGTGTCCGCCAGCGACGTGGTCAAGGGGCGGCTCACGCCCGCCCAGCTGCAGGGCAAGATCATTCTGGTGGGCACCACCGCCCCCGGCATGTTCGACCTGCGCGTCACGCCGGTCGGGCAGGTCTACCCCGGCGTCGAGGCGCACGCCAACCTGCTGGCCGGGCTGATCGACGGCCGCCTGCCGGTCGAGCCCGACTATGCGCTGGGCTATGAAGCACTGTTGCTGCTGATCGTGGCACTCAGCCTGATCCTGGTGCTGCCACGCCTGACGCCGGCGCGGGCGACGGCCCTCACGGCCGCCGTGCTGGCCGGGCTGGTGGCGCTGAATCTCTGGCTCTACGTGGCTCATGCCCTGGTGATGCCGCTGGCCTCGCTGCTGATTGCCGCCTTGGCCATGCTGGTGATCACCATGGGGCATGCCTACTTCTTCGAAGGTCGCCCGAAGCGCCTGCTGGCGCGCACCTTCGGCGCCCACGTGTCGCCCGAGGTGCTGCATGACCTGGCCGCCGAAGGCGAGTCGCACGACCTGAGCGCCACCAGCCGGCCGATGACGGTGATGTTCTGTGACATGCGCAACTTTGCCGAGCTGTCGCGCGATGCGTCGGCGCAGGCGGTGCGGGAACTGCTGGCGGCGTTTTTCGGGTGCGTGACCGACGTCGTGATGCAGCACCGCGGCACGCTCGACAAGTACATCGGCGACGCCGTCATGGCCTTCTGGGGCGCGCCGCTGGACACGCCACGCCACGCCGAACAGGCCGTGGCGGCGGCGCTTGCGCTGGGCGAGGCGCTGCAGGCGCTCAACACGTCCCGCGCCCAGCGTGGCCTGCCCGCCATCGACGTCGGGATCGGCCTGAACACCGGCATGATGATCGTCGGTGACCTGGGCACGGCCACGCGCACCAACTACACCGCGATGGGCGAGCCGGTGGACACGGCGGCCCGCATCGAAACCCTCACCGCCAGCTATGGTCTGCCGGTGCTGGTGGGTGACGGCACGCGCGATGCCGCCAACCACCTGGCCTGGCAGGAGGTCGACCGGGTGCGCCTGCGCGGGCGGGAACGCGTGCTGACGCTGTACGCACCCTTGCCGCCGCGTGCTGACGACGACAAGTCGCAGGCCAGTGAACTCCTGGCCTGGAACATGGCCTTGAAGGCCTACCGGGCCCAGGACTGGGACCAGGCCGATGTGCAACTGCTCAACCTGCAGCGGCTCAACCCGGGCAAGGCGCTCTACGCCTTGTTTGCCTATCGCGTCGCCCACCTGCGCAAGCACCCGCCGGCGCCCGACTGGGACGGCGCCTTCACCGTCGACGCCAAGTAGCGCCGGCCCGTGCCACCGCTGCGTACCAGTGCGTACCAGTGCGTACGGATTTGCCGGAATTCGTGCGGAACCTCACGACTGAACGCCTCGAGACGGACCGGGGTGTTTCGGTGGCCCCTCCAAATGCAGGCACACTCTGCGCAGCGTGCCGTCGGACCAGCGACCAGGGTTGGCGCTGGCCGAGCGTGCGCCATCGACGATCTCGACATCATGAAAGTGCGGGTGCTGGGCTGCTCCGGGGCCATTGCGGCAGGCTGCAAGACCACGGCCTTCCTGCTGGACGACGACCTGCTGGTCGACGCCGGCACCGGGGTGGGCGATCTGAGTCTCGACGAACTCGCACGTATCGATCACATCGTGGTGAGTCACTCTCACCTCGACCACATCGTGTCGATTCCGCTGCTGGCTGACAGTGTGATCAGCCGGCGTAACCAGCCTGTGACGGTCCATGCGCTGCCCGAGACGCTGCATGCCTTGCGCACCCATGTGCTCAACGACGTGATCTGGCCGGACTTCACCCGCCTGCCGAGTGCGGCCCGCCCGGTGCTGCGCCTGGTGCCACTGGCCGTGGGCCAGCGCCTGCGGCTCGGGGGCAAGACCATCGAGGTGCTGCCGGCACAACACACCGTGCCGGCCGTCGGTTATGCCGTCGAGGGCCGCGCCGGCTGGTGGGTCTATACCGGCGACACCGGCCCCAATCCGGCGCTCTGGCCGCTGCTGTCCGATCGCCGTGTCGAGATGCTGGTGATCGAAACGGCCTTCAGCGACCGTGAGCAGGAACTCGCCCGCATCAGCCAGCACCTGTCGCCGGCCAGCCTCGCCGACCAGCTCGACGGCCTGTCCGGTGAGGTGCCGGTCTACCTGACGCATGCCAAGCCCGGCGAGATGGAGCGCATCGCACAGGAAGTGCGTGCCCTGCCGGTCACCCACACGATTCGCCATCTTGAAGCGGGCCAGGTCTACGCGGTGTGATCCAGTGCCCGCAGCGGACACATCCCGGCACGGTTGAGCGACAAAAAGTGTCACTGGTGACCGGGGCCAACTGACCAAGCGGGTCGCAAGTCGTAACAGCGAGACCCCAAGCCGCGTACAAAGTCACGCCAAATGCGCCCTCGGGGCCTGTGAACAGGGTGGCACGGCATCTGCATCTTGAAAGTCGTCTTCACCCCCAACCTCGAGTAGGAGAGTTCCATGTCCCGCATTCAATCCATGAAGCGTTCGGCCCAAAAGGGTTTCACCCTGATCGAACTGATGATCGTCGTGGCGATCATCGGTATCCTGGCTGCCATCGCCATTCCGCAGTACCAGAACTACACGGCTCGCGCCCAAGTGTCTGAAGCCATGAACCTGGCCGCCGGCCTGAAGACCGCCGTCTCCGAGATTGCCCAGCAGGACGGCGCACTGACGGGTGCTGACAGCGGCACGAACGGCCTGCCCGCTGCGACCGATGTCGTTGGCAAGTACGTGGTTTCCGTCAGCGTGGTCGACGGCCTGATCACGGCAACGATGCAACCGAGCGGTACCAACGGCACCAGCGCCCTGGTCGGCGGCGGCACCCTGACCATTCAGCCCGTCCTCAATGCCGGCAGCGTGTCCTGGACCTGCGGCGGCACCATCGCTGTCCAGTATCGCCCGAAGAGCTGCTGATAGTTCCTTCCGAACAGAAAGGCTGGCGTGAGCCAGCCTTTTTTTTAACCGAAGCGGGAGCTGCCATGAGTCATGAGAAGCGCAACGTGAGTGGATTCACGCTGATCGAGTTGATGATCGTCGTGGCGATCATCGGCATTCTCGCGGCCATCGCGATTCCTCAATACCAGAGCTATGTCGCTCGCACGCAGGTGTCCGAGGGCATGATGCTGGCCACGCGCCTGAAGCAGGACATTGCCGAAGTCGCACAGCAGACGGGCGTCCTGACCGGGGCCAACAGTGGCACCAACAGCATTCCTGCGCCGGCGGATGTGAATGGCCGGTTCGTGTTGTCGGGCGGTGTGGCGAATGGCATCATCACCATGACCTTTCGCGCGACGGGGGTCAACGGCACCAGCGCGTTGATTGCGGGCCAGACACTCGTGCTGACGCCGACGGTGGGCCTGGGGTCGATCACCTGGCAATGCGCGGGAACGGTTCCCGTGGCGTATCGGCCCAAGCCGTGTTCATGATGTCCTGATGTTCGGCCGGGTTGCCGGCAGCGCAGACGGCACCGGCCAAAGCACCATCTTGTGGTCGCAGCATGCGATCACGAGCCTGTCTCGGGTTGTTTCGCACTGCGCCGCGCTGCCCACCGGCCCGGCCCGGCGGCTTGTCATTCAAACGGACGCACCGCGTTCAGGACAGGCGCAGCAGCCTTGACGGCGCAGGCGGTTGGTAACATGCGGCGCAACATCACCGCCCGCGCCAGCACGCATGTCCCACCCTGCCACGGCCCACCTGCAGCGAACGATTGCAGCGTGGGCACCTGGCTGGCTCGTTCCAGCCTTTGTACTGGGCTACACCCAGCAACCCATCACGATCTTCTACAACGAAGCCCTGGCGGTCCTTGGCTGGGGGGTGGTGTTGCTCCTTCTGGCGGGTCGTGGCGCGCACGAATGGGCCAAGGTGCTTGGTGTGGCCCTGCTCGCGGCCGCGTTGCTCAGCGTGCTGCTGGCGGCCGTCCAGTACATCGCGCCCGGTTGGGTCGACGGTCAGTGGATCGCCCGGCCCGCGACGCCTGGGCGCGCCTATGCCAACCTGCGCCAGCCGAACCAGTTGAGCAGCCTGATGCTGATGGCGCTGTGTTGCGTACCGGCGCTGTGGGCCGCGCGGCCTGCCGCCTGGCGCTGGGCCTGGCTCGTGCTGGCGGCGCTCACGCTGGGCATTGCCTTCAGCAGCTCGCGCACCGGTGCCGTCGGCATGGTATTGCTGGCCGGCTGGGCCCTGCTCGATCGCGGCCTGCCGGGGCCGGTGCGCCGCTGGTTCGTTGCCGGAGTCGTGTGGCTGGCGGTGTGGTGGGCGCTGCTGTGGGCCTGGGGCCACTTTGGCGGGACCACGTACTTTGCTGAAGCCCGGCTGGGCTCGGGTAGCGACATCAGCAGCTCGCGTTTCAGGATCTGGTCCAACACACTGGAGCTGATCGCGCTGCACCCCTGGAGCGGCGTGGGCTGGGGCAACTTCAATGCGGCCTGGACCTTCACCATCTTCCCGGAGCGGCCGACCGCGTTTTTCGATCACACCCACAACCTGGTGCTGCAGCTGGCCGTTGAGCTGGGCATCCCGGTCACGGCGCTGCTGCTGGGCGGCCTGGGCGCGCTGGTGTGGCTGGGATGGCCCGGCCTGAGACAGGCCGATCGACAACGGGCGCTGTGGTCGCGGGCCTGCCTGATGATGCTGATGCTGCTGCTGTGGCACAGCCTGCTGGAGTACCCGCTGTGGTACCCGTACTTCCTGTTCCCGGCCATCGCGGCGCTCGTGATCTACGTCGTGCTGGGGGGCCAGGCGCGCGGCGCGTCACTCGGGGCGGCGTGGGCGTTGGGGTTGCGGCTGCTGGCCCGTGCGGCGGGCATCGTGATGGTGGTCGGCGCCGCCTGGGCGATCTGGGACTACCAGCGCATCGTGCAGATCTTCGCGCCGCATGGTGAACGCGGTCAGGCCCCGCTGATCGATCGGATCGAAGACGGCCGGGGCAGCTGGCTGTTCGGTCACCATGCCGACTACGCGCTCGTCACCACGGCCGACCGGCCGGAGGAGGTGTTCGATGGTTTCGAGCGGCCGTTGCGGCATCTGATCGACGCCCGGCTGATGGTGGCCTATGCCAAGGCCCTGCACGGGCGCGGCGAGCATGACAAGGCGCTGTACGTGGCGCAGCGCCTGAGGGAATTCCGTCATCCCCTGGGCGAGGCCTTTTTTGCGGTCTGCGACGTCGACGTGCCTGAGCCTGAGCCCGAGCCCGAGCCCGCCACGCGGCCGTTCCAGTGCGAGCGCACGCCGGTGCTGCTGGGCTATCGCGACGTGCTGCCTTGACGCCTGTTCAGGCGGCCCGGTACGACCCCGACTTGCCGCCGTGCTTTTCGAGCACGCGCACCTGGCCCATCACCATGCCGCGGTCGATGGCCTTGCACATGTCGTAGATCGTGAGCAGGCCGACCTGCACACTGGTCAGGGCTTCCATCTCGACGCCGGTGCGGCCCAGCGTCTCGACCTGCGCGCGGCACAGGATGCGCGATGCCGGCTCGTCGATCTCGAAGTCGACGCTGACCCGCGTGAGCGGCAGCGGGTGGCACAGCGGGATCAGGTCGGCCGTGCGCTTGGCGGCCTGGATGGCGGCGATGCGGGCAATGCCGAGCACATCGCCCTTTTTTGCCGTGCCGGACAGGATCACCGCGAGTGTCGCGGGCAGCATCTCGATCTGGCCCTCGGCGACGGCAACGCGGTGCGTCACGTCCTTGGCGGCCACGTCGACCATGTGGGCCTGGCCCTGGGCATCGAAATGGGTGAGGCCGCCGGCGGCCGGCGGCGGGGCAGGGGAGAAGGTGTCGCGTGTCATGGCTGGTGCATGATAGCGGCAGGGCACCCGGGCTGAACTTGCCCCCCGGGACGGGTTCCAACCCCAGGCCTGAACTTCGAACACCCCGCATGCTGCCTTTTCTGCCACATTCGCGCACCGCCCTGGCGGCCCTTGTCCTGGCCGCTGGTGCCAGCCTGCTGCCGGTGGCGCCGGTGCAGGCCCAGGCGCAGGGGGCCTCCGGGCTGCCGGCGCTGGGCGATACCGTGTCCGAAGATTTCGGCCCGGCGGCCGAGCGCCAGCTCGGCGACCGCATCATGGTCGAGATCCGCCGTGACCCGGCGTTTCTCGACGACGCGCTGCTCGGCGACTACCTTCAGAGCCTGTGGCAGCCCCTGCTGGTGGCCGCACGCACGCGCGGTGAACTGTCACCCGAGCTGGAGGACCGCTTTGCCTGGGAGGCCTTCCTGGTGCGCGACCGCGCGGTCAATGCGTTTGCGCTGCCCGGGGGTTACGTGGGCGTGCACCTGGGCCTGATCGGCATGACGGGCACACGCGACGAACTGGCCTCGGTGCTGGCGCACGAGCTGTCGCACGTCACGCAGCGTCACATCGCGCGTGGGCTGGTGCAAAGCCGGCGGCAGTCGCTGGTGGCGATGGCCTCGATGATCGTCGGGGTGCTGGCGGCCAGCCGCAGCCCGGACGCGGCCGGGGCGTTGATCACCGGCGGCCAGGCGGCAGCCATCCAGGGTCAGCTCAATTTTTCGCGGGACATGGAACGCGAGGCCGATCGCATCGGCTTCGGCCTGCTGGAACAGGCCGGTTTTGCGCAGGTCGGCATGGCGAGCATGTTCGAGCGGCTGCAGCAGGCCTCCCGTCTGAACGACAACAACGCCTTCCCTTACTTGCGCACCCATCCGCTCACGAGCGAACGGGTCGGCGAAGCGCGCGCCCGCCTCGGGGTGGGCTCGGCTGCGGCGGCGCGGCCGGTGCTGGAGCATGCGGTGCTCCAGGCCCGCGCGCGCGTGCTGATGGACCCCCGCCCCGATGCCTTGCGGCTGTGGCTGCGCCCGAGCGCCATGGCAGACACCGAAGCGCTGGCCGTGCTGCTGGGCGCGGCCACACGCGCCCAGGCGGCGGTGCAGTTGCGCGACTGGCCGGCGGCGCGGGTGGCGTTCGAGCAGGCGCAGGCCGCCGCGCAGGGCGACCGCGCTGCACTGCGCGCACTGGCCCTGATGCGGGCCGAAGCGTCCATGATCCAGGGCGATGTCCGGGCGGCCGATCAGACTCTGGGCGAGTGGCGCGATGACGGCAGCCGTTCGGCCACGCTGCTGGCCGCACGGCTGGACCTGGCGGCAGGCAGCGTGTCAGGCGCCACCGACACCGCGCGCTTGCGGCGTGCCGCCGAAGCGTTGCAGACCTGGGTCGCCACACGGCCTCGCGACGCCCAGGCCTGGGAGCTGCTCGGTCAGGCCTGGCAGGCCCTGGATCAGCCCTTGCGGGCGGTGCGTGCGCAAGCCGAGGCGCGGCATGGGGTGGGTGACCTGACCGGCGCCCTGGACCGCCTGCGCGCGGCACAACGCCTGGCCCGCGAGTCGGCCCGGCCGGACTTCATCGAGGCGTCGGTGGTCGATGCGCGCCTGCGCCAGATCGAGGCCGAGTGGCGTTTGCGTCAGCGCGAGGAGATGGGCCGTTGAGGCGGCCTGCCGGGCTCAGCCGCGGCGGGAGAACACCCGTTCGAGCGCGATGTCGATGACCAGGCTGCACAGGCTGTAGATCACCGAGCCGATCAGTGCGGCCATGAAACTCTCGACGTGCAGGCCTTCCAGGATGCTCGCCGCGAAGTAGAACATCAGCGCATTGATCACGAACAGGAACAGGCCGATCGTGACGATCGTCACCGGCAGTGTCAGGACCACCAGCACCGGGCGCACGACCGCATTGAGCAGGCCCAGCACCAGCGCGGCAATCATGGCCGAGCCGAAGCTCTGCACCGACACACCAGGGTAGAGATGGGCCACCAGCAGCAAGGCGGCGGCCAGCAGCAGCCAGCGGGTGAGGATCTTCATGCGCCCCAGAATACCACCGGCTCACACCTTCTCACGTCTCCACCATGCCGGCCAGGCTCAGCCAGGCGCAGGCCAGTGAACCCAGCACCCGCCCGCGGCCGGCGTCGGCCGCCGACTCGGGCATCGGCGCGTCGCCCTTGGGCCGGCGCAGGTCCAGCACTTCGTCGGGCCGCAGTTCGTCGAGCAGTTCGGGCAGTGGCCCGCGCGCGAGCATGCGTTCGGCGCCGGGGTGATGCTGCTCGAGCCAGTCGTCGAGTTCGCCAAACAGCTTGTGGGCCCACTTGCCGCGCCAGTGTTCGCGCGCCCCGTGCGACACCCACTTCGACACCCGATGGGTCATGCGCGGGGCGCAGGCCACGAGGATCCAGTGCGACTGCAGTGCGGCCGCGGCGCCGGCCGCTCGCTGGGCGAGCTGGCGGCGTGCATGGGTCGCGTCGTCGAGCAGCACCACGATCGTCCTTGCGGCAGGGGGGGTAGGCATGGGGGGCGTGGGGGTGGCCGTGTGCATGCCTCAGTCTGCCCGGGAATGCGCCACCTTCCAACGGCGGCAGGCACAAAGGCCCCGGGCCTTGCCGGGAAATGCCTGCCGGCCCCACAATCCACCCTGTCGAAAGGGGAGTAGCACCTGTTCCCCACAGGGCGGCCGCCCGTCAATACGGACGTTCCAGCACATTGAGCTGGAACGCCCGGGCCCCGCATCAGATCGGCAGCGTCGTGATGACGTTGTTGTCCTGCCCCCGCAAGACCTTTCGGCGCGATCCTGTTCAACCTTTGGAGTTTCCATGAACACCATTGCGCCCGATTGGCTCTGGGCTTTTTTCATCGTGTCCGTCCTCGTGGCACTTTTCATCGACTTCGTCGTGCTTCGCAAGCAAGGTGCGCACGAGGTGTCGGTGAAAGAGGCCCTCAACTGGTCCTTGCTGTGGGTCGCCCTCAGCTTTGCCTTCAACGGCCTGTTCTGGTGGGCCGTGGCGGCCGACCACGGCACCGCCGTGGCCAACACCCGCGCGATGGAATTCCTCACGGGCTACCTGATCGAGAAGTCGCTCGCGGTCGACAACATCTTCGTGTTCCTGATGATCTTCACCTACTTCGCGGTGCCTCCGGCCTACCAGAAGCGGGTGCTGATGATCGGCATCATCGGCGCCATCGTGCTGCGCACGATCATGATCCTGGTGGGCAGCTGGCTGCTGGCGCAGTTCCATTGGCTGCTCTATGTCTTCGGTGCCTTCCTGCTGATCACCGGCATCAAGATGTGGTGGGCCTCGGGCCAGGAGCAGAACCTGGACGACAACCCGGCCCTGAAGCTGCTGCGCCGCGTGATCCCGGTGTCCAAGGGGTTTGACGGCGAGAAGTTCTTCACCGTAGAGAACGGCAAGCGCATCGCCACGCCTCTCTTGCTGGTGGTGGCGCTGGTGGGTGTGATCGACGTGATCTTCGCGGTCGACTCCATCCCGGCGATCTTCGCAATCACGACCGACCCCTTCATCGTGCTGACCTCCAACATCTTCGCGATCCTGGGTCTGCGTGCGATGTACTTCCTGCTGGCGGCGATGGCCACCAAGTTCCACCTGCTGAGCTACGGCCTGGCGCTGATCCTGGCCTTCATCGGCACGAAGATGATGCTGATCGACCTCTACAAGATCCCGGTGTGGGCCTCGCTGGGTGTGGTCGTGAGCATCCTGGTGGCCACCATGGTGCTGAGCGTGAAGACCGCTCCGCGCATCCGCAGCGATCACGGCGCCTGAGGCGTCATCACGGGCGCGGAGCCGCCCGCCATCTTGCAGTCACGCCGGGCAGCATCAGCTGGCCCGGCGTGTTTTTTTTGCCACAAGCCGTGCGCAAGGCGCGCGCTCTGCGCGGCCGTGCGCCAGGAATTCGTTGCGGCGGCATCGGAATTTAATGGGAATCGTTATCATTAAGATTCTTTACCGATCGCTTGTCAGCCAGCCCTGAGCCCTCCGGGTTCACGTCCGCCAGCCCACCGGGTCTGCACCGCACACGCACGGACGTCCGCCAGCCAGCGTGCATTCGGTTTGTCCTTCACCGATGAACCTTCTGTTGTCTGCGGAGACTGTCCATGGCACGTCGTACACGCGCGGCTCGCACTCGCGCTTCTTCCCCTTCCCTGAATCCTGCTGCCTCGGCCCTGCTGCCCTTGGGCGCGCTGGCGGCCGGATTCGGCTTTGCCGGCCTGGCGCTGGCGCAGACGGCCCCCGCTGACACGGCCCGGGAAGCGACGCTGCCGGCGGTGACGGTCAAGGGCACACCCGAGACGGCCAGCAAGGAAAGCCTGCGCGCCACGCGCACCGGCATCGGCAAGGGCAACCAGGCCCTGCGTGACGTGCCGCAGTCGGTCACCGTGGTGACCGAGCGGCTGATCGACGACCGCAACCTCGACGACTTCAAGGATGTGCTGCGCGCGACCGCCGGCGTGACCTTCCAGGCCGGCGAGACTGGCGAGGAAGACGTGCGACTGCGCGGCTTCTCGCTGCAGGCGACCGGCGACATCTACATCGACGGCATGCGCGACCCGGCCCTGTATGAACGCGACACCTTCAACAACGACCGCATCGAAGTGCTCAAGGGGTCGGCGTCGATGCTGTTCGGACGCGGCTCGACCGGCGGTGTGGTCAACCAGGTCAGCAAGCAGCCCTTCCTGATGACGCAGCATGAGGTCACGGCCACGCTGGGCACCGGCAAGGAGGCGCGGCTGACCGGTGACTTCAACCTCAAGACCGGCGATGACGCGGCCCTGCGCATCAACGCGATGGTGCACGAGGCCGACAACTGGGGCGCCAGCGTCAGCAAGCGCGGCATCGCGCCGACCTTCCGCTGGGGCATCGGCACGCGCGACGAATTCTCGGTCGGGCTGTACCACCTGAACTACGACAACAACCCGGGCTACAACCACCCGTGGTTCCTGGTCGACGGCAAGCTCAAGCCCACGCTGCCGGCGCGCAACTTCTACGGCCTGGACAGCGACTTCCTGCGCGGCGAGGCCACCTACGGCACGCTCAGCCACATCCACCGCTTCAGCGGCGGCGGCGAGCTGAAGACAGCGCTGCGCCACGGGCACTTCCGCCGCAACCTGTGGACCAGCGTGATCCGCTTTGGGCAAACCAACGGCCAGCCCACCACCATCGACAACCTGAGTCGCGACACGATCATCACCCGCACGCCCAAGGGCCGGGTGGGCGTGAGCGACATCACCACGCTGCAAAGCGACTACAGCAACCAGTTCGACTGGGGTGGCCGACGCCACAGCCTGATCGCCGGCGTGGACGTCAATGATGAAAAGGCCCAGCGCAACAACAACTTCGCCGGCCCGGCCAGCGGCCTGACGACCACCGTCGGCAACCCCGATGCCGGCCAGTCCCGTCCCGACCCGCGCGGCACGGCACCGCTGAACACCTTCGTGGCGCGCAGCATCGGTCTGTACGTGCAGGACACCATCGAGCTCACGCCAACGGTCAAGCTGATCGCCGGCCTGCGTCACGAACACTTCAAGGCGAAGTACTGGAACACCAACGGCAGCACCTTCGACCGTACCGATTCGATGTGGAGCCCCCGCCTGGGTGCGCTGTACCAGCCCGATGAGCAGAGCTCGTACTACATCTCGTACGGCACGTCGTTCAACACCTCGGGCGACACCTACCAGTTCGCCAATGCGCGCACGGCCAACACGCCGCCCGAGAAGAGCCGCAACATCGAGATCGGCGCCAAGTACGACCTGTTCAACAACCGCCTGTCGCTCGGTACGGCGCTCTTCTATTCGCAGAAGTACAACGAGCGCAACACCGACCCCGACACCGCCGCCCAGCAGGAGCTGCTGTCGGGCAAGCGCCATGCCGCCGGGCTCGAACTCAACGTGGCCGGTCGCATCACGCCGGCCTGGGAGGCCTATGTGTCGTACACGTGGATCCCGAGCGCCAAGATCGACAAGAGCAATGTGGCCCTCAACGCCAACGGCACCGGTGCCCAGGTCGAAGGCGACCGCCCGGGGCTCACGCCCAAGCATTCCGCCAGCCTGTGGACGACCTACCGCGTGACGCCCAAGTTGCGGCTCGGCGGAGGCCTGAACTTCCGCGGCGAGCAGAACCCCGAGGGCGCGCGCCATGTCACGGCGGACAGTTTCGTCACGATGGACCTGATGGCCGAGTACCAGTTCACCGACACGGTGGCGGTCAAGTTCAACGTGGCCAACGTGACCGACAAGCTCTATGCCGACACGCTGTACCGCGGCTTCT
Source organism: uncultured Comamonadaceae bacterium (assembly GCA_946482595.1). The sequence continues at coordinate 22,431 of CAMLSD010000072.1, forward strand.
ACGGCCCAGGCGCACCGCGCACGGCACAATTGACGCTCAAGGCCACCTTCTGACCGGCTGAACGGGCTGCGGCCCGCTGCCGGCTTCGACGGGTGCTCGCGCAGGCGGCACCCGTCGTCACTTTCAGGAACCCACGATGCTGCTTCACCTTCGCCAGGTCCTGACGCCCGAGGAACTGGGCCAGGCCCGCCAGTGGCTGGACCAGGCCGACTGGATCGACGGGCGCACGACGGCCGGTGCACAGGCCGTGCAGGCCAAGAACAACCAGCAGCTGCGCCAGGACAGCGACGTGGCCCGCTGGCTGCAGGCCCTGGTGCTGCAGGCGTTCGAGCGCCATGCCATGTTCTTCTCGGCCACGCTGCCGCGCAAGATCTTCAACCCGCTGTTCAACCGCTACGGCGGCCAGAGCAACCACTACGGCCGCCATGTGGACGGTGCCGTGCTGCACTCCCAGTCCACCGGCGAGCGGGTTCGCTCCGACGTGAGCTGCACGCTCTTCCTGAGCGAACCCGACGAATACGACGGCGGTGAACTCGTCATCGACGACACCTATGGCAGCCAGCGCGTGAAGCTGCCCGCCGGTGATGCGGTGATCTACCCGGGCACGAGCGTTCACGGCGTGAACCCGGTCACCCGCGGTCACCGGGTGGCCAGCTTCTTCTGGATCGAGAGCATGGTGCGCAGCGACGAGCAGCGTCGCCTGCTGTTCGACTTCGACATGAACCTGCTGCGGCTGCGCCAGCAGTCCGGCGAGTCCGACCTGGCGGTGGCGCTCAGCGGCACGTACCACAACCTGCTGCGCATGTGGGCAACCACCTGATGAAGCAGCGGCCACAGGCTTCAGCGCCGCGCATTCCCCCCGGTGTGGTGGCACTGGCCGACTACGAGGCCGCAGCCCGCGAGCGGCTGGATGCGGCCACCTGGGCCTATGTGCAAGGTGGCGCGGGCGACGAACTCACCTGTCGCGCCAACCGTGACGCCTGGGATGCCTTGCAACTGCACCCGCGCGTGCTGCGGCCGCTGGCCGGCGGGCACACCCGCACCGAGCTGCTGGGCCGCACCCTGAGCCATCCCATCCTGCTGGCGCCGACGGCCTACCAGACCCAGGTGCATCCGGACGGTGAACTGGCCACCGCGCACGCCGCCGCGGCGCAGGAAGCGGGCCTCGTGCTGAGCATCCAGGCGGGTACACCGATGGAGCCAGTGGCGCGGGTGATGCTGGCTGAACCTCGCCGTGGGCCGCTGTGGTTGCAGTTCTATTTCTTCTCGACCGATCGCGCCGCGCTGCGCTCGGTGATCGAGCGTGCCGAGCAGGCGGGCTTTGAAGCGCTGGTGATCACCGTCGACGCCCCGGTCAGTGGTGCCCGCGACCGTGAGCGCCGTGCCGGCTACCGCCTGCCGCCGGGAGTGTCGGCCGTCAACCTGGCCGGACTGATGTCATCGGCCCCGTCACGGCCCCTGGCCGAGGGGCAGAGCGCGCTGTTCGACGACCTGCTCCATGCGGCACCGACCTGGGACGACATCGCCTGGCTGCGCAGCGTCACCCGCCTGCCGGTGCTGCTCAAGGGCGTGTTGCACGAGGCCGATGCCCGCGAGGCGGTGGCCGCAGGCGTGCAGGGCCTGCTGGTGTCCAACCATGGCGGGCGCACGCTGGACACGGCGGTGGCCACGGCCTGGGCGCTGCCGCGGGTGGTCGAGGCTGTGCAGGGGCAAGTGCCGGTGCTGGTCGACGGGGGCATCCGGCGCGGCACCGACGTGCTCAAGGCCGTTGCACTCGGGGCGCGCGCGGTGCTGGTCGGACGGCCCTATGTGCATGCGCTGGCCTGCGCCGGTGCGCTGGGGGTGGCGCATGTGCTGCGCCTGCTGCGCGACGAACTGGAGATCGCGATGGCGCTGTGCGGCTGCGCGACGCTGGCCGAGGTCCGACCCGAGATCCTCGTCAGGCGCTGAGGCGTGCCGGCCTCGCCGCGGCCGACGAGGGCTCCGGCGTGGCCCAGGACGGTGGCAACTGGTCGAGCACCCGGCGTGCATCGAGCGAGCGGATCGGCACGTTGAGGTCGGTGGGGATGCGCTCGTGCGCCTGCAGCGCCATGTAGCGCAGCGCACTGACCCGCAGGAAGGACGCGAAGTTGCCGATCTCGCCGCGCGCCGCGAGCAGCTCGTCGTAGAGCCTCTCGAGCAACTGCGTGACGCTCATGCCGTCACGCTGGCCGATCTCGGCCAGCACCTCCCAGTAGAGGTTTTCCAGTCGCAGGCTGGTGACCACCCCATGCAGGCGCACGGAGCGGGTACGCGACGCATAGGAGTCCGGGTCGGCCCGGATGAAGATTTCGCACATGGATGCCTCTCCTCGGTGCTGCGGCCACGCGGGCCGCAGCACCGACGATAGCCGCTTTGCGGCGGCCCGGGGCATTTTCAGTGGGTGATGCGTGTGCCCAGCACCGCCAGGAACTGCGCCAGCCACGCCGGATGGGCCGGCCATGCCGGTGCGGTGACCAGCACGCCGTCGGTCACGGCCTGATCGACGGCGATGTCGGCAAAGCTCGCACCCGCCAGCTCGACCTCGGCCGCGCAGGCCGGATAGGCCGACACCCGCTTGCCCCGGATCACACCGGCAGCGGCAAGCAGCTGCGCGCCGTGGCAGATCGCCGCGATCGGCTTGCCGGCCTTGGCGAAGTGCTGCACCAGCGCGATCACCTTCGGATTCATGCGCAGGTACTCGGGCGCGCGGCCACCCGGCACCACGAGCGCGTCATAGGACTCGGGCTTCACCTCGTCGAAGCTGGCATTGAGCGTGAAGCGATGGCCGGGCTTTTCGGAGTAGGTCTGGTAGCCGTCGAAGTCGTGGATGGCGGTCATCACCCAGTCGCCCGCCTTCTTGTCCGGGCACACCGCATGCACCGTGTGGCCGACCATCGTGAGCGCCTGGAAGGGCACCATCGTTTCGTAGTCTTCGCCGAAGTCGCCGGCGATCATCAGGATCTGCTTGGCCATGTCTGGGTCTCCTCGCAAGGGTTGATCGGGCCTGCTCTGAGCGGCCTGGCCGGCAGCGCAAGCAGGCTCGACCATTGTGGAAACGACGCGCGCACGGTGGGTAACAGCGGGCTACTTCAGTGCCGCGCACGTCGTCGCAGCGACCACACCGCGCCCCATGGCGACCACAGTGACGTGACGCCGCGACAAAACCGCACGCGCACTGGGCAAAACGCTTGATTTCCCTGGGAAACCTGCTTCTCAATGCAGCACACACGCAGTACCATTCGCGACGCAGGTGTTTGGCAGGAATCGAGAGCTCATGCGGCCTTCGCCCCAACCCGGCACATCAGTCAATCACTTGATGGAGAAATTCGACATGGCAACTGCGAAGAAGGCTCCCGCCAAGACGGCGGCAGCGAAGAAGGCCGCGCCCGCCAAGAAGGCGGCACCGGCCAAGAAGGCGGCGCCGGCCAAGAAGGCGGCACCGG
>CAMLSD010000073.1 GCA_946482595.1 uncultured Comamonadaceae bacterium
GAATGACTCCCTCGCCCCCGGGGACGGGGGGGGAGGGAGAGGGGGTGGGGCAACCTCCACCTGACCCCCGCTCAGTCAATGGCTACAGATCCAGCGCCAGGAACGCCGTGCCCGGCACCGGGTTGTGGCTCACCGGCTCGGCAGGCACAAAGCCCAGGGAGTTGTACAGCTTGCGCGCGGCGGTGAACTCGGGCAGGACGTCCAGGCAGATGCGGGCATAGCCGGCGCGGCGTGCTTCCTGCACGATGGCCTCGACCAGCAGGCGTCCTGCCTGCCGGCCGCGTGCGACCGGCCGCACGTAGACCCGCTTCATCTCGCAGCGCAGGTCGTCCACGCGTCGCAGTGCGGCGCAGCCGAGCACGTGCGTGCCATCGCGTGCGAGCAGCAGGCAGCCCTTCGGCGCCGCATAGTGGCCGGGAAGGCCGGCAAACTCGGTTTCATAGTCCTGGAAGTCCAGGCTCACGGAGGGGCTGCTGACGTACTCGCGAAAGATCGCGATCACGTCGTCTCGGTCAGTGGGGAAATCGGCGGGTCGAATGGTGAGCATCTGCTGGGGCCTGTTCTGCTGAGGCCACAGTATCGTGCGCGTCGGGCCAGAGCCTTCAGGTCTCGTCGCTGCCTTGCAGCAGCCGCTCGAAAAGATCGGGTGGCCCCATCTGGCCGCCCTTGAGCATCAGCTCGAGGCCGTCGATCGGGGCCTGCTCGGCATGGGCCCGGACCAGGCTCACGCCCGGGGACAGGCTGCCGGCGTGGCTCAGCCCCCACGCGCCCAGGGCCAGCACGGCATGGCTGGAGCTGTCGCCGCCGGCCACGCCGACACGGCGCACCTGCGGTGCCAGCCGCACCGTGCGGGCGAGCAGGCGCGCACAGGCCTGTGCGAGCTCGTGTGATGGCAGGCTGAGGTCGTGCTGGCTGGGCGTGTGGGCCAGCACCGAGCATCCCTGCTGCAGCAAGCCGGCGGCCTGTCCGGCCACACGCTCGACTTCGTGGTCGCTCGCGACCAGCGCCTGTGCATCCAGGGCCAGCCGTTCGAACGATGGTCCGGCGCGCTGAACCTGTGCGGCGGTCACCGGCGAGAGGCTGCCTGCCAGCACGAAGACCGGCCCGGTGGCGGGCGCAATGCCGGGTGTGTGCCGCGCCTCGCGTCGAGCCGGGTCGCCGGGCCAGTGGCTCAGCAGAGCCTGGGCCACGCTGCTGGCACCCACGGCCAGCAGGGGCGCTCGCGCTGCCTCGCGCCACAGCATGCGGCCGAGCGGCGGCAGGTCGTCGGCACTCAGCACGTCGAACAGGATACCGGCCGGATGTGACGCCAGGCCGTCCTGGACGGCCCGCTGCAGCTCGGCATCGCCGCCGCGGATGCTGCGCCAGTCGACCAGGGCCAGGTCATCCAGCCCTTGTGCTGCCAGGTGGCGCCGCAGGTCCGCCTCATGCATCGGCGTGACCGGGTGCACGCTCATCGTGGGATGCCGGTCGATGCGGTGGACGGGACCGCCCTGTCCCGCGGCGGCAAACAGGTGACCGAACGCGCAATGGCGCCCCAGGCTGGGCTGGCCGCCCAGGATGGCAAGCAGCCCGGGCTCGGGTGCGGCACGGCGCATCAGGCGCACCGCGGTGGCAAGGTTGCCCACCTGCGGCGCGCTGTCAAAGGTCGAGCAGCACTTGTAGTGGATCACCCGGGCGCCGGTCGCCGCAAGAAAGCGCGCCACCGGTTTGAGTGCCATGCTCATGCGTTCCGGGTCGAGCGAACGCGCCGCGCCGGCCACTCCCACCACGTCCAGCGGCCCGGTGGCCTGAAGGTGCCGATCCTGCGGTACGCCCAGGAACAGCATGGCGCGCAGGCCGCCGCGGGCCACGGTGGACAGCGTGTCGGTGGCGCCGGTGAAGTCGTCACCGTAGTACGCGTAGTGCACGGCCGGTTCAGCCATGGGCCTTGCCGAAGAAGTCGAGTGCGGCGCGCAGCTCGGGGCATGACGCTGCGGCGGCGTCGAGCGGCTGGCCGTCACGCACCGCAGCCCAGGCCTGACGCAGGCTGGCCACGCCGGCGGCCGCGCCACCCGGGTGCGCCAGGATGCCGCCGCCGGCCATGAACAGCAGGTCAGCCTCCGGCACCGCCTGCACGGTGGCGGGCAGGGTGCCGGCCCACTGCCCGGACGAAAACGCCGGCATGACACGGTCGCCGAGGTCGGCCGCATCGGCCAGCGGCGTGAGGCAGTCGCGTGCCGAACGCACTACCTCATCGTCCGCTTGAGAGAACTTGCCGGCCAGCCCGTGCACATGCATGTGGTCCACACCGGCCAGCCGCCACATCAGCTGGTAGGGCTGGAAGTCCATGCCCAGGGCCGGATGGCGCGAGTACATGCCGAAGCCGTTGCGGTGGCCATGCACGATCAGATCGCTGTGCCGCCGCAGCGCCTGGATCGCGCTGAACCCGCACCAGTTGAGGCTGGCCATCACGCAGTGCCCGCCCTCGCGCGCGACCAGCTCGGCGTGCCGCAGCATGGCATCGTGTTCGTCGGTGATGTTGAAGGCCACCAGCACCTGCTTGCCGCTGCGCTCACGCCAGCGGCGCACCTCGGCCATCACGGCGCGGATGCGAGTGTCGATGGGTGCGTGCTCGCTGTTGGCGTTGACCTCGTCGTCCTTGATGAAGTCGACCCCCGCTTCGCACAGGCGGGCAACGAGCGCGGCGGTGCCCTCGGCGCTCAGGCCCACGTTGGGCTTGATGATCGTGCCCACCAGCGGCCCATGGGGCACGCCAGCCAGCGCACGCGTGCCGGCCACGCCATGGCGAGGGCGCTCGAAGCCGGCGCGCCAGGGGGCCGGCACCTGCAGATGCTCCAGTCGCACGCCGGTGGTTTCACCCAGGTCGTACAGGTTGCCGGCCACGGTGGCGGCCAGCGTGGGCAGGTTGTGGCCGATGTTGGCCAGCGGAAAGGCCACCCTCACCCGGGCACGGCGCCACGGGCCACGCAGTCCTTGCCGCTCGATCCACTGGCTGGGCAGGCTGGGCGCCGGTGCAGGTTCGAGTTCTTCGATGTGTTCGACACCAGCCCGGCTGCGCAAGCGCAGCTCGTCGCTTTCGCCCTCGACACGCACGAAGGTGCCGCTGCTCTGCTCGCCGGCCAGCACCTCGGCCACGGCGGCCGGCTCCAGCGGCGTTTCGATCAGGTAGGTGGCGTGCAGGGTGTTCACAGGCGGCTCAGGTCGGGAAAGGGGCGCACCGGGTCCTGGCCATCCCAGTCGACGCTGGCCTCACGGATGAGCTGGAACATGCGGCCCTTGGGTCCGGCCACCTCCGACAGCTCGATCACGGCACCGGGGTGGAACTCGGTGTCGAAGTAGATGAAGCGCCCGCGCTCGCCGACCTCACCCTGCATCACCGGTTGCCAGCCCAGCGACAGCAGGCGTGCAAGATCGCTGTCGTAGCTTTCGGTCCAGTAGGCCACATGCTGCAAACCGCTGCGCCCGCCTTGCTGGAAGTCGCGGTACATCGAGGGCACGTCGTTGCGCGTCTGGATCAGCTCGACCTGCACGCCGCCGGCATTGGCCAGGGCGACCGAATTGTGCGGCTCGTGCGCTTCGCCTCGGTAGACGTAGTTGCGGATCGGCACGCGGGGGTTGTAGAACCACGGGCCCACGCCGAGCACCCGGCTCCAGTGGTCCATCGCGGCCTCGATGTCGGGCACGACATAGCCGAGCTGGCGGATCTCGCCAAGGTGTCGGCTCATGGCTGCGCCTCGCGCAGGAAGGTCGCACCCGGCATGAGGGAGCAACAGGACGGGGTGGGCACGGGCAGGGTCATCGCAAGGGCTTCCATCAGTTCACGAGCAGGTTGGGCAGCCATGTGGACACGGCCGGCACGAAGGTCACCACTGCCAGCGACACCAGCAGGGCAAACAGGAAGGGCAGGGCACCGGTCACGACACGGTGCATCGGCATGCGTGCGATCGAACTCACCATGTACAGGCTCATGCCCACCGGCGGCGTGAGCAGGCCGATCATCAGGTTGAGCACCACGATCACGCCCAGCTGCACCGGGTCGACCCCGGCGGCCAGCAGGGCCGGTGTGAGGATGGGCGCGAGGATCAGGATGGCGGCGATCGACTCCATCACCATGCCCACCACCAGCAGCAGCAGGTTCACCAGCAGCAGCAGGACGACGGGATCACGCGACAGTCCGAGCAGGAATTCACTGGCCCGGGTGGGCACCTGATCGATCGTCAGCACCCAGGCGAACAGCGCCGCCGATCCCACGATGAACAGCACGCTGGCCGTCGAGTGCACGGTCTCGCGTGCGGCGGCCACCACGGCCGCCCAGGTCAGGCGCCGATACACCAGCGTGCCGAGCACCAGCGCGTAAAGCACGGTGATGCCGGCCACTTCGGTCGGGCCGAACAGGCCGCTGACCAGCCCGCCCACCAGGATCACCGGGGCGAGCAGTGCGGGTGCGGCCACCACGGTGCGCCGCGCCAGCGCGCCCCAGGAAAAGACCACCGTGTCGCGCGGCAGGTTCTGGCGCCGCGCCATGATGCCGATCTGCAGCATCAGCAGGGCGGCGATGATCAGCGCAGGGATGGCGCCGGCCAGCAGCAGCTTGACGGCGGACACCTCGGCGGCCGCAGCAAAGATGATGAGCGGGATGCTGGGTGGGAAGATCGGCCCGATGGTGGCCGCAGCCATCGTGATGCCGGCGGCGAATTCGTCGCGATAGCCTTGTGCCCGCATCTCGCGGATCTGCGTGCCGCCGAGTGCGCCGATGTCGGCCAGGGCCGCGCCCGAGATGCCCGAGAACACCAGGTTGGCCAGCACCGTGACATGGCCCAGGCCGCCGCGGATGCGGCCCACGGCCAGGCGGATCAGCGCAAACAGGTGTTCGGTGATGCCCGAGGCGCCGAACAGTGCGGCAGCCAGAATGAACATCGGCACGGCCAGCAGCGGCACCGAGTCGAGTGCGTTGATGGTGCGCTGCGCCACGACGGCCAGGGGCAGGTCGGCCCACCAGATCACAAGCCCGGCCGACACACCCATCGACACGGCGATCGGCAGGCCCATCAGCATCGTCACCACAAACAGCACCAGCACGGCCAGGCTCATCATGGCGTGGCTCCCTGGGCCGCGGGCGCGACCGGGCGAGCACGTACCGCGCGGGTCAGGCGGCGCACGGCCACCAGCGTGAAGAACACCATCCCCACCATCGCGGGCAGGTAGTACAGCCAGTTGGGCAGGCCCAGCGCGGGTGTCGAGAACTTCGCCGCGCGCTGCATGAAGGCCCAGCCGCCCCAGAGGAACAGTGCGCAGAACACCACCGTCAGCAGCTCGTTGATGACCGACAGCACGACGGCCGGCGCGCCGCGCAGCCGCGAGGACAGCATGTCGACGCGCACATGGCGGTCCTGCTGCAGCAGCAGCGGAATGGTCAGGTAGACCAGGCCCAGGCCGCTGTAGCGGGCCAGCTCGTCGGCCCAGGGCCAGCCGGCCTGGAAGAGGTCGCGTCCCACGATCTGCAGCAGCACGAGGGTCGTCATCACACCCAGCAGGATCATCGCGATCCGTTCGAGCACATGGCAGGCGCGGGTGAGCAGGTCTGCACTGCTGGTGCAGGCGGTGGCCGTCATGGCGGGTCTCCGTGAATCAAGGGTCGGTGCGCCACGCACACGAGGTGCGTGGTGCAACGTGGTGCAACGTGACGCGTGGCGGTCAGCGCACGGCCGCGATGTCCTTGTACAGGTCGCCGTAGCGGGCGCTGAACTTCTCTGCCACCAGTTTGCCCACCGAGGCCTTGAAGCTGTCGAGCTTCAGGCCGTTCTCAGGCCCGATCACGGTCATCTTCAGCTCCTTCAGCTTCGTGAGCTCTTCGCCTTCCTGGGCCTGCACGCTCTGCGTGGCCCGGTTGCGCACTTCAAGCGCGGCCTTGCTCACGGCCTCGCGCTGCGCCGGGCTCAGGCCCTGCCAGGCCTTTTCGTTGATCACGATGACCTGTGCGTTCATCACGTGGCCGGTCAGCATCAGGTGCGACTGCGATTCATACAGCTTGCTCGACAGCACCACGTTGACCGGGTTCTCCTGACCGTTGACCACACCCGTGGCCAGCGCGGTGGGCACCTCGGACCAGTCCACCGGCACCGGCACGGCACCCAGGCCCTGCACCGCGGTCATGTAGATCGGGAACGGGATGGAACGGATCTTCATCCCCGCCAGGTCGGACGGCTGCGTCACGGCCTTTCTTGTCGTCAGATGGCGCGTGCCGAAGTAGTAGGCGTAGAGCACCCGCACGCCCGCAGCCTGCACCAGGCCGTCATTGAGCTTTTTCATCACCGGCGAGTTGACGTCGACGACCTTCATCAGGTGATCGACGTCGCGGTAGAGATAGGGTGTGTCGAGCGCTGCGAAGGGCTCGTGCAGCGAACCGATACCGGCGGCGGTGTTGTGAGACAGCGCGATGGTGCCGGTGGACACGGCCTCGGCCAGCTCCTGCAGCTTGCCCAGTTGTGAAGACGGATACACGGTGACCTTGATCTGCCCGCCGGTGTGCCGCGCGATGGCTTCGGCCAGCCAGGTGGCCTGCATGCCCGCCGCACTGTTCGGTGGGTTCATGTGCCCGTAGCGGAACTCGATGGTCTTCTGGGCCAGGGCCGTGCCCGTGGCGCACAGGGTGAGCGTGGCGGCAACTGCGGCGGCAAGGCGTCGGCGGGCGGAGGAAAGGTGGCTTGGCAACATCATGTCTCCTGGGGTGTAATTGATGCGATCTGATGAGGCATCATCAACTTCTGTGACTGAAGATATGCCCCAGAGACGCCACAGGTCAATCAGATCTGTTGATGCAAATTGATGTGACTTGAGAGGCCATGAAACCCGATCCGATTGTGCGCAGCCGCATTGCCGACATCGCCGCGGCGGCGGGTGTGTCCACCGCCACCGTCGACCGGGTGCTGCACGGGCGGCCCAATGTGCGCGCCGGCACGGCGCAGCGGGTGCTCAAGGCGGCATCGGCCCTGGGCTACCTGCCCGAGGGCCAGCTCGCGCAGGTGGGCCGTCCTGCCCCGTTGCAACTGAGCTTCCTGTTGCCGGCCGGCAGCAACCGCTACCTGCGCATGCTGGGCGAGACGGTGTCGTACAGCGCCGACCAACTGGCGCCCTACAACGTGCGCTGTCGGGTGCATCAGGTCGAGGGGTTCAATCCGCAGGTGCTGGCCGAGCGGCTGCTGCACCATGGCCGGCGCAGCGATGGGGTTGCCTTCATGGCGCTCGAACATCCGCTGGTGCGCGAGGCCGTGCACCAGCTCGCCGAGATGGGCGTGCCGGTGGTCACGCTCGTGTCCGATCTCTCGAACTCGCGGCGTGCGGCCTACGTGGGGCTGGACAACCGGGCTGCCGGACGCACGGCCGCGCTGCTGCTCGGGCGGTTCATCGGCCCGCGGCCGGCCACGGTGGCGCTGATCGCCGGCAGCCGCAGTTACCGTGGGCACGAAGAGCGCGAAATGGGGTTCCTGAGCCTGATCGAGGAGATGTTCCCGCAGCTCCAGGTGGCGGGCCTGCGTGAAGGGCATGACGATGCCGACACCAACCATCGACAGACCCGGGCTCTGCTGGAGCAATACCCCACGCTGGCCGGGATCTACAACATCGGCGGCGCGTCGGACGGGATCGCGCGTGCCCTGAAGGAGAGCGGGCGCGACCAGAAGGTCGTGTTCATCGGTCACGGACTCTCGCCGGACACACGTTCGCTCCTGATCGACGGCACGCTCGATGCCGTGATCACCCAGAGCCCGCAGAGCGTGGTGGGCAATGCGGTGCGAATCTTCCGCAATCTGCGGGATGGCCGTGACGCGATGGCCGGCGTCGAGGCGCTGCGCCTGAACCTGGTGCTGCGCGAGAACCTGCCCTGACACCGGCGGCGTTCAGCGCCGCGCGACCAGCAGCCCCACCAGCAGGCCCACCGCCGCGGCCACACCCATCGCCCCGTAAGGGTGCGAGTGCACGGTCTGGTCGGCAGCCCGGGCGGCCTGGCGCGCGCGGTGCAGCGCCGAGTGCTCGAGCTCGTCGAGCTGCATGCGCAACTCGCGCAACTGGTGCTCGATGCGCTGACGCGCTTCGTCGAACTTCTGGTCGCCGGCCAGTGCGGCCGACTTCAGCAGATGGTCGGCCTCGTCCACCATGTGGCGCAGGCTGTCGGTGACGCGGTCCTTGGTGGCGCCATTGGCGGAACTGGAAGTGGTGCTGGTGCTCATGGTGTGTCCTTCATGGTTGGTGGCGGATCCCGGGATGCACGACGCTGGCGTGCAGCGTCCAATTTCGCGCCAGCGCCAACGCCCGGCTTGCGTTGCGTCAAGCAAGCTGCAGGCAGTGCATGCCATCGTGTCCGCCAGGGTTGCGGGCAGGTGGAGGCATCGAGCATGGACAGGACCGGAACGCCAGGACATTGCCGCGGGGCGTGGGGCGATCAGCCGCCATCTCTCGTGTCCACCGTCCTGACCTTGCCGGGCCGGGCGGGGGTCGTCAACCGTGTGCATGACGTGGACGTGGGCATTGCGGCGCGGCAGCCCGCACGCTGGCTGGCGCGCGGCGCGGCCGCGGCACTGGCTGCCGGGCTGCTGGCCTGGAGCGCGGACAGCCGCTGCGCACCGCGTGAACCGGTCGAGCCCATCCGTGCGGCCCGCGTCACCGACGCCGCAAAGGTCGAGCTGGGCAAGAAGCTGTTCTTCGACCCGCGCCTGTCGCGTTCGGGCTTCATCTCGTGCAACTCGTGCCACAACCTCAGCCTGGGTGGCAGCGACAATCTGCGCTCGTCCATCGGCCACCAGTGGCAGCGCACCACCCTGAACGCGCCCACGGTGCTCAATGCCGGGCTGAACGTGGCGCAGTTCTGGGACGGGCGTGCCCGCGACCTGCAGCAGCAGGCGCACGAGTTGAGCAGCCATCCGCCTGAACTCGCGATGGCCCACGACCTGGCCCTCGAGGTGCTGCAGTCCATTCCGGGGTATGTGCGCGAGTTCAACCGCGTGTTCGGACGCGGCCCGATCGACATGTCGCGCGTGGCCCAGGCGATCTCGGTTTTCGAAGAGACGCTGGTCACGCCGAACGCGCGCTTCGATCAGTGGCTGCGAGGCAAGCGCACGGCCTTGACGCAGGAGGAGCTGAGTGGCTACCTGCTGTTCAAGCAGAGCGGCTGCACCGCCTGCCACTACGGCGCAGCCCTGGGCGGGCGCTCGTTCGAGCGCATGGGCCTGCTCGAACCCTATCGGTCACGGGTCTATGCGCTGGGCCGCGAGGCCGTGACCGGCGACGAGGCGCATCGTTTCACCTACAAGGTGCCCACGCTGCGCAATATCGAGCTGACGCCGCCGTACTTTCACGACGGGGCGGCAGCCACCCTGGCCGAGGCGGTCGACGTGATGGGCCGGTTGCAGCTCGGGCGGTCGTACACCGAGGCCGAGACCCGGCGCATCGTGGCGTTTCTCAAGACCTTGACGGGCGAGCAGCCGCGGATCGTGCTCCCGGTGCTGCCGCCCTCGTCGGACCAGACGCCGCGCCCCTGAGCCTGCCGGCCTGCGGCGCCGCAGGTCGCAGCAGGTGCGCCAGCGTGGCCTCCAGCACCGCCTGCGGGGCCTCGATCTGGGGCCAGTGCCCCACACCATCGAGCCACACGACGTCGGCATCGGGCACGAGTTCGCGGTAGCGCTCGGCCATGTGCCGCCCCGAGTTCGGGTCGGCCATGCCGTTGATCAGGCGGATCGGCACCCGGCTGTCGAGCAAGGGTTGCACGAGACGGTCGCGCCGCGCCAGCCGGTCGATGTAGAAGCGGCCGACGCGGTGCGTGATCCGGCGCCCCTGATCGAGATTGACCAGGGCCCAGAACATGTCGAGCAGCGCCGGCTCCGGAGGCCGGGACGGTGCAAACAGGCCGGTGATGCTGCGATCGAAGGCGCTGCGCGGCAGGCGCGGAGCAATCCAGCGCCCCAGCGCGGAGGCCAGCACCCGCTGGATCGGGCGCGGCTGGTAGGCCTCGGGGCACAGGCCCCCATTGAGCAGCACCACCGCATCGATGGCCGGCAGGTGCGTGGACTGCGTGCGCCGCGCCAGCAGTTCCTGCGCCACGCTCACGCCAAGGTCATGGGCCAGCAGATGGCAGTGGCTGGCGCCCACGTGGGCCAGCAGGGCCTCGATCACGTCGGCATGGTCGTCCAGCGTGTAGCTGGCGTCGGGCCGTTTGTCCGAGAAGCCCATGCCTGGCAGGTCGGGCGCCCACAGCGTGAAGTGCCGGGCCAATGGGGCCCACAGCCGGTGCCAGTCCCATGAGCTGGTGGGGTAGCCATGGATCAGCACGAGGTGCGGCCCCTGTCCTGCAGTGGCCACGAAGATGCGCCGCCCGCACAGGGCCAGCATGCGGCCGGTGGCGAACCAGCGCTGCAGGCGCTCGCCCGTGCTGCCTGGTTCGGTCCACGGCGTGTCCTGGTTCATGCGAAGCCCCTCATCCCGATGGCGATGCTGCGAGCTTAGGTGCCCGGGGCACGAATGCCCATAGTCCTTCGGGGCAGTGGGCCGGCGGCCGGTGATGCGTTCACGGTGTGGACGCTGCAGGTTCGCTGGGGGGCGGCACCTGCAGGTCGGCCGCAGACGGCGTCTCATTGCCGAAGTCCGAGGGGCCGGAGTTCTGCAGGATCTCGACGGCCTGGTCGGTGTCGAGTTTTTCCGGGGCGTCGAGGAAGCTGGTCACCGTGGACGGCACGAAGATCACCACCAGCACCAGGATCAGCTGCATCGCCACCCAGGGCACCGCGCCCAGATAGATGTCGCGCGATTCGACCTTCACCGGCAGCGACTTGTTCTTGAACAGCGTGTCGGAGATGCCGCGCAGGTAGAACAGCGCAAAGCCGAAGGGCGGGTGCATGAAGCTGGTCTGCATGTTCACGCACAGCAGCACGCCGAACCAGATCAGGTCGATGCCCAGTTTCTCGGCCACCGGTGCGAGCAGCGGCAGGATGATGAACGCGATCTCGAAGAAGTCGAGGAAAAACGCGAGGAAGAAGATGAAGAGGTTGACCGCGAGCAGGAAGCCGGTCTGGCCGCCGGGCAGGTCGGACAGCATGTGTTCGATCCACAGCCCGCCGTCCACGCCCTGGAAGACCAGCGAGAACACGCGCGAGCCGATCAGGATGAACACGACCATCGCGGTGATGCGCATGGTGCCGGCCATCGTGGCCTGCACCAGCGGCCAGCTCAGGCGGCGGTGCAGCGCGGCGAGCACGAAGGCTCCGACCGCACCCATGGCTCCGGCCTCGGTGGGCGTGGCCACAGCGGTGTCGATGCCCGGCAGGCCACCCATGCTGCCCAGCACCGCGAAGATCAGCACGGCGGACGGGATGATGCCGCGCAGGCACTTCTTCCACAGGGCCCAGCCCTGCAGGGTGCGGGCTTCCTTGGGCACGCCGGGCAGCGCGTTCGGACGCAGCCGCGTGAGCACGAAGGTGTAAAGCGCAAAGATCAGCACCTGCAGGATGGCCGGTCCCCAGGCCCCCTTGTACATGTCGCCCACCGAGCGGCCGAGCTGGTCGGCCAGCACCACCAGCACCAGCGAGGGCGGCACGAGCTGGGTGATCGTGCCGGAGGCGGCCAGCACGCCGGTGGCATAGCGCATGTTGTAGCCGTAGCGCTGCATCACCGGCAGCGCGATCATCGCCATGGCAATCACCTGGCCGGCCACCGTGCCGGTGATGGCCCCCAGGATGAAACCGACGATGATCACCGAGTAGCCCAGGCCGCCGCGCACCGGGCCGAACAACTGCCCCATGGAGTCGAGCATGTCCTCGGCCAGGCCGCACTTCTCGAGCACGGCACCCATCATCGTGAAAAAGGGAATGGCCAGCAGCAGGTCGTTCGACAGGATGCCGAACACGTTCAGCGGCAGGGCCTGCATGAAGGCCGGCTGGAACCAGCCCATGTGGATCGCGAACAGGCCACAGCCCAGGCCCAGCGCGGCCAGCGAAAACGCCACCGGAAAGCCCAGCAGCATCGTGATGATCAGGCCGCAGAACATCAGCGGCGCGAAGTTCTCCATGCTCATTGCAGCGGCCTTTCGTAGTGGGTGTCCATCTCATGGCGGTGCATGAGCCAGCCCACGCGCTTGATCGTCTCGCCCAGGCCCTGCAGCAACACGAGCGCAAAACCCAGTGGCAGCATCAGCATGGCTGGCCAGCGCACCAGGCCGCCGGCATTGCCCGACATCTCGCCGGTGCGCCACATCTGGGTGAACAGCGGCCACGACATCGCGAGCATGGCCACCATCACCGGCACCAGGAAGAACAGCAGGCCGAACAGGTCGACGAACACCTTGCCGCGGCCGCTGAGCCGACCGTAGAAGATGTCCACGCGCACATGCTCGTTCATGCGCAGCACCTGCGAGGCGCCCAGCATCACGCAGGCGGCAAACAGGTACCACTGGATCTCCAGCCAGGCGTTGGAGCTGGTGCTGAACAGGTAGCGGATGAAGGCATTGCCGGCGCTGATGCCGCACGAGATGATCACGGCGTACTTGGCCAGCACGGCAAATCGATCGGTGAGCCAGTCGATCCACCGCGTGATCGCGAGCAGGGTGTCCATGGTGTCTCCAGAGAGTCGCTGCCTGGCCTGCGGCGCGGCAGCTGTTGTGGGGCCGGCCGCCACTGTAGGGAGCGGGACCTGAGTTGTGGCTGAACGCGGCCGCAGGTTTTACGCCGCGTTTACGCCTGGCGCGTGCACGCGGGCCGGCCTGTTTTTGGGACACTGTGGAGCCATGACAGCGCACCCGCCCACCCCTGCCCGACGACTGCATCCGGCCTGGACCGGCAGCGTCATCGTGCTGGCGGCCACCGGCCTGTGTGCGCTGCTGGAGCGGCATTTCGGGCTGGCCAATCTGGTGCTCGTCTACACCGCCGGCGTGATCGTCATGGCCTTGCAGCACGGTCGCATCGCGACGCTTTCGGTCAGCGCGGCCAGCATCGCGCTGCTCGACTTCATCTTCGTGCCGCCGCGCTGGGGCTTCAAGCCCACCGACCCGCAGTACTACTTCACCTTTGCGGTGATGGCCGCGCTGGGCTGGCTGGTCAACGAGTTGGCGCAGCGGGTGCGCCGCGAAGCCGAGCGTTCGGCGGCGCGCGCCCGGCGCGCCCAGGCGCTGGCGCTGGAACGCGCCGAGTATCAGGCGCGCAGCACCCAGGCACAGATCGAGTCGGCCACCGAGCGGCAGCGCAACACCTTGCTGGCCAGCATCTCGCATGACTTTCGCACGCCGCTCACGACGATCATCGGAGCGGCCACCAGCCTGCGTGAGCAGGAGGGCCAGTTGCCGCCTGAAGCCCGTCGGGAGCTGCTGTCCAGTGTCGAGCACGAGGCGCGGCGGCTGCATGCCCTGAGCAGCAACCTGCTGGAGCTGGCCGGACTGCAGCGCGGCGCCGTGCAGCCGCAGCTGCAATGGTGTCCGGCCGACGAGCTGGTGGGCGAGGCCTGCGCGGCCTTGGGCGAGCGGCTCGACCGCCTCACGCTGCAGGTCGAGGTCGACGCGCACGCGCTGGTGTGGTGCGACCCGCAGCTGATGCAGCAGTTGCTCGTGAACCTGCTCGACAACGTGGCCCGGCACACGCCGCAGGGCACCACCGCACGCATCGGTGTGGTCCCGCGCGAGGGTGCGTGTGAGGTCACCGTCATCGACCGGCACCCGGCCGACGTGGCCATGACCGAACCCGTGCCCAGCGCCGGCGGCAGCCCTCACGGCCTGGGCCTGTCGATCTGCAGCGAGATCGCACGCCTGCACGGCGGGCACCTGCGCTGGGTGGACAACGGCGGACGCAGCGTGACGGTGCACCTGCCCCAGCCGGTGGTGCCGCGTGCGGCCCTGGAGGACTGGTGATGCCGATCGATCCCCCGCTGGCCGCCCCGCTCGCCGCCCATGTGCTGGTGGTCGAAGACGAGGAGCCCATCCGGCGCATGCTCGTGACGACCCTGGAGGCCGCCGGCTACCGCGTCAGTGAGGCCCGCACCGCGCGCGAGGGCGAGACACTCGCGGGCAATCGACGCATCGACCTGTGCCTGATCGACCTGGGCCTGCCCGACGGCGACGGCATCGAGCTCATCCGGCGGCTGCGGGCCTGGACCCAGCGGCCGCTGATCGTGTTGTCGGCCCGCTCGCAGGAGTCGCAGAAGGTGCTGGCGCTCGACGCCGGCGCGGATGACTTCCTGGCCAAGCCTTTCGGCGTGGCCGAGCTGCATGCCCGCATCCGCGTGGCCTTGCGTCATGCCGCACGCAGCTCGCAGCAGGGGCACAGCCGGCTCAGGGTCGGCGAGGCGCTGATCGACCTGCAGCGCCGGCAGCTGCTGCGCAGCTCACCCGACGGCTGGAACCCTGTGCGCCTGTCGGCCACCCAGTGGCGGCTGCTGGAGGTGCTGGCGCAGCATGCGGGCCGGCTGGTCACCGGGTCGGCGCTGATGCGCGAGGTCTGGGGCCCGGCGCTGTCCGATCAGGGGCACTACCTGCGCATCTATGTGCGGCAGTTGCGGTTGAAGATCGAACCCCAGCCGTCGCAACCGCGCTACCTGCTGACCGAGGCAGGCATCGGCTACCGGCTGGAGGCCCAGCCCTGCGAGGACGATTCAGTCTGAGCGGGCGGCCACGATGTCGGCCACCGCTTCGGCCACGAGCTGGCGGATGTCGGCCAGCAGGCGCGAGCGGTCGTCCACGCGGTAGTTCATGACCACCGGGCTGGTGAGATCGGGGTCGGACAGCGCGCGATAGACCAGGCCCTCGCGGTGCAGCCCCTGCACCGACTGCGGCACCAGCGCATAGCCCACGCCGGCCACGACCAGGCCGATGGCGGTCTGCAGCTCGTTGGCCTCCAGCGCGATCACCGGGCGCAGGCCGCGCGCCTGGAACATCGCCAGCACCTGATCGGCATAGCTGGGCCTTGGCCGCGCCGGATACAGCAGCAGGGGCTGCGTGGCCAGCCGGGCCAGGCTCGGGCGCTTCTGCCGTGCCAGCGCATGGCCGGCGGGCAGGGCCGCCACCACCGCCTCGCGTCGCACCACCTCGCCGGCCACGCGGGCGTCCTCGAGCATCAGGCGACCAAAACCCACGTCGATGCGACCGGCCTTCAGGGCCTCGATCTGCTGCACGGTGGTCAGCTCGGACAGGCCGACCTCCACCTGCGGGTGGGCCGCGCGGAAGCGGCGGATCACCTCGGGCAGTGCGCCATACAGCGTGGACGGCACAAAGCCGATGCTGAACCAGGTGCGTCCGCCGCGCGCAATGCGTGTGGTGGCGGTGCAGGCCTCGTCCAGGCGTTCGAGCATCTGGCGTGCCTGCCCCTGGAAGAACTGCCCGGCCGCGGTGAGCTTCAGCGGCCGCGCGCTGCGGTCGAACAGTTCGGCACCGAGCTCGTCCTCGAGCTGGCGGATCTGCCGGCTCAGCGGTGGCTGGGCGATGTGCAGCGCGAGCGCGGCCCGGCTGAAGTTGAGTTCGCGCGCCACGGCCAGGAAGTAGCGCAGATGCCGGAGTTCCATGTCGATACCTTCAGGGTATGAAAGCGGACCCAAACGATATTGGACGAAGCATCGCACTGCAACCAAGATGTGCACATGAACGACAACCCCGTCATCGAATCGATCGACGCCGTGCTGGTGGACCTGCCCACGATCCGGGCCCACAAGCTGGCGATGACCACGCTGTCCAGCCAGACGCTGGTGATCGTGCTGCTGCGCACCAGCGACGGCCTGACCGGCCTGGGCGAAGCCACCACGATCGGCGGTCTGGCCTATGGCGAACAAAGCCCGGAGAGCATCAAGGTCAACATCGACACCTACCTGCGCCCGCTGCTGATCGGGCAGGACGCCACCCGCGTACAGGCCGCGATGCGGCGCGTGGACGCCAGCGTGCAGGGCAACTCGTTTGCCAAGGCCGCCGTCGAGACGGCCCTGCTCGATGCCCATGGCCAGCGCCTGGGTGTGCCGGTGCATGTGCTGCTCGGCGGTGCGGTGCGCGATACCTTGCCGGTCCTGTGGACGCTGGCCAGCGGCGATGCACAACGTGACGTGGCCGAAGGCCTGTCGTTGATCGAGGCGCGGCGTCATCGGGTCTTCAAGCTCAAGATCGGCACGCGGGCATGGCGCGACGACGTGGCCCATGTGGCGGCCATCCGCCAGGGCCTGGGCGAGTCGGTGATGCTGACCTGCGACGTCAACCAGGCCTGGGACGAAACCACCGCCGTGCAGGCGATCGCCGCCCTGGAGTCGCTGGGCGTGGGCCTGATCGAACAGCCCGTGGCCCGGCGCAACCGGCGCGCGCTGGCCCGGCTGGCGCAACGTTTCGACGTGGCCATCATGGCCGACGAAGCGGTGCACGACGCCATCGACGCCAGCGAACTGGCCCGCGACGCGGCGGCCGATGTGTTTGCGCTGAAGGTGTCGCAGGCCGGCGGCCTGTGGCCGACCCTGAGGGCCTGCGCCGTGGCCGATGCGGCCGGTGTGGGGGTCTACGGCGGCACCTTGCTCGAAGGCAGCGTGGGCAGTGTGGCGGCGGCGCATGTGTTTGCCGCCTGCCCGCAGCTGGCCTGGGGCACCGAGCTGTTCGGCCCGCTGCTGCTGACCGACGACATCGTGGTCGAGCGGCCCGTCTACCGCGACTTTGCGCTTGAAGTGCCCCAGCAGCCGGGGCTGGGTGTGCAGATCGACGCCGACAAGCTGAGCTACTACCGCCGCGACCGCCAGCGCACGAGCCTGGGCATGCCCGCGGTGCCCGCCAACCTTCCCTGAGGACCCCACCGTGCTGTTCCATGTGCAGATGACCGTGCGCCTGCCGCACGACATGCCGGTCGCCCGGGCCGATGAGCTGAAGGCGCGAGAAAAAGAGATCGCACAGACCCTGCAGCGCGAGGGGACGTGGCGCCACCTGTGGCGCATTGCCGGGCACTACGCCAACGTGAGCATCTTCGACGTGCCGGACAACGCCGCCCTGCACGACACCCTGATGCGCCTGCCGCTGTTCCCCTACATGGACATCGAGGTGCAGCCGCTGTGCTGCCATCCCTCGTCGATCCACGACACCGACCGTTGACACCCCGCCCCTATGTGCTCCAGGAGACAGACCATGAACGAATTCACCGCCCAGCAACTGCTCGAACGCGTGGCCGGCTCCCGTCAGGCGGCCGGCAACGAACGGGTGCGTGCCATCACGCAGCGCATCGTGACCGATCTGTTCCGCACCATCGATGAGTTCGATGTGAGCCCCGACGAGTTCTGGGCGGCCGCCGACTGGCTCTCGCGCCTGGGGGCCAGCGGCCAGATCGGGCTGATCACCGCCGGCCTGGGGTTCGACCGGCTGCTGGACATCCGCCAGGACGAGGCGGACCGCCGCGCCCAGCGCACCGGAGGCACACCGCGGGCCATCGAGGGGCCGCTGTACGTGCCGGGCGCACCGTTGGCGCAGGGTGAGGTGCGGCTCGATGCCGAACTGCCCGACGGTGCCACCGTGATGGTGATGGAAGGTGTGGTGCGCGACCTGCACGGTGTGCCGCTGGCCGGTGCCCTGGTGGACGTCTGGCACGCGAACGAACACGGCCGCTACTCGCACTTCGATCCGTCGCAGCCTGCGTATGCGCTGCGCCGCCGCATCGAATGCGATGCGCAGGGGCGCTACCGCTTTCGCAGTTTCGTGCCGCCGGGTTACGCGATCCCGCCGGACAGCCCGACCTCCGAGCTGTTCGAGCAGCTGGGCCGCCATGGCAATCGGCCGGCCCACATCCACTTCCTGGTGGCAGCGGCAGGCATGCGCACGCTGACCACGCAGATCAACATTCCCGGCGACACCTACATCGACGACGACTTTGCCTTTGCCACGCGCGACGGCCTGGTGGTGACGCTGGAGCCCGACACACCGCCCGCCGGCTACGAGTCACTTGGCATCACCGGGCCCTTCACCCGGGTGCGCTTCGACTTCGTGCTGCAACCGGCGCGTGACGACAACGAAGCCGCCGTGCAGTCCCGCCTCGCGCGCGCCCTGGGCTGACCGCCCCCTTGCCGCAGGCCCGTGCCCGCAGGCCTGTGCCCGCAGGCGACACTCACCTCTGGATGGAATCCTCATGAACCGACGACAACTGATCGCTGCCACGGGCCTGGCCCTGTCGGCACTGTGCTCCGGCGCTGCCCTGGCGCAGGCCGGCTACCCCAGCAAGTCCATCAAGTGGATCGTGCCTTTCCCGCCGGCAGGTGCGATGGACGTGATTGCCCGCACGCTGGGCGAACACATGGGCCGCCAGCTCGGCCAGACCTTCGTGATCGAGAACCGGCCCGGCGCGGGCGGCAACATCGGAGTGGGCGAAGTGGCCAAGGCCCCGGCCGACGGCTACACGATGATGATCGTGGCCAACGGCATGGCGGTGAACAAGTTCCTGTATGCGCGCCTGAGCTATGACCCGGTCAAGGACTTCACGCCGGTCTCGCTGGTGGCCGTGGTGCCCAATGTGCTGGTGACCAATGCGGCACAGTCCAAGGTCACGAACGTGGCCGAGGTGATTGCGCAGGCGCGGTCGCAGCCGGGCAAGTTCACCTATGCGTCGGCCGGCAACGGCACCTCGATCCACCTGGCGGCCGAACTGTTCAACTCGATGGCGCGGACCGACATGGTCCATGTGCCGTACAAGGGCAGCGGCCCGGCCGTGACCGACCTCATCGGCGGTCAGGTCGACTACATGTTCGACAGCGTCACCTCGGCCTTGCCGCATGTGCGCTCGGGCAGGCTGCGCGCGCTGGCCGTCACCACCGCCACCCGGTCCTCGGCCATGCCGGATCTGCCCACCATTGCCGAAGCCGGGCTGCCGGGCTACGACCTGTCGCCCTGGTTTGCGGTCTACATGCCGGCCGGCACCCCCGCGCCGGTGGTGCAGAAGATCCACAAGGCCTTGACGGACGCGATGAAGCTGCCCGAGGTCAAGGCGCGCTTTGCCACCATCGGCGCCGAGCCGATCGGCAGCACGCCCGAACAGCTCGCCCGCCACCTCGAGGCCGAGATGACGAAGTGGGGCAAGATCATTGCCGAGCGTGGCATCCGCGCCGACTGAGCGCAGCCAGGAAGGGCCGGCTCAGGCGTAGGTGTCGAGCTGGCCGCCCAGCGAGGGCTGGAGCGTGGTGCGCATCAGCGGGCCGCAGTACACCAGCAGCGGGAAGGCGCCCGAGCCATGCAGCACGATCGGCCCGCGTGTGGGCACGGTGGTGTTCAGTTCCACCCGCGGGAAGGGCGCCGCGCCCTGCGCCACGATGCGGTCGATGTGGGCATCGAGACGCGCGGGCAGGGCGGACGACTGGGTGACCGAAACGACAGGCACGATGGGGCAGGGCAGGGCGGAGCGAGCCGGATTGTAGGACTGCCCCGACCGGGCCACGCGGACCGGACTGCCCCGACCGGACTGCCCCGACCGGACTGCCCTGCACGCGTGAGGGTGAAGGCGGGCTGGCTACCATCGCCCCCGGAGGTCTTGCCGCATGCCCCGCCCGTTCCGCCTGCCCGCCTTGCCGCCCCGTCCTGCCACGGGTGTGCGGGGCGACCGTCGCCGCCTGCTGGCGGCCGCACTCGCCGCACCCTGGGCCACGTCCGTGGCCGCACCCACGCCCACGCCCACGCCGCTGCTCACGCGGGCCGTGCCCTCCAGTGGCGAGGCCCTGCCGGTCATCGGGCTGGGCAGCTGGATCACCTTCAATGTCGGCAACGACCCGCAGGCGCGCGCCGCCTGCACCGAGGTGATGCGGGCGTTTTTCGAGGCCGGCGGGCGGCTGATCGATTCATCGCCGATGTACGGCTCGTCGCAGGCCGTGATCGGCGAGGCGCTGGCCAGGCTGGGCCGCACCTCGGCGGTGTTTTCGGCCGACAAGGTCTGGGTGTCGCCGGGCACGCGTGGGCCCGGCCAGATCGAGGCCTCACGCGCGCTGTGGGGGGTGCCGCGCTTCGACCTGCTGCAGGTCCACAACCTGCTGGCCTGGGAGGCCCATCTGCCGCTGCTGTTCGAGATGAAGCGCTCAGGGCGCCTGCGCCATGTGGGCATCACCACTTCGGAAGGCCGGCGCCATGCCGAGATCGAACAGATCATGCGCACCTACCCGATCGACTTCGTGCAGCTGAGCTACAACCTGCTGGACCGTGAGGTCGAGCAGCGGCTGCTGCCGCTGGCCCAGGACCGCGGCATCGCGGTGCTGGTCAACCGGCCGTTCCGCCAGGGCGACCTGCTGCAGGCCCTGCACCGGCATCCGCTGCCGGGCTGGGCGAGCGAGCTGGGCTGCCGGCACTGGTCGCAGGTGGCGCTGAAGTTTGTCGTGTCCCACCCGGCCGTCACCTGCGCCATTCCCGCCACCAGCCGGGTCGATCACCTGCGCGAGAACATGGCCGCCGGACTCGGCCCGATGCCCGATGCCGCGCTGAGGCGCCGCATGGCGGCCGATGTCGAGGCGCTCTGATGTCTTCGCTGATGTCCGAATGGTGGACCTACCGCCTGTCGGACTTCCTGATGTTTGCACCGCGCACCTACTACCGGCTGCACGAACTCCACAACCAGGCCCTGTGGCCGGCGCAGGTCGTCGCACTGCTGGCGGCGCTGGTGCTCGTGCGTGCGGTATGGCGCGGGCGCATGCGCCTGGCCTGGCTGATGCTGGCGTCGGGTGCGGCGGCCGTGGCTGGCGGGTTCATGCTGCAGCGCCTGGCCAGCATCCACTGGGCCGGCACCGGGTGGGCGGTGGCGTTTGCTGCACAGGCGCTGCTGCTCGTGTGGCTGGCCTGGGCCCACCCACAGAGTGGGCCGGCCGGTGACCGGGGGCCAGTACGCGGCGCGGTGCTGCTGCTGGTGTTCACCGTTCTGGGGGCGCTGGTCGAGCCGCTGGCCCTGGGGCGTGACTGGCGGCAGGCGGCGGTGGTCGGGCTGGCGCCCGATCCGACCGCGATGGGCGTGCTGGCCGTGCTGACCGTGGGCGCACCGCTGACGCGCGGGGGGCGCTGGCTGCAGGCGCTGGCCTGCGTCGTGCCGCTGGCCTGGTGCCTGTTCAGTGCTGCCACGCTGTGGAGCATGCAATCACCCGAGGCCGTCGGGCGGGTGCTGCTGCCCGCCTGTGCGCTGGCGCTGATGCTGTACGCGCGCCGGGGCACAGCCCGGTCGTGCGGGTAGATTCGCGGCTGTTGCATCGCGTTCAGACAAAGGAGTCTTTTTGGACCGTCACCTGGCCATCCAGTGTTTTTGCCGTGTGGTCGAGACCGGCAGCCTCGCGGCCGCGGCCCGCGACCTCGACTGCTCGCGTTCGGCCGTCACCAAGTATGTGCAGTTCCTGGAAGACTGGACGGCCAGCCGCCTGCTCGAGCGCACCACGCGGGCCATGCAGCTGACCGAAGCCGGCGAGCGCTTCTACGCCTACTGCCGCCGCGTGCTGGCCGACACCGAGCAGACCCTCACCGCCATCGCGGCCGACCGGGCCGAGGTGTCCGGACGCCTGGTGGTGGCCGCACCCGTGTCGATGACCCTCGCCTGCCTGGCCGAGCACCTGCAGGCCTTCATGCAGGCCTATCCTGCCGTGCAGCTCGACGTGCGACTGAGTGACGAGGTGGTCGACCTCATCCGCGAGGGCGTGGACGTGGCGCTGCGCGGCCAGGCCCAGCTCGATGATTCGTCGCTGGTGGCCGTGCCGGTGATGCAGTTCGAGCGCATGGTGTGTGCCTCGCCGGCCTACTGGCAGGCCCATGGCCACCCCGAGCGGCCGGAGGACCTGGCGCATCACAACTGCCTGCCCTACCTGCTGTCGGGCGATGCCACCCGGTGGCAGTTCATCGGCCCCGACGGCTCGCACGAGGTGCCGGTGCAGGGCAACTTCCGCGCTGACAACAGCCTGCTGCTGGTCGACGCGATGTGCCGCGGGCTGGGGGTGGGCCTGGTGCCTGCGGTGATGATGCGCCGCGAACTGCAGGCCGGCTTGCTGGTCCCGACACTGACGTCATACCGGCTCGAGCCGCGCCAGCTC
This sequence comes from uncultured Comamonadaceae bacterium, assembly GCA_946482595.1. The sequence continues at coordinate 22,012 of CAMLSD010000073.1, forward strand.
TTTGCGGTGTACCCCAGCCGCGACCACCTGCCCGAGCGGGTGCGCGCGTTCGTGCGCTTCCTGAAGGCGCGGCTGTCAGGGGCGGGCCACTGACACCGGCGCTGCCAGCCGGGCGCGGTGCATCAGCCACAGCGCCGCGACCGTCAGCACCAGCGCGGGCAGTGTGCCGCCCGGCAGGGGCTCGCCAAGCAGCCCGGTGCCGGCAACCACGCCGGTCAGTGTGATCACGTAGCCCATCAGGCTGAAGGTGACGGGTTCGGCGCGCCGCTGCAGCACGAAGTACAGCGTGAAGCCGGCCACCATGGCCAGCGCCTGCACCGCGAGCCAGCCCCAGGCCATCGCCGTGGCGGGGACAACGGCCAGTCCGGTGGGCGTGGCGACCGCGGCCAGGCAGATTGACGACGCGCCGAGCATCATCGCGGCCAGCCACTCGCCGGGCATGCCATGCGGCAGCTTCAGGGCGCGGTACACATTGCCCGCGCCGATGAAGGCGGGCACCGCCAGCAGCAACACCACGGCCAGGGCCGAGGCGCTGGCGGCGGCACCGCGCCCGGCCACCAGCAACAAGGCGCCGCACAGGCCGACCAGCACGGCGGCCAGCCGCAGCCAGTGGAAGCGTTCCAGGCGCAGCCCCAGGCTGAACATCAGCGTGAAGATCGGCGGCAGCGTGAAGGCCAGCGCCGAGTAGCCTGCCCCCGCATGGGCCGACAGCCAGAACACCGTGGTCATCGGCAAGGTGTGGCCCAGCACGCCGGCGGTGAAGGCATACCGCAGCACGGCCCCGTCCAGGCGCGGCCGGCCGTGGCGCCAGGCGGCCAGCAGGGCCAGCACCAGCGAAGCGCAGGCGGTGGGCCACAAGGCAAAGCCCAGGGCCGACACACCGGCGGCCGCGGCGGCCTTGGCCACCGGCACGCCGAGGCCGAGGAAAAAGCCGGTGCCGATCAGCACGGGCCAGACGGAAGGGGTGGACATTCAGCACTCCGTGAAAGACGCCCCCAGTCTAGGAAGGCGCCCGCCGCCGGCATAGGCCGCAGCCGTCACATCACTGTTCACGCCGGGTGCGCAATGCGGGCCGTGGCCGACAGCCCCGATGCGAAAATGCGGCATGTCCTCCGATGCCCCCATCGCCCGCCGCACACGCCGCAGCAGCGGCGCCGTCACGCTGCACGACGTGGCCAAACTGGCCGGTGTGGCGCCGATCACGGCCTCGCGGGCGCTGAACACGCCCGAGCAGGTTTCGGCCGATGTCCTGCGGCGCGTCACCGAAGCGGTATCGCGCACCGGCTATGTGCCCAACCGCCTGGCCGGCGGGCTGGCGTCCACTCGCAGCCGGCTGGTCGCGGCCCTGGTGCCCACGATCTCCGGGCCGGTGTTCCTGGCCACGGTGCAGGCCCTGACCGAAACCCTGGCGGCGCACGGCTATCAGCTGATGCTGGGCCAGTCCGGTTACGGCGGCAGCCGCGAGGACGCGCTGCTCGAGGCCATCATCGGGCGCCGCCCCGACGGCATCGTGCTCACCGGCATCCTGCACTCGGCCGAAGGCCGTCGGCGCCTGCTGGCCTCGGGCATTCCGGTGGTCGAGACCTGGGACCTCACCCCCACACCGATCGACATGCTGGTGGGTTTTTCGCATGTCGACGTCGGCCGCGCGGTTGCTGAGTTCCTGACGCGCCGGGGCCGGGTGCGGCTGGCCGCCGTCTCGGGCGATGACGAGCGCGCCCGTCGCCGCCTCGACGCCTTCTGCGCAGCCGTGCGCGACGGCGGCCACATGGCTGTCGAGGTGGAGATCGTGCCGGCGCCCACCACACTGCGCAGCGGGCGCGATGCGCTGGTTCAGTTGCTGCGGCGCGCCCCGGGCATCGACGCCGTGTTCTGCAGCTCCGACCTGCTGGCCCTGGGCGTGATGACCGAAGCGCAGGCGCGCGGCCTGGCCGTGCCGCAACAGCTCGCCATCGTCGGTTTCGGTGACCTCGACTTTGCGGCCGACCTGCACCCGGCACTCACCACGGTGCACATCAACGGCGCGGCCATCGGCCGCCAGGCGGCACGTTTCATCATCGACCGCGCCGAAGGGCGCGAGGTCGACTCGTCCCTGGTCGACATCGGCTTTTCCATCGTCGAGCGACACAGCGCCTGACCCGGGTTTACCCCAGGCGAGGGATCCTTGTGATTTCAAGACGGTAGCGCTACCATTCATCTCATATTGGTAGCGCTACCGTCTGGCTTTGACGGGGATCCCACCCAGGCCAGACCGCCGCGCCGCCCCTGCATCACCGGCCCCGGGGCTGACCGCACACTCATCACGACGGAGACACCTGACCATGAAAAAACTGCTGACCTCGATCGCCTTCGGCCTGCTGGCCGCGGGTGCCGCACAGGCCCAGGCCTGGCCGGCCGCCAAGCCGGTGACCTTGCTGGTGCCGTTCCCGCCGGGCGGGTCCACCGACGTGATCGCCCGCACGCTGGCACCGAAGCTCCAGGAGCGCCTGGGCAGCACCTTTGTGGTCGAGAACAAGGCGGGTGCTGGCGGCACGGTCGGCGCCACGCAGGCCAAACGCTCGGCACCGGACGGCTACACCATCTTCGTGTCGTCGCTGGGCCCCTTCGTGATCGGCCCGCACCTGATCAAGAACGTGGCCTACGACGCCCTCAACGACTTCGACTACATCACGGTGGCCGTGCAGGCTCCGAACGTGCTGGCCGTGCCGGCGGCCTCGCCCCACAAGACCCTGGCCGACGTGCTGGCCTACAAGCGGGCGAACCCCGGCAAGATGACCATGGCCTCGTCCGGCAATGGCAGCAGCGATCACCTGACGGCCGAGCTTTTCTGGCAGGAAACCGGCACATCCGGTGTGCACGTGCCCTACAAGGGCGGGGCCCCGGCCATGGCCGACCTGCTGGGCGGCCAGGTGGACGCCACCTTCATGAACATCAACACTGGCCTGGCCAACATCAAGGCCGGCAAGCTGCGCGCCCTTGCCATCACCAGCACAAAACGCTCACCGCTGCTGCCGGACGTGCCGACCATGGAAGAGCTCGGCCTCAAGGGCGTGAACGTGTATTCGTGGCAGGCGTTTGCCGCGCCCAAGGGGCTGCCGGCCGACATCAAGAATCGCCTGCGTGACGCGCTGGTCGCCGGCCTGAACGACCCGCAGGTCAAGCCCAAGCTGCTTGAACTGGGCTTCGAGATCGTCGGCAACACGCCCGAGCAGTTCACCGCCTTCCAGGCCGCGGAATTCGCACGCTGGAAGAAGGTGATCGAAGTGGGCAAGATCACGGCCGACTGAGCCTTCGCACCTGCATCACCCGCGGGGCCGGCTTGACTGCCGCCCGCGGCCGACCCCGACCACCGACCTTTGCCCATGACCCTCTCGACTCTCCCCGTGATCACCGCGCTGCGGGTGATCCCCGTGGCCGGGCGCGACAGCATGCTGCTCAACCTGAGCGGCGCTCATGCGCCGTTTTTCACCCGCAACCTGCTGATCCTGACCGACAGTGCCGGACGCACCGGTGTGGGTGAGGTGCCGGGGGGCGAGAAGATCCGCCAGACCCTGGAGGATGCGCGGGCGCTGGTGGTGGGGCAGCCGCTGGGCGCCCACCACCGGGTGCTGCAGCAGGTGCAGCAGCAGTTTGCCGACCGCGATGCCGGCGGGCGTGGCCTGCAGACCTTTGACCTGCGCACCACCATCCATGCGGTGACCGCCATCGAATCGGCCCTGCTCGACCTGCTGGGCCAGCACCTGGGCGTGCCGGTGGCGGCGCTGCTGGGCGAGGGCCAGCAGCGCGACGAAGTCGAGATGCTCGGCTACCTGTTTTTCGTCGGTGACACCGCCCGCACCGACC
>CAMLSD010000074.1 GCA_946482595.1 uncultured Comamonadaceae bacterium
AAGGAGTTCTACCTCGGCATGGGCGGCGGCGACCGCAAGAGCTTCCGCGACGTCAAGAGCTACAAGCGCCGCAAGCGCTGGCTGGCCTGATGCCCCTCGCGCTGTGATCGGACGTTTCCTGAACCCGGATCGGACTGCGGCCTGCGACCATGACCTCTGACGACTTCTTTGCGCTTCCCCCGTTCAAGCCCGACGACGCCCTCGTCCAGCTGCGCCGCAGCCTGCGCGAGCTGCGCGCACTGTCGGAGCGCAACGAGGGCTTCGAGCTGCGCGGACAGCCGGTGGTGCAGCTCGCACTCGGGCCGCAGGGCGATCACCTGCAGGCCCGCCTGGTGCGCCAGCCCGCACGCAGCCCGGAGTGGGACCTTCGCACCCTGCGCAGTGCAGCCGACGTGCGCGACTTCATCGACGAGGTGAAGCGCCGCCTGAACCGATGGAGCGACGAATGAGCGCCTCGATGGATCTCTACGACAGCCTCGAATCCCGCAGCCCCGATGCCCGCGAGGCGGCCCTGATGGCTCGCCTGCCGGCCCAGGTCGAGCATGCCCGCACCCGCACGGCCGCGTTTGCCGCCGTGCTGGACGGTGTCGACGCGCTGGCGATCACCAGCCGCGCGGCCCTGGCAAAGCTGCCGGTCACGCGCAAGCACGAGTTGCTGGAGCGGCAGAAGGCCACACGCCAGGCCGACGTGTTCGGCGGTTTCTCGGCCATCGGCTGGCGCGGCATGGGCGGTGGCGCCGGTGCGCGCCGGGTCTTCCAGTCGCCCGGCCCCATCTACGAGCCCGAGGGCGAGGCGAGCGACTACTGGCGCATGGCTCGCGCGATGTTTGCCGCCGGTTTTCGCGCCGGCGACCTGGTGCACAACAGCTTCAGCTACCACCTCACACCGGCCGGCTCGATGATGGAGACCGGCGCCCAGGCGCTGGGCTGCACGGTGTTCCCCGGTGGTGTGGGCAACACGGAGCTGCAGTTGCAGGCCATCGGTGAACTGCGGCCTGCAGCCTACGCCGGCACGCCCAGCTTCCTGCGCATCCTGCTCGACAAGGCGGCGGAGGACGGCATGCCCCCGGCATCGCTGAGCAAGGCCATGGTGTCGGGCGAGGCCTGCCCGCCGTCGCTTCGCCAGTACTTCAGTGACCGCGGGGTCGCGGCCTACCAGTGTTATGCCACCGCCGACCTGGGCCTGATCGCCTATGAAACCTCAGCCCGTGAGGGGCTGGTGCTCGATGAACAGGTGATCGTCGAGATCGTGCGACCCGGCACCGGGGACCCGGTCCCGGACGGTGAAGTGGGCGAGGTGGTGGTGACCACGCTGAACCCGGACTACCCGCTGATCCGCTTCGGCACCGGCGATCTGTCGGCGGTGCTGGCCGGCCCCTGCCCGACCGGGCGCACCAACACCCGCATCAAGGGCTGGATGGGGCGGGCCGATCAGACCACCAAGGTGCGCGGCATGTTCGTGCACCCGGCGCAGGTGGCCGAGATCGCACGTCGGCATGCCGAGGTGCAGCGGGCACGGCTGGTGGTGAGCGGCGAGATGGCCCAGGACCACATGGCGCTGAAGGTCGAGGTGGCGGGCATCCCGGAAGGGCTCAGCCAGCGGCTGGCCGACACCGTGCGCGACGTCACCAAACTGCGCGCCGATGTTGAACTGGTGGCACCCGGCAGCCTGCCCAATGACGGCAAGGTGATCGAGGACGCACGCAGCTATCAGTAAGGGTGAGCGTGAGGGTGAGCAGGCCCGCGCGGGCTGCCCCGGCGTCGGTTCACTCGCTCACGCGCGCGTGACCACCACAAAGTGCTTGCGCACCGGTTCGACCACCTCGAACATCCCTTCGAAACCGGCCGGGATCACCGCACCCTGGCCGGCCGCGACCTCGGTGACCCGCCCCTGGGCATCGTGCAGGCGCACCCGGCCTTCGAGCACAAAGAAGTATTCGTCCTCGCCGGGCGGGAACACGATGCGCCAGCTGCCGACCTCGCACTGCCAGATGCCGCAGCTCAGGTCGCCGCGCGCGCTTTCGTACAGGGACCAGGTTTCGCGGCGCGGCGCGCCCTGCACGCGGCGTTCTTCGCGGGGGAAGTCCACGACCGGATCACCGGCCGGCGGATCGAAACGGACAATCTGGGGGGTTGTCATGGCAAGGCGGGGTGGATGGAACACCTCGCATTGTGGCCGCTGGCGTGCGCCGGCCGGCGGACGCCGGCGCAGCGCCCGTTCAGTGCGCGCTTGCCTCGAGCCGAGCCACGGCGCGAGGCGACCACACGTGTGAACGGCGCAGCGCATCACCGGCCATCGGACCGGCCTGGCCGTCGTCACGCAGCACCGTCAGGCGCTGCGGCACCGGGCGGCGCAGCGACTCATCCTGTGACAGTGCCGCGCCGGCCTGCTGCCATTCGGCCACGCCACCCACCAGCCAGTGCACCTTGCCGGCCGCGACGCGTTCGAGCGTGCGGTACAGCGCCATCACGCGGGCGTCACCGGGCTGGCCGTAGACGATCACCTCCCGCGACAGGTCGATCCCGGCGTCCGAGACGGCCTGCTGCAGTGCGTCCAGCGCGGGCTCGGCCGAGCCATCGCCCAGCCAGTCGGTCCGGGCCTGCACGGCCCCGGGCAGGTGACCGGCGAGGTAGTCAGTGCGTTCACGCAGGTCCCAGACGATGGCGCCGCGCGACACCGCAGCTTGCGCAACATGGGCCCCCACCACCTCGGCCCGCGCCACGCTGGCACTGCCCAGCACGGCCGTCACGAGCACGGCGGCCTGGGCCATGCCACGCCAGCCAAGCCACTGCGCATTCGGGGAGGACAACCGGGACATCACGACCACCTGGACAGAACAACGGATGTCCGTCAGGGTAGGCGGGCCCCTTATTCGCGTCCAATACGGAATCGTCATCTGCATATCGCCTGAAGCAATAAGGCGATATGACCCTCCTGATTGATGCGCGGCAGCCCCCTTACGTAGTTTCCGTCATGGCGCCTCCCGGACAGGGCCCTACGATTCAGCCGTTCTTACCACCGTGTCCACATTTCAGGAGACGCACACATGAAGAAGCTGTTGCTGGCCGCCACCGCGGCTCTGGCGGTGTCCGGGGCCTTCGCCCAGGACTTTCCCGGCTCCAAGCCGGTGACGTTTGTGGTGCCGTTTGCAGCCGGCGGCCCGACCGACAAGGTGGCTCGTGACCTCGCCGAAGCCATGCGCAAACCGCTGGGCGGCCAGGTGATCGTCGAAAACGTGGCTGGCGCCGGCGGCACGCTGGGCGGCACCAAGGTTGCCAAGGCATCGGCCGACGGCTACACGCTGCTGCTGTGGCACATCGGCATCTCGACCGCCCCGGCGCTGTACCGCAACCTGCAGTTCAAGCCCCTGGACGACTTCGAGTACCTCGGCCTGATCAATGAAGTGCCGATGACGCTGATCTCGCGCCCGACGCTGCCGGCGAACAACTACGCCGAGCTCAGCAAGTGGATCAACGACAACAAGGGCAAGATCAACCTGGCCAATGCCGGCCTGGGCGCCGCGTCGCACCTGTGCGGCCTGCTGCTGCAGTCGACCTGGAAGGTCGACATGGTCACGGTCCCGTACAAGGGCACCGGCCCGGCCATGACCGACCTGATCGGCGGGCAGGTCGACATCATGTGCGACCAGACCACGAACACCACGCCGCAGATCGAAGGCAAGAAGGTCAAGGCCTTTGCCGTGACCAGCACGAAGCGCCTGAACACGCCGACGCTGAAGGACCTGCCGACGCTGGACGAAGCCGGCCTGAAGGGCTTTGACGTGTCGATCTGGCACGGCCTGTACGCGCCGAAGGGCACGCCCAAGCCGGTGCTCGACAAGATCAATGCTGCACTGAAGGTCGCCCTGAAGGACCCCGACTTCATCAAGCGCCAGGAAGCCCTGGGTGCCGTGGTGACGACCGATGCCCGCGTGAACCCGGCTGACCACAAGAAGTTCGTCGAGGCCGAGATCAACAAGTGGGGCCCGGTCATCAAGGCCGCCGGCCAGTACGCCGACTGATCGACCCCCGTCGACCGACACGTCGACCGGAAGCTGCCGCCGCGGCGGGGCTTCCACCGGTATGAGCCGCCCGGGCACCAGTGCCCCGGCGGCTTTTTTTCATTCGGGCGGGGCCAGCCGCATCGGGATCGTCACCGGGCCGTCATTGACGAGGTGAACCTGCATGTCGGCGCCAAATTCGCCGGTGGCCACCTCAGGGTGGCGCAGGCGCGCCTGAGTCACGACGCGCTCGTAGAGCCGGCGCCCTTCGTCCGCGCCAGCGGCCTGCGCAAAACTCGGCCGGTTGCCGCCCGAGGTGTCGGCGGCGAGCGTGAACTGCGAAACCAGCAGCAGGCCGCCGCCGACGTCCTGCACGCTCAGGTTCATCCGGCCCGCCGGGTCGCTGAAGATGCGCAGCTTGAGCAGCTTGTCGACCAGACGGTCGGCCTGGGCATCGGTGTCCCCGCGTTCGGCGCACACCAGCACCAGCAGGCCCTGGGCGATGGCGCCGGTGACACGCCCGTCGACCTCCACACGCGCCTCGCGCACCCGCTGCACCAGCGCGAGCATCAGGAGGCCTCCGGTGCGTCGGGCGCACGCTCGGACAGCGGTTCCACATGGGTGGGCAGCAACTCGATGGTCACACGCAGCCGGGGCACGGCGTCCATCAGCGCGCGCTCGACGACCTCGCGCTGCGCGGCCGCCGTTGCGAGCGACCAGCTGCCGGGCACATGCATGTGCAGCTCACAGAACTTCAGGGTGGCCGCACGGCGCGTGCGGACCGAATCGAACCGCAGTTCGGCGCCAGCCAGATCCACCAGCACCCGATCGATGGCCTGCCGTTCGCTGTCGGACAGGGCCCGGTCCATCAGGCCGTCGACCGAACGACGCACCAGGCTCCAGGCCTCGACCATGATGTTGAGCGCCACGGCGATGGCCAGCAGCGGGTCCAACCACAGCCAACCGGTCACCGGCACCAGCAGCACGCCGCCAGCCACGCCGGCCGACGTCCAGACGTCGGTCATCAGGTGACGGCCACCCGCCTCCAGCGCGATCGAGTCATGGGCCCGGGCCGCCCGCAGCAGCACCCAGGCCACGGCACCGTTGATGACCGAACTCACCAGGGACAGCACCACCCCCAGCCCGATGGCCTCGACCGGCTGGGGCGAAATCAACCGCTCCACCGCCACCCAGACGATGGCCGCACCGGCCGCCAGGATCAGCAGGCCCTCGAAACCGCTGGAGAAGTACTCAGCCTTGCCATGGCCATACGGGTGGTCATCGTCCGGCGGCGTGTGGGCCACCGCAACCATGGCCAGGCCGAACAGCGCCGCCGCCAGATTGACGAAGGACTCCATCGCATCGGACAGCAGCCCGACCGAACCGGTCACCCACCAGGCGGCCATCTTCAGGCCGATCGTCGCCACCGCTGCCGCGACCGACAGCTTCAGGTAGCGCGTGAGGTTCATGCGGCAGCGCCAGAGCGGGTGTCAGGCCAGCGTGACGCGGGCGAACTTGCGCTTGCCGACCTGCACGACGTAAGTGCCCGCTTCGACCTTGAGGCCCTTGTCGCTGATGGTGGTGCCGTCGATCTTCACGCCACCTTGCTCCACCATGCGCATGGCCTCGCTGCCCGAGGCCACCAGGTTGGCCTGCTTGAGCAAGGCACCGATGCCCAGGGGCGCACCGGACAGCGAAAGCTCGGGAATGTCGTCGGGCACACCGCCACGCGCGCGGTTGTTGAAGTCGGCTTCGGCCTCGTCGGCGGCCTGGGCACTGTGGAAGCGTGCGGTGATCTCCTTGGCCAGCATCACCTTGGCTTCCTTGGGGTTGCGACCCGCCTCGACCTCGGCCTTCAGGCGCGCGATCTCGGCCTCCGAGCGGAAGCTCAGCAGCGTGAAGTACTTCCACATCAGCGTGTCGCTGATCGACAGCAGCTTGGCGAACATGTCCTTGGCCGGCTCGGCGATGCCGATGTAGTTGCCTTTGGACTTGGACATCTTCTCGACACCGTCCAGCCCTTCGAGCAGCGGCATCGTGAGGATGCACTGAGGCTCCTGGCCGTATTCCTGCTGCAGGTGGCGCCCCATCAGCAGGTTGAACTTCTGGTCGGTGCCGCCCAGTTCGAGGTCGCTGCGCAAGGCCACCGAGTCATAACCCTGCATCAGCGGATACAGGAACTCGTGCACGGAAATCGGCGTGCCGGCCTTGAACCGGTCATGAAAGTCGTTGCGCTCCATCATGCGGGCCACGGTGTACCGGGCCGCCAGCTGGATCATGCCGCGCGCCCCCAGCGGATCGCTCCACTCGGAGTTGTACCGGATCTCGGTACGCGCCGGGTCGAGCACCAGGCTGGCCTGACGGTAGTAGGTTTCGGCATTCGCCTTGATCTGCTCGGCCGTCAGCGGCGGGCGGGTGGTGTTGCGCCCGGACGGGTCGCCGATCATCGAGGTGAAGTCGCCGATCAGGAAGATCACCGTGTGCCCCAGGTCCTGGAGCTGACGCATCTTGTTCAGCACGACGGTATGGCCGACATGGATGTCCGGCGCCGTCGGGTCCAGCCCGAGCTTGATGCGCAGTGGCACGCCAGTTGCTTCAGAACGTGCAAGCTTGTGCAGCCAGTCTTCCTGAGGCAAAAGTTCGTCACATCCTCGCAAGGAAACGCTCATCGCCTCACGAACCTTGTCAGTGATCGGGTACTTCGGGGCAGAAGCCGACACTTGGTGAGTACTTGTGACGGAAGACTGAGCAGCAGGAGTGGACATACGGGTTTTTTCAGAGAGGGACGGCAGAAGGCGGTTGATATACTCCGCCGCGCCAAGAACAAGCATTCCCAAGCGACCCCGGATTCTAGTGGACACCCTCTGGTGCCTCGGGTCCGCGGGCCAGGTTCAACACCTGGCGGCCTGCAGCCAGCGCCCGGCGCCTGCTGCAGTCTGCCTCCCAGCCAAAAGACCAGAATTGAAATCGTTGGAGTCTTTGGAGCGCGGGTTTGCCGACGCCACACAATGGGCCCACCGTCACCACAAGGCGATCGCCGCCGCTGTCGTGACCGTGCTGCTGGGAACGGGGATCACTGCCTTCGGCGTTGCGCCGCTGGCACCCGATGCGGCCGATCTGCCCAAGCGTGTGATTGCCGAGTCGGTCACCCCTCTGGCGCTCGACGATCAGATCGAGGCCCTGGATGAGCACTCGATCGAACTCACCCGCAGTGACCTGACCCGCGCGAGCGACACGGCCGACAGCCTGCTCAGCCGCCTCGGGGTGGTCGATGCCGAAGCCGCGCGCTTCCTGCGCACCGACCCGGTGGCACGCAAGCTGCTGGCCGGCCGGCCGGGCAAGATGGTGCAGGCGCAGACCGGCGACCTGGGCGAGCTGCGCCAGCTGGTCGCACGCTACCCGGCCGAACAGTCCGAGCGGTTCAGCACTCACTTCACCCGCCTGACGGTCACGCGCGACGCAGCCGGCTGGCAGACCCGCATCGAGCAGGCCCCTTTGCAGGCCAGCGTACGCCTGAGTGGCGGCATCATCCGCTCGTCGCTGTTTGCCGCGACCGATGAATCTCGCCTGCCCGACAACGTCGCGATCCAGCTCGCCGAGATCTTCTCGACCGAAATCGACTTCCGCCGCGACCTGCGCCGCGGCGACCACTTCACGGTGGTCTACGAAGGCCTGGAAGCCGACGGCGAGGCCATCACCTGGAACCAGGCGGCCGGCCGTGTGCTGGCGGCCCAGTTCACCAACAACGGCAAGGCCTACGAGGCCGTGTGGTTCCAGGAGCCTGGCAACAAGGGCGCCTATTTCGACTTCAAGGGCCGCAGCATGCGCCGCGCGTTCCTGAGCTCGCCGATGGAATTCTCACGCGTGACCTCCGGGTTCTCGATGCGCTTCCACCCCGTGCTCAAGACCTGGCGACGGCACCTGGGCGTCGACTACGGTGCCCCCACCGGCACGCCGGTGCGCACGGTCGGTGACGGCATTGTCGAATTCGCCGGCGTGCAGAACGGCTACGGCAACGTGGTCTACGTCCGCCACAGCGGCGACCGCGAAACCGTCTATGCCCACCTCAGCCGCATCGATGTGCGCAAGGGGCAGCGGGTCGAGCAAGGTCAGCTGATCGGCGCCGTGGGCGCCACCGGCTGGGCCACCGGGCCGCACCTGCACTTCGAGTTCCGCCAGGGCGGCAACCATGTCGACCCGCTGCAGGTGGCGCGCGCCTCCGAGGCGATGACGATTTCGCCCGCGGCCATGGTGCGCTTCCAGGCCCATGCGCTGTCGCTCAAGACCCAGCTGGCGGCGGCAAGCGGCCAGCGGTTTGCCGTGGCGGAGTGAGCGGGCTTTTCATCGGCCTGATGTCCGGCACCTCGCTGGACGGGGTGGACGGCGTGCTCGCCGAACTGCATCCGCAGGCGCAGGGCGATTCGGCCACGGTCAAGGTGCTGGCCCATGCGAGCCAGCCTTTCGATCCTGCCTTGCGCGAGGCCCTGCTGCTGCTCAACCGGCCGGGTGACAACGAACTCCACCGTGCGGCGCTGGCCGCCAATCGCCTGGCTGAAACCTATGCCGAGGTCGTGCACCGCCTGCTCACACAGACCGGCAACACGGCCACGGCGATACGCGCCATCGGCGCCCACGGCCAGACGGTGCGCCATCAGCCCCAGGCCTACGACGGCCGGGGCTATACCCTGCAGATCAACCAACCGGCCCTCCTGGCTGAGCTGACCGGCATCGCCGTCGTGGCCGACTTCCGCAGCCGCGACGTGGCTGCCGGTGGACAAGGGGCACCGCTGGTGCCGGCCTTCCACCGGATGTTGTGGCACCGACCGGATCGGGACGTGGCCGCGCTCAATCTGGGCGGCATCGCGAACCTCAGCCTGCTGCCGTCCGACGGGCCGGTGCGTGGATTCGACTGCGGCCCGGCCAACGTGCTGATGGATCACTGGATTCGCCGGCATCACGGCCAGCCCTTCGATGCAGGTGGCCGCTGGGCCGCGTCCGGGCAGGTGCATCCGGGCCTGCTGGCCGACCTGATGCGGGAGCCCTGGCTGCAGCTGGCGCCCCCGAAGAGCACCGGGCGTGATCTGTTCGACGCCGACTGGCTCGACGCGCATCTGGGCCGCTGGCCTGGGCTCGCGCCCGCCGATGTTCAGGCGACGCTGTGCGAGTTCACGGCAAGCTGTGTGGTGCTGCACCTGGAACGCCATGCCCCGCAGACGGAAGAGCTGGTCGTCTGTGGCGGGGGGGCGCTGAATGCGCACCTGATGACGCGCCTGGCGGCTCGGCGGCCGATGCTGCGGGTGCGCGACTCTTCAGCATGGGGCCTGCCGCCGCTGCAGGTGGAAGCTGCGGCCTTTGCATGGCTGGCCAGCGCGTGTCTGGCCGGTGAACCGGGCAACCGACAGGAAGTCACCGGGGCGCATGGCCCCCGTGTACTGGGTGCTGTGTATCCGGCCTGACGTTCAGGCCGACGCGCAAACCCAGGCCCGGACCCGCGCCAAGGCCGGCCGGGCGCGGGCCTTAAAGCGAAACCTCAGACGGAAAAACTCGACCCGCAGCCGCAGGTGGTCGTCGCGTTCGGATTCTTGATCACGAACTGGGCGCCTTCGAGGTCTTCCTTGTAGTCGATCTCGGCACCGACGAGGTACTGCAGGCTCATGGCGTCGATCAGCAGCGTCACGCCATTCTTCTGCATCTGGGTGTCGTCTTCGTTGACGATTTCGTCGAACGTGAACCCGTACTGGAAGCCGGAGCAACCACCGCCCTGCACGAACACGCGCAGCTTCAGCTCGGGGTTGCCCTCTTCGTCGACCAGCTCCTTGACCTTGCCGGCGGCGCTGTCGGTGAAGACGATGGGTGCCGGCATCTCGGTCTGGATCTCTGCGGCAACTGCACTCATGAATACTCCTGGGAACCCGTGGATGACGGGATTATCCGTTACTGGACGCCAGCTTCAACGCGGCGAGGCCGGGCTTTTCCTCGGCCGTCAGCGGATGGAGCAGCCCGTCGATCGTGGCACCCTGGTGCATTTCGAGGGCTTGATAGTTCACATCGCCCACGATGCGCGCCTTGGGCTGCAGTTCCAGCAGCTCCAGCGACAGGACCGGGCCTTCCACCGTTCCGTTGATGATGACATGGTCAGCCTTGACCTTGCCGGCCACCCGGGCTTTTTCGCTGATCACCACGATGCTCGGGCCCTCGCCTTGCGAGATCACGTCGCCAACCACCTCCCCATCGATCCTCAGGCCGTCCGTGAAGTGGAGCTGCCCTTCGACACGGGTGCCCTCACCGATGAGGCTGCGGATGGGCGGCTGCTGCTTCTTGCCAAACATGTGTGTCTCCTGAGTGTGGGCAGCTCGGGCCGCGGGCCCGGGCCCGGGTTCACAGATCGGTCGTCTGCCGGGCCTGCACAGCGCCCTGCAGGTTGGTCACCTTGACCTCCACCGCCTCGACAACGGCCGCAGCCGGGAAATCGATCACACCTTCCGTGCGCTGGTAGTGCTTCAGTTCAAGCGCACGCGCGCCCCCCGGCATGGCATGGGTCCAGGGGCGGCCGTCGAGTCGGCCGCGCAAGGACAGCTCATAGCGTCCGCGGAAGTCCGGCAGGTTGCGCCCGTTGCGCATCACCAGCATCTGAAACCTGAGCTGTCCGGGCATCACCAGCTCGGCGTGCAGGCCCCGCACGATCAAGGCACCGGACTCACCCGCGGGCATCAGTTGCTCGAAAAAGCCCAGGTCCTCGCGCAGCGCCAGGTTCTCGGCTTCGAGCACCTTGATCTGGGCCGCCAGCCGCTCCTGGGCCACACGTTCACTGCGCAGCAGGCTGTCGGCGGTGTTCGCGATCGAGCGGGCCTGCTCGCGTTCGCCGCGCAACGCGGCCAGTTCGGCGCGCAGTTCGAGCAGTTCCTGGCGATTGGCCTGCCCGACCCCGGCCAGCGACTTGCCGAACTCGAAGGCCCACAGTGCCAGGGCCGCAGAAAAGCCCAGCATCAGCGCAAACACGGCCCAGCGCAGCGGCCAGGGCAGGTGGCTGCGGACGATCACGCGCGGGGCGCTGATCGAGAGCCGGCGCTTCAGCAGCTTCCAGCGCACGTGCGAGCCTGCGCCGCGGGTCTCAGGGCAGGACCGGCACGAGGGTCAGCCCGGCGGTCTCGTCCAGGCCACACATCAGGTTCATGCACTGCACGGCCTGGCCCGAGGCGCCTTTGGTGAGGTTGTCCTCGACAACCAGCACCATCGCGAGATCAGGCTGGGGCTTGTGCACCGCAATGCGCACGTAGTTCGACGCGCGCACCGAGCGGGTTTCGGGCGCCGAACCCGGCGGCATCACGTCGATGAAATGTTCACCGCGGTAGCAGTCCTCGAACAGCTGCTGCAGATCGACCGCCTGACCAGCGGGTGTCAGGCGCGCATACAGCGTCGAGTGGATGCCGCGGATCGCCGGGATCAGGTGCGGCACGAACAGGCAGTGGACTTCGGAGGAGCCCGGCGAGACGCCCGCGATGGTGCGCAACTGCTGATTGATCTCGGGCCCGTGCCGGTGACCCTTCACGCCATAGGCCTTGAAGTTGTCACTGGCCTCGGACATGAGGGTGTGCACCTCGGCCTTGCGGCCCGCGCCGGACACGCCCGAGGCGCAGTTGGCAATCAGGTGCGACGCATCGACCAGGCCGGGCGTGCGCAGCAGCGGTGCCAGGCCGAGCTGCACGCTCGTCGGGTAACAGCCGGGGTTGCCGATGATGCGGGCCTTGCGGATCGCCTCGCGGTTCAGTTCGGGAAGGCCATAGACGGCTTCGGCCAGCAGGTCGGGACACGCATGCGGCATGCCGTACCACTTCTCGAACTCGGCGGTGTCCTTGAGGCGGAAGTCGGCGGCCAGGTCGATGACCTTGACCCCTGCGGCCAGCAGCTCACGCGCCTGGGCCATCGCCACACCGTGCGGCGTGGCAAAAAAGACGACGTTGCACTGATCGAGCTGTGCCTCGTCCGGGCTCACGAAAGCCAGCTTCACACGGCCGCGCAGCGACGGATACATGTCGGCCACCGGCATGCCGGCTTCCTTGCGCGAGGTGATGGCGGTGATCTCGACCCCGGGATGCTGGCTGAGCAGGCGCAGCAGCTCCACCCCGGTGTAGCCCGTGCCGCCGACGATACCGACCTTGATCATGTGAGACTCCAAACGAAGCGGGCGGGAGCGTCATGGGCTGCCGCCTCGAGAAACATAGGTGGAAAACGATTGTAGAAGCACAAAGGCCGCCCGAGGGCGGCCTTTGTATCCAGCGGAACATCCGCCAGGGTCGAAATCAGCGCTTGCTGAACTGCTTGCGGCGACGTGCACCGTGCAGACCGACCTTCTTCCGTTCGACTTCACGAGCGTCGCGGGTGACGTAGCCTGCCTGGCTGAGCGCGGACTTCAGGGCCGCGTCGTAGTCGATCAGGGCACGCGTGATGCCGTGACGCACGGCGCCGGCCTGGCCGGACTCGCCACCACCGTGGACGTTGACCTTGATGTCGAAGGCCGCGTCATTGGCGGTCAGCACCAGCGGCTGGCGCACGATCATGATGGACGTCTGACGGCCGAAGTACTGCTCGACCGGCTTGCCGTTCACGACGATCTGGCCGGAGCCCTTCTTGATGAACACACGGGCCACCGAAGACTTGCGGCGGCCGGTGCCATAGTTCCAATTTCCGATCATCGCCGCTCCTTAGATCTCGAGCACTTTGGGCTGCTGGGCGGTGTGGGGGTGCGAGGCACCGGCGTACACCTTCAGCTTCTTGATCATCGCGTAGCCCAGAGGACCTTTCGGGAGCATGCCCTTGACGGCCTTCTCCAGAGCGCGGCCGGGATGCTTGGCCTGCATGTCCTTGAACTTGGTGCCGTAGATGCCGCCCGGGAAGCCCGAATGGCGGTAGTACACCTTTTGTTCGGCCTTGCTGCCGGTGACACGGATCTTGTCGGCGTTGACGATGACGATGAAATCACCGGTATCGACGTGAGGCGTGTAGATGGCCTTGTGTTTGCCGCGCAAACGGAGAGCAACTTCGCTGGCTACTCGTCCGAGCACCTTGTCGGTGGCGTCAATCACAAACCACTCGTGCGTCACTTCGGCCGGCTTGGCGCTGAAGGTCTTCATGAGAATTCCAGTATGGAGGTTTGCTCAACCCAGGGGCGTGCCGGTGATGCACTTCGCGGTCGGCGCTGCTTCATGGGTGAGCAGCCTCTTAGGCGAAGATTGCCGGCAGTGATGCAGGCTTGCGGTCATCCGGTGCCGCCCCGCGCGCAGGTCTTGTGCTTCAATGGGTGTGGTGGCCACGTTGCGGCTTTCACCGCTGCGGTCGTCACCCACGACAGGCACATGAGCCCAGGCGCCATTCCCCCGGGGTTGTCACGGGGAAAGCCGGCGAGTATACCCGCCCCGACCCGATCGGCGCAAGCGCCCGGACGTACCCCGCAAAATCAGGCTTCATGTGTACAAGTCCCTGATTCGGCACAGGAATTGAGGGCCCCGACCCTGGGCAGGATGCCACGGGTCGGGTATCCTAGGGTTAACCCTTAAGGAGCATGTGATGGGCTATCCCGGTGACGCATTGAGCCGCCCCCGCTTTGGTGTGGGCCGCCACGATCGCCCGGACTCGGGCCAGCCGCCTGCTGCGCCCCTGTTCACCTGGGTGCCGGTGCGCTCGCTCGCGGCGCGGCATCGCCCGCGCATCCTGGCGCATCTGCTGGCGCTGGATGCGTCGGACCGCTACCTGCGTTTCGGCCACCCGGCCACCGACCTGCAGATCGAAAAATACGTCGCGTCGCTCGATTTCGAGCGCGACGAGGTGTTCGGCATCTTCAATCGCAGGCTGCAGCTGATCGCCGTGGCCCATCTGGCCTACGGTGCTCCCCAGCAGATCATCGGCGAACCGGCCATGGTGGAGTTCGGTGTCTCGGTGTCCCGTTCGGCCCGGGGTCGAGGTTATGGTGCACGGCTGTTCGACCGGGCCGTGATGCATGCCCGCAACCGCCGCATCGACACGTTGTATGTGCATGCGCTGAGCGAAAACACCGCGATGCTGAAGATCGCACGCAAGGCCGGCGCCGTCGTGGAACGGCACGGCAGCGAGTCGCAGGCCTGCCTCAAGTTGCCGCCGGACACGCTGGCCACCCATGTGGAGCAGATCATCGAAGGTCAGGCCGCCGAGGTGGACTACCGGCTAAAGCGGCATGCGCTGCGGCTCGACGCCGTGCTGGACGCCGTGGCCGAGATCAAGACCCAGCTCGGCACGACCCGCAGCACCGCCTCGGAATGAGGCCCCCCCGGGCCTGACATCGCCCCCGGACCCCCGATATGGGCGATGGGCGGCCATCGTGGCCGTCAGTAACATCGCGCCGCAGAGCGTCCGGCATGCCCACTCACAAGGGGCGGCGGTGATCCGGGCGGATGTGGTGAGGCCATGGATTCCCTGTTGCTGATCGTGCTGGTGGTGGTCGCAGCGCTTGTCGGAGCGGGGCTGGCCCACGTCCTTTTGCGCCGGCAGCGCTCCAAGGCCTTGCCACGAGAGTGGCACCTGACGCTGCGCCCGGTGTTCACTGCCCAGGAGCGGCGCATGTTTGCGCAACTGGTCGAGGCCTTTCCCCAGCACGCGGTGCTCGTCAAGCTGCCGCTGACGCGGTTCACGCAGCCCAGCGAACCGGCGCGGGTCAAGTACTGGCACGACCTGATCGCCAGCCTGCACGTCACCTTCGCCATCTGCACTCCGGGCGGGCGCGTGATCGCCGCGATCGACATCGAAGGGCCCCGCGGCGGATCGCGGCGAGCCTCGGCCATCAAGGCCGGTGTGCTGCGCGCCTGCCGGGTGCGCTACCTGTGCTTCATGGTCGATGACCTGCCCTCGCTCGACGAGGTGCAGCGCATGGTCCTGCAGGACGCCGGTGCGGCCGCCTTGTCCGGCAGCGGCCCGGTGACCGGCCCCTCGCAGCTCGACGAAGCGCGCAGCACCCTGGCCACCACGGTCAAGCGTCGGCGCGAACAGCGCGATGCGCTGTGGCAGGACTCCAGCTTTTCGCACGACTCCTTCTTTGCGCCGGACAGTCGCCTCGAAGGCCTGGTCGAAAGCGGGTTCACCCCGCTGGCGCCGGCGCCCCCTCCCCCACCGGCCCCAACCCGTACAGCCGCACCCCCCGCGGCCACGGACATCGTGGGCCGGGTGGTCGATCACGCCGCACCGCCTGGCCGCTGACCTGCCTGCAGTCTGCAACGCCGATGGCAGTCTCGGCCAGGGCCTGCGCCCCGACTGCGGCTACGATGCCGCATGACCGCACCTGCAGCATCTCACCCGTATGACCGCCTCACGCCCGACTGCGTGCTGGACGCCCTCGACGCCGCCGGCCTGCGCGGCGACGGGCGGCTGATCCAGCTGAATTCGTATGAGAACCGGGTGTTCCAGGTGCACCTCGAGGATGGCCAGGTGGTCGTCGCCAAGTTCTATCGGCCCGGACGCTGGTCGGTCGAGCAGATCCTGGAGGAGCATGCCTTTGCCCGGGCCCTGGCCGATGCCGAGGTGCCGGTGGTGGCCCCCCTGCCGCTGGCATCAGGCAGAACCCTGGCCGAACACGACGGATTCCTGCTGGCGGTGTCGCCACGCCGGGGCGGTCGTGCGCCGGAGCTGGACGATCCGCTGACGCTGGAGTGGCTCGGCCGATTCCTGGGCCGCATCCATGCCGTCGGGGCGAAGCAGCCCTTTGTGCATCGCCCCGCGCTGGACATCACCAGCTTCGGCGAGGAACCGCGCGACTGGTTGCTGGCGCACGAGTCGGTGCCACCGGACGTCCGCCCGGCCTGGGAAGATGCGATGGCACGCGCCCTCGACGCCGTGCGCGAGGCCTTTGCTGCCGCGGGTGACGTGACCACGATCCGCGTGCACGGCGACTGCCACGTCGGCAACATCCTGTGGACCGAAGGTGGCGGCCCGCACTTCGTGGACCTGGACGATGCGCGCATGGCGCCCGCCGCACAGGATCTGTGGATGCTGCTGTCAGGCGACCGCGCCACGATGACCCGCCAGCTGAGCGACGTGCTGGCCGGGTACGAGGACTTCCGCGAGTTCGATCGCCGCGAACTGCGTCTGCTGGAACCGCTGCGCACGTTGCGCCAGATCCACTACAGCGCCTGGCTGGCCCGGCGCTGGGACGACCCGGCCTTCCCGGCCGCGTTCCCGTGGTTCGGGACGTCGGCCTACTGGTCCGAACAGGTCACGGTGTTGCGCGAGCAGGCCGACGCGATGGCGCAGGCGCCGCTGCACGTCTGAGCGGGCGCACCGCGCCCGCTCCCCGAGCTGCCGCTCAGCCGCTCAGTGGGTCAGCAGGCTGTTGACGCGGCGCACATAGGCCGCCGGGTCCTCGAGCTGCCCGCCCTCGGCCAGCAGGGCCTGGTCGAACAGCACCTGTGCCAGGGTGTCGAAGCGTTCACCTTCGGTGTCGGCCAGCCGGCGCACCAGCGTGTGCTCGGTGTTGATCTCCAGGATGGGCAGCGTGCGCGGCGCCTGCTGGCCGGCCTGCTTGAGCAGACGGGCCAGGTGACCGCTCATGTCGCCCTCTTCGGTCACGAGGCAGGCCGGTGAGTCGACCAGACGGGTGGTCACCCGGGTGTCCTTGGCGCGGTCCTTGAGGCTTTCGCGCAGCCGCTCGAGCAGGGGCTTGAAAGCCTCGGCGGCCTCGTCGGCCTTTTTCTTCTCTTCCTCGTCCTGCAGCTTGCCCAGGTCGACCGAGCCCTTGGCCACGCTTTGCAGCGGCTTGTCGGCAAACTCGAACAGGTAGTTGAGCATCCACTCGTCGACCCGATCGGTCATCAGCAGCACCTCGATCCCCTTCTTGCGGAAGATCTCCAGCTGCGGGCTGTTGCGGGCGGCTGCCAGGGTGTCGGCGGTAATGTAGTAGATGGCTTCCTGGCCTTCCTTCATGCGGGCGACGTAATCGTCGAGCGACACACCTTCGTCGGCATGGGTGGACGCAAAACGCAGCAGCTTGGCCAGTCGGTCGCGGTTGGTGTTGTCCTCGCCCACACCTTCCTTGAGCACGGCGCCGAACTCCTTCCAGAAGCTCGCGTATTTGTCCTTCTGGTTCTCGGCCAGGTCTTCCAGCATGGACAGCACCTTCTTGGTCGAGCCCTCGCGGATGGCCTTGACGTCGCGGCTTTCCTGCAGCAATTCGCGCGACACGTTCAGCGGCAGGTCGGCACTGTCGATGACACCACGCACGAAGCGCAGGTAGACCGGCATCAGGGCTTCGGCGTCGTCCATGATGAACACGCGCTTGACATAGAGCTTCACGCCGCCGCGCTTGTCGCGGTTCCACAGGTCGAACGGGGCCTTGGCCGGGATGTAGAGGAGCTGCGTGTATTCGCTGCGGCCCTCGACCCGGTTGTGGGTGTAGGCCAGCGGCGCCTCGGTGTCGTAGGTGATCTGCTTGTAGAACTCGTGGTACTGCGCCTCATCCACGTCGGACTTGGAGCGTGTCCAGAGAGCCGCCGCCTGGTTGACGGTCTCCCATTCGTCCTTCAGCACATGCTCGCCCTTGTCCTGATCCCACTCCTCCTTGCGCATCAGGATGGGCAGGGAGATGTGGTCGGAGTACTTGCCGATGATGGACTTCAGGCGCCAGCGGCTGAGGTAGTCGCCCTCCTCTTCGCGCAGGTGCAGGATCACGTCGGTGCCGCGCTGTGCGCGGGTGATGGGCTCGACCTCGAAGTCGCCGGTGCCATCGCTGCTCCAGCGCACCCCCTGCTCGGCCGGCAGGCCGGCGCGCCGAGACTCGACGGTGATGCGGTCGGCCACGATGAAGCCGCTGTAGAAGCCCACGCCGAACTGGCCGATCAGCTGGGCGTCCTTCTGCTGGTCGCCCGAGAGCTTGTCCATGAACTCGCGCGTGCCGCTCTTGGCGATCGTGCCCAGGTTGGCCACCGCCTCCTCGGCCGACAGGCCGATGCCGTTGTCGCTGATCGTCACGGTGCGGTTCGCCTTGTCGAAGCTCACGCGCACTTCGAGGTTGGGCTGGTCCTCGTAGAGCTGGGCATGGTTCAGCGCCTCGAAACGCAGCTTGTCGCAGGCATCCGACGCATTGGAGATCAGCTCACGCAGGAAGATCTCCTTGTTCGAGTACAGCGAATGCGCCACAAGGTGCAGCAGTTGCTTGACTTCGGCTTGGAACGACAGGGTTTGCTTTTCCATGATGTGTTCTGTGCAGGCTGACGGTGAACGGCACGCGCGTGGACGAGTGGACGACACACGCTGCCGCGCTGACATGGGGGCCGTCAGGCCGGTTTCAAGGGGGAAAGAACCGGCAGGCCCGCGACGGGGCCTGCCACCCCCTCCCCGCCGGGGGAAGGGGTCGATGCGCGCCTCAGCGGCCGCGCCGGGTCAGCGGCCGCGCAGATGCGCGGGCGCCTCGAGCTTGCGGGCCAGCAGCGACAGCACCAGCGTCATCACCAGGTACATGGCCGAGATGGCCAGGTAGGGCTCCCAGTAGCGCGAGTACGCCCCGGCCACGGTGCGGGCTGCCAGGGCCAGCTCGGCCAGGCCGATGGCGGACACCAGCGACGAGTCCTTGACCAGGGTCACGGCTTCGTTGACCAGCGGCGGCACCATGCGCCGGAACGCCTGCGGCAGGATCACGTAACGCATGCTCTGCCCGTGCGTCAGCCCCAGGCTGTAGGCCGCCTGGGTCTGGCCGGTGTGGATCGACTGGATGCCGGCCCGGAAGATTTCCGAGATGTAGGCCCCCGCGTTGAGCGTGAGGGCCAGCGCCCCGGACAGGAAGGCACCGTAGTTCTGCCGCAACTGCGTGGCGGCCTCGCCGCTCAGCAGCAGGCCATGCTCGGGATGCACCAGCGTGGGCATCAGCGCAAAGTGCACCAGCAGGATCTGCACGAACAGCGGCGTGCCGCGGAAGAAGGTGACGTAGGCCACCGTCAACCACTGCGCCGGCCTAATCAGCACACGCGCCCACGTCGCCTTGGGCGGCGGGGCGTTGCGCGAGGCCGTCACCAGCCCGAGCAACAGACCCAGCGCCAGCCCGCCGGCGATCGCGACGATGGTGAGCTTGATGGTCATCCACAACCCGGCGATGAACAGGGGTGTGTATCCGGAGAGGATTTCCCAGCGCAAGTCCACGGTGGCGTCCTAGAGTCGCAGAAATCGCACGACGTGCTGGCGCGTCAGTTCGACGCAGCCGACGCCGCCGGTGCAGCCGCTGCCGGCATGTCCCGCTTGGCGCCGAAGTACTTGGCGTAGATCTGGTCGTAGGTGCCGTCGGCCTTGATGTCGGCCAGGCCCTTGTTCAGCTTCTCGAGCAGTTCGGCATTGCCCTTGCGCACGGCCAGGCCGTACTGCTCAGGCGTGAAGCTGCTGTCCGAGACGGTCTTGAACTTGGCCGTGGTGTTGTTGGCCACGTAGTTCTCGACCACACCGTTGTCGGCCACGACGGCGTCGACGCCACCAGCTTCCAGCTCCTTCAGTGCCAGCGGGGTGGACTCGAAGCGCTTGACGTTGGTGCTGTTCTTGCCCAGCAGCTTGGTCACGACCTCGTCGCCGGTGGTGCCGGTCTGCACGCCGACCTTCAGCTTCTTCAGGTCATCGAACTTGGCGACCTTGGAGTTGTCGCGCACGGCGATCAGCTGGCTGGCGTCGAAGTAGGGGTTGGAGAAGTCCATCGTCTGCTTGCGCTCTTCGGTGATCGTGATCGCCGAGACGAGGAAGTCGCGGTCGCCCTGAGCCAGCGTGTTGAAGATGCCTTCCCAGGGAGTGTTGACGAACTTCACCTCGAAGCCGGCCTTGGCCGCGATCGCGCTGACCACGTCGATGTCGAAACCGACGATCTCGCCCTTGTCGTTCTGGGACTCGAACGGCGCATAGGCCGCGTCGGTGCCGACGACGTACACCTTGGCCGGAGCCGGGGCCGGTGCCGAGGCCTCGACCGCAGGAGCGGCGGGCGGCGGAGGCGGTGGCTCAGCCTGCTTGCCGCAGGCGGCGAGCACGAGGCCGGCCATCAGCATGGCAGCGCGCTGCCACATCGGAGTGAGCGTGGATAGGCTCAGGGAAGCTTGAGTCATGAAGTCGTTCCTCTTGGGAATATGACGAAACCGCCATTCTCGCCCGAAGTTGCACAAAAAAAGACCGCCGGGCTGCACCGGCGGTCTTGCAAGCGGCGTGCCGAGGCAACGCCTGAGGGTTAGCCCGGATGCTCAGGGCTGGGCAAACACGGCAATCGTGCGGCCCGGCGCCGTGAAGGCCCCGGTCGCCGGATCAAAGGCCGCCTGGCGCACACGGGCGTCGCTGCCGGCCTGCTGCACCGGGTGCAGCGCGGCCGTCTTGCCCACGTAGGCCGGCAGGGTGTACGACTGGGCCTGCGCATGGGCGTTGATCAGCACGATCAGGCTCTGGTACTTGCCGTCGCCACAGGCACCGCCACCCGCCTTGCTGCCGGCAATGCGCATGACGATCAGGCCGTCCTTCTGCGCGGCTTCGTCGGGGAAGCTCACGCAGGCGGTGACGTCCTCGCCGGTGCGCAGGCGCAGCATCGTGGTGTCGCGCCGCAGGCGCAGCAGGTCCAGCACCGCATCGCGCGTGGCGGCGATGTCGGCCGCCGCCGGGCGGGCCTGGGCCGCCTGCAGATAAGGCTTCATCAGGTCCCAGCCGTCGAGGTTCTTCTCGGCCGGCGGCAGGCCCATCTCGCCGAAGTAGTTGGTCGAGGCCGTCCAGTCGATGCGGTTGAACCAGTCGCCCGAGTTGTAGCTGTCGCGATCGAACGACTTGGAGCGCAGCAGCTCGTCACCGGCATGGATGAACGGCATGCCCTGCCCCATCAGCACGGTGCCCAGCGCCACCACCTGCGCCCGGGCGCGTTCTGCGGCGGTCGTGCCGATCGGATGCTTGTACTGGCCGATGTCGAACAGGGTTTCACCATCGTGCACGCCGGCGTAGTTCACGACTTCCTGCGGGTCGCTGGTGTAGCCGGCCTGCTGGCCGCCGTAGTCGTAGGCCGAGGCGGCCTTGCCGTTGAGCATGAAGTTGCGCACGCTGCCGGCCAGCCCCAGGCGGATCAGGTCCTGGCGGTAGCGCAGGTCGGCACGCTGGGCCTCGGTGCAGGCGCCGGCATTGAGCTCGTTGTTGTCGTAGCAGCGGCCACTCACGAAGCCCTGGTTGCGGATCATGTCCTGGCCGGAGTCGAAAGGCCCGCCGCCGCGGATGGCATCACGGATGCGGTCGCTGAACGAGCCGATGCCGGTGCCGGCCAGATTGGCCTGGCGCGCCTGGACGAACTGCCGGTCATTCTCGACCTCGCCGAAGTTCCAGGCCTCGCCGTAGTACAGCAGCTCGCGGCCGGCGGCAGCGTCGGTCTGGGTGCGCGCCTTGACCATCGCGGCCTTGGGAATGTGCCCCATGATGTCGAAGCGGAAGCCATCGACGCGGTAGTGCACCGCCCAGGTGCGCAGCGTGTCGAGCATCAGCTTTTCCATCATGCGGTACTCGGGCGCGGTGTTGTCGCAGCAGGTGCTGCGCTCGATCACGCCATCGCCGCTGAGGCGGTAGTAGTAGCCCGGCACGATGCGATCCAGGAAGTTGCCGCTGGTGTGGTTGTAGACCACGTCCATCACGACACGCAGGCCGTTGCCGTGCAGCGACTGCACCATCTCGCGGAACTCGCGCACGCGCACCGCGCCATCTGCCGGGTTGGTGGCGTAGCTGCCTTCGGGTGCACCGTAGTGGCGCGGGTCATAACCCCAGTTGAAGCAGTCCTGGTCCTTCACGGCCGCAATCGTCGCCTGCGGCGCCTCGCTGACCGGCCCGGCGCCGGTGACCGCCGGCGACTGGCAGCCGACCTCGTCGATGGTGGCCAGGTCATAGGTGGGCAGCAGGTGCACATGGGTCAGCCCGGCTGCTGCCAGCGACTGCAGGTGCTGCATGCCGCGCGACTGCGAGCGTGCGAAGGCGGTGTACTTGCCGCGGTCGGCGGCCGGCACGGTGCCGTCGTTGACCGAAAAGTCGCGCACATGCAGCTCGTACAGCACGCTGTCTTCCGGTGCGGCCAGCGGGGGCACGGCATGGGTGTCCCAGCCCGCGGGCTTGAACATGGCGTGCGACAGGTCGGCCACCATGGCCGCCTGGCCATTGGCGTTGAGCGTGACGGCATAGGGGTCGGTCACGTCGTTGGTGACAACCGCCGCGTCGGCACGCGAGTACACCTGCACGCGGTAGGTGTAGTAGGCCTGGTTGGTCCAGGCCTTGTCACCGACCACACTCCACACGCCGGAGGCGGCATCCAGCACCATCGGCACGGGCGGGCCGCCCACGATGCGCAGCTCGACCGAGCGCGCCGTCGGGGCCCACAGGCGGAAGGTCGGTGTGCCGTCGGCCGCAAAGCTCGTGCCCAGCACGGCGCCGGCAGCCTGATCGGCATACAGCGCATCCAGCACGCCCTGTACCTGCAGCTGCGTGGCCGCCTGGACCTGACCGGCCGCCTCGCGCGTGATCACCAGCTGACCCTTCAGCCAGACCGGCACGTTGGCCTGCGCTGCGGCCGGCACCGTGAGTGCCTGGGCCGAGGCCAGATGCGGAAAGCGCGCCGCCAGCTCGGCCGGCAGGGCGGCGAGCGACAGCTCGACGCTGCCATCGGCCCCGGTGACCCCGGTGGTGCCGGCTGCGATACCGCCTTGCGCGGCATGGTGCAGCCGGTACTGGCTGCCCGCCGGCGCGCCCGGCCAGACGATTGTGCCCGGTGCCAGCCACATGGCCTTGGCGCTGGCCAGGTTCAGGCCGCTGGCCGCACCGGCGCTGCTGTACACCGCACAGTCGCCCTGCTTGAGCCAGACCTCCTGGCCGCGGGTGGTGATGTCGGCCGCAAAGCTCACGCTGCGGTCGCATTCGCCGTCCTTGTCGGCGGTGGTGGCGCCGGTGGCCTTGTTCAGCAGGAAGTCGATGCGGCCCTTGCTGGTGTCCAGCGCGATGTCGACGTACGCGCCCCAGCTGTCGGTCGATGCAAAGGCAAACCGCGGCGAGCCGGGCCAGCCGCTGGACGGTGTGGTCGGGCCGCTCCAGGAATAGACGGCCCAGTCGGTGTAGTTGTTGTCGCTGCGCTGGTAGTGCACCCGCAAGGTGGATGCCGCAACGCCGGTCGTGCCGCCACCGCCGGGCGGTGGCTCAGTCCCGCCATCGCTGCCCCCGCCCCCACCGCCGCACGCACTCAGCAGGGTGACCCCGGCGCCCAGCGCCAGAGCCCATGCACCGCGCTGCCAGCGCGGCCAGATCGAACCGAACATGCCTGTCTCCTGTGACATGGGTTCGGGGCTTGTAGTTTTAGTACGTTATGAGATGACGAGCGAGATGCCATCCGAACCAGTGCGGCGGATTCTCATGAAGCAAAACTACACCGTCAACCCGCGGCGAATACCCCTGGCTTGTAGTCGATGTAGTTCGCCCGTGTCAGCTGGCCGGGCCGTGTGCGCTGCGGCTCAGGGCATCAGGGCCAGGCGGCGCACCGGGCCACCGGCCGTGCAGCATTCGGCCGCCTGCAGCACCAGGCGGCGCAGCGCGGCCCAGGGGTCGAGCGGCCAGTCCGGGTGGCGCAGCCCCTTGACGACGCCGTCGCACACCTGCGCGGCGCTCAGCAGCGCCAGCAGGCCGTCGTCACTGGCACGGGGCAGGATGCGTTCGAACAGCTTTTCCTTCACACCCCAGACCCGCTGCTCGCGCAGCGCCATCGGCAGCGGGCGGCCGGCGGCCATTGCATCGCGCACCCGCTTGAGGGCGCGGATGTCCTCCGACAGGGTCCAGTGCACCAGCACCGCGGCTTCGCCTTCGGCCTCCAGGCCGTCGAGCATGCGCAAGGCACGTGGCACCTGGCCGGCCAGCACCGCCTCGGACAGTTTGAAGACGTCGTAGCGGGCCACGTTGAGCACCGCGGACTCGATCTGCTCGAAGGTCAGCTCGCCCTGCGGATACAGCAGACCGAGCTTCTGGATCTCCTGGTGCGCTGCCAGCAGGTTGCCCTCGACCCGGTCGGCAAAAAACGCGAGCGCATGTTGACCGCCCTCGCCGGGCTGGACCCGCTGGCCCTGGGCCGACAGCCGCTGCGCGATCCACTGCGGCAGGGCCTTGCGGTCGACCGGATCGATGCGCAAGGTCACGCCCGCGGCATCCAGGGCGGTGAACCACGCGCTCGACTGGGTGGCCTTGTCCAGCCGGGGCAGGGTCACGATGGTGACCACGTCGCCACCGTCGGCCGTCAACCGGCAGTAGTCCTGCAACGCCTGGGAGCCTTCCTTGCCGGGCTTGCCGCCAGGAATGCGCAGCTCGATCAGACGCCTTTCGGCAAACAGGCTCAGGGCCTGCACGTCGGCCAGCACTTCGCTCCAGTCGAAATGGGCCCCGACCACGGTGTGGACACTGCGCTCGGTGTGCCCGGCCGCCCGGGCCGCTGCGCGGATGAGGTCCTGCGCCTCCTGGGCCAGCAGCGGCTCGTCGCCGTACAGCGCATAGACGGGCCGCAGGCCCTGCCGCAGGTGGGTCGCCAGTTGGTCAAGTCGCAGTTGCATGCGCCGGTCGGTTCACAGCTTGATGGCGGCCAGACGACGCATCACCTGGGCGGCGATCTCGCGGCGCATGGTCTCGACCATCTGGGACTCTTCGCTTTCCTTGGCCAGCGCCGCGCTTTCGTTGTAGCTCAGCGTCTGCGCCAGCCCCAGTTCGGTGGGCCCGACCAGCTCACGCCCGGCCGGGGTGCGCACGCGGAACTTCAGCCGGGTGGTGATGGCGAACTCACGCACCTGGCCGGCCGCCGTGGAGGCACTGACCACCCGGGTGACCTGGTCGGTCAGCACGTCCATCACGACCTCGGCCTCGGCATCGGTGTCGACGATGCGCAGGTCGGGCACCAGCGCCAGTTGACGCTGGACTTCCAGGCCCATCATCGAACGCGGCGCAAAACCGAGCCGGATGCTGCGAAACGCCAGCTGGATGTCCCCGCGCAGCTTGAAGCCGCAGGCCGACAGGGCCACGGCAGCCACCGCCGAGGCGGCCGCGCGGCCCAGGCGGCGGCGCACGGGGGAGGTCGGCAGACGATGCGGCACGGTTCAGACCACCACGTTGACGAGCCGCCCGGGCACGACCACGATCTTTTTCGCGGGCTTGCCTTCGGAAAACTTCGCCACGTCGGGGCTGGCCAGCGCGGCCGCCTCGATGGCGGCCTTGTCGGCCGAGGCCGGCACCCGGATCGCCCCGCGCAGCTTGCCGTTGACCTGCAGCACCAGCTCGATCTCGTCCTGCACCAGCGCGG
>CAMLSD010000075.1 GCA_946482595.1 uncultured Comamonadaceae bacterium
GCCGGGTGGACGCAACAGCCCCACCGCGGGTCATGCCCGCGAAGGCGGGCATCCACAAGCCGCACCGATCCATGCCGACGGATCCCCGCCTGCGCGGGGATCACACCAGCGGGGCGGGTCGGCAGGCGGGTTGCCGGCCGCGCGCTCGCTTCAGCCGGTGTTGCGCAGGCCGGCGGCCACGCCGTTGATCGAGATGTGGATGCCAGTCTGGACCCGGTCGTTGACCTGCCCGGATTCCTTCTGCTTGCGATAGCGCCGCATCAGCTCGACCTGCAGGTGATTCAGCGGATCGAGGTACGGGAAGCGGTGCTCGATCGAGCGCGCCAGCGACGGGTTTGACGCCAGGCGCTGCCTCTCGCCGGTGATCAGCGACAGCGCATCGTTCGTACGCTGCCATTCGGCCTGGATCGCCGCGAAGATCTTGCGGCCCAGGCGCTTGTCCTCGACCAGCTCGACATACCGGGTGGCCAGGGCCAGATCGCTCTTGGCCAGCACCATGTCCATGTTGGACAGCAGCGTGCGGAAGAACGGCCATTGCTTGTGCATGCGCTGCAGCAGCGCCAGGCGTTCCTTCTTGTCCTTGGGGGAGGCGTTCAGGAAGGACTCGATCGCCGAGCCGAAGCCGAACCAGCCCGGCAGCGCCACGCGGCACTGGCCCCACGAGAACCCCCAGGGAATCGCGCGCAGGTCTTCGATCGCCCGCGTGGCCTTGCGTGAGGCCGGACGCGAGCCGATGTTCAGTTCGGCGATTTCGCGGATGGGCGTGGCAGCAAAGAAGTAGTCGGTGAAGCCGGGGGTCTCGTACACCAGCTTGCGATAGGCCGCCATGCTGGCTGCCGAGATCGCATCGGCCGTCTCCAGGAAGGCCTTGCTGGCACTTTTGGTCGGGTGCAGCAGCGTGGCCTCCAGCGTGGCGGCCACCAGGGTTTCCAGATTGCGCCGGCCGATCTCGGGGTTGGCGTACTTCGAGGCGATCACTTCGCCCTGTTCGGTCAGGCGGATCTGCCCGTTCACCGTGCCCGGCGGCTGGGCCAGGATGGCCTGGTAGCTCGGACCGCCGCCACGGCCCACCGTGCCGCCGCGACCATGGAACAGGCGCAGCGTCAGGCCGTGCTGCTGCTTCAGCGGCGCGAACAGGTCGACCAGCGCAATCTCGGCGCGATACAGCTCCCAGTTGCTGGTGAAGAAGCCGCCGTCCTTGTTGCTGTCGCTGTAGCCCAGCATGATGTCCTGCTCGCCGCCGCTGCGCCGCACCAGGTCCAGCACGCCTGGCAGGTCGTAGTACGCCCGCATGATCGGGGCGGCGTTGCGCAGGTCGCCGATGGTCTCGAACAGCGGCACCACGATCAGGTCGGCCACGCCCTCTTCGTCCAGCGTGCCGCGCATCAGCCCGCACTCCTTCTGCAGCAGCAGCACCTCCAGCAGGTCGCTGACGGTTTCGGTGTGGCTGATGATGTAGTGGCGGATCGAGGCCGGGCCGAACTGCGCGCGCATCACGCGGGCGGCCTCGAAGATGGCCAGCTCGCTCTCGGTATGTTCGGAGTAGCGCCCGGTGCGCAGTCGCAGCGGGCGGGCGTCGTTCAGCAGGCGCAGCAGCAGCGCGACCTTCGCGTCCTCGTGCAGCGCAGCATAGTCGGCCTCGACACGCGCCTGGGCCAGCAGTTCGGCCAGCACGGCCTCGTGCTTGTCCGAGCTCTGCCGCAGGTCGACGGTGGCCAGATGGAAGCCGAACACCTGCACGGCCCGGATCAGCGGGCGCAGCCGCACCTCCGCCAGCGCTGCACCATGGTGCGAACGCAACGACGCCTCGATGGTGCGCAGGTCCAGCAGGAACTCATCGGCGCTGTCGTAAGGCGTGGACGGTGCCACGGCATGGCGCAGCGCCTCGGTGCCGGTGAGCCGCTGCAGCGTGGCGGCCAGCCGCGCATACATGCCGATCAGGGCACGTCGATAGGGCTCGTCGCGTCGATGCTCGTTGGTGTCGGGCGAACGGTCGGCCAGTGCCGCCATCTCGGGCGTCACATCCACCAGCATGCCTGACACCGACAGCTCGGCGCCCAGCTCATGCACCTCGGTGAGGTAGAAGCGCAGTGCCGTCTCGCTTTGCTGGCTCAGCGCAAGCTGCAGGGTCTCGGACGTCACGTTGGGGTTGCCGTCGCGGTCGCCGCCGATCCAGTTGCCCATGCGGAAGAACGGCGCCACCTCAAAGCCCGGCAGGGCCTGCTCGACCTCGGCATACATGCGCGGGATCTGGCGCAGGAAGGTCGCGTGGTAGTAGCTCAACGCGTTCTCGATCTCGTTGGCCACCGTGAGCTTGGTGTAGCGCAGCATGCGCGTCTGCCACAGCTGGGTCACCCGCGCCCGCAGCTGCGCCTCGTTGTCGGCCAGCTCGCGCGGCGTATGCAGCTCGTCGCGCTGGTGGATCAGCTCGGCAATCGCGCGTTCGGCATCCAGGATGGACTTGCGCTGCACTTCGGTCGGGTGAGCGGTGAGCACCGGCGAGATGTAGGCCTCGTCCAGCACGCGCGCGATCTCGGCGGCCCGCACGTCACGCCCGGCCAGGCGCTCGAAGGTCATGGCCAGCGACCCCTCCTGCAGGTGCCCCTGGCGTTCATGGTGGACACGGCGGCGCACGTGATGGCGGTCTTCGGCGATGTTGGCCAGGTGCGAGAAGTAGCTGAAGGCGCGAATGACCGAGACGGTCTGGTCACCCGAGAGGTTCTTGAGCAGCCGGTCGAGGGCACGGCCGGCCTGGTCGTCCCGCTTGAGGCGGTAGGCCACTGACAGCTGGCGGATGCGCTCGATCAGCTCGTAGGCCTCCTTGCCGTCCTGCTCGCGGATCACATCCCCCAGGATGCGGCCCAGCAGGCGGATGTCCTCGACCAGCGGGCGGTTCTTCTCGGCAGCGTCGGCCCGCGTGCTGCGGGCGCGGGGGGCAGCGGGAGCCACCTTGACGGTGCCTCGTGCGGAGGTCGTCGGGGTGGAGCGGGCGGTCCGGCTTCGGGGAGTCACGGGGGCGTCTTGGCGGTCGGCGCGCGGCATGGTTACCTCAGGGCAGCGGGTTTGGTAACAAAATTACAGGCGCGAATGGTAACACCCGCGTGCCGCACACCCGTCCGCAAACCGGCCCCGGCGCCGGTGCATGCCACGTCTGCTCGGGTAGCATCGCCGGCATGGACAAGACTTCCGCACCCTCCCCCTGGATCATCGCCACGCGCGAGAGCCGCCTGGCCCTGTGGCAGGCCCGCCATGTGCAGACCCTGCTGCAGCAGCGGCTGGCTCACCCGGTCGAACTGCTCGGCATGACCACCCGCGGTGACCAGATCCTCGATCGCAGCCTGTCCAAGGTGGGCGGCAAGGGCCTGTTCGTCAAGGAACTCGAGGTGGCCCTCGAGGAAGGCCGGGCCCATCTGGCCGTGCATTCGCTCAAGGATGTGCCGATGGACCTGCCCGAGGGCTTTGCGCTGGCCACGGTGCTCGAACGCGAAGACCCGCGCGATGCATTCGTCTCGCCGCACTTTGCCGATCTGGCGGCGCTGCCGCCGCGGGCGCGCGTGGGCACCTCCAGCCTGCGCCGTGTGGTGCAACTGCATGCCCTGCGCCCCGACCTGCAGATCGAGCCGCTGCGCGGCAACCTCGACACCCGGCTGCGCAAGCTCGACGACGGCCAGTACGACGCCATCGTGCTGGCCGCCGCCGGCCTCAAGCGGCTGGGTCTGGCCGACCGCATCCGCAGCGTCTTCGAGCCCGAGGTGATGATTCCCTGCGCCGGCCAGGGTGCGCTGGGCATCGAGATCCGCAGCCGCGACACCGACCTGGCAACCCACCTGGCGAGCTTGACGCACCGCCCCACCTGGCTGGCCGTGCATGCCGAACGCGCCGTTTCGCGCAGCCTGGGTGGCAGTTGCAGCGTGCCGCTGGCCGCCCACGCGGTGTGGCAGGGCGAAACACTGGCCCTGACCAGCGCCCTGGGTGACCCCAGCCGGCCCGAGGCACCCCTGCTGAAGGCCTTCCAGGCACGTCAGGTGACCAGCACCGAACAGGCCCAGGCCCTGGGTCAGGCCGTGGCCGAGCGACTGAAGGAGCTGGGTGCCCAGGGCATCCTGAACGCCCTGTGAAACACGTGCTCGTGACCCGCCCGGCAGCGCAGGCCCACGAGTGGGTGCTGCAGCTGCGCCAGCGCGGCCTGCAGGCCAGTGCCCTGCCCTTGATCGACATCGACTCGGCCAGTGACGCCCAACCGGTGCTCGATGCGTGGCAAAGCCTGCCGCAGTGCGATCTGGCCGTGTTCGTGAGCCCCAATGCGGTTGAACGCTTTTTTGCGATGCGCCCGCCCGGCGCCGGCACCACCTGGCCGGTGGACACACTGGCCGCCTCGCCCGGCCCGGGTACCGACAGCGTGCTGGCCCGCCTGGGCGTGCCCGATGCCCAGCGCATCACACCGGCACCCGATGCGGTGCAGTTCGACTCGGAATCGCTGTGGCAACGCCTGCGCACCCAGGACTGGCAGGGTCGGCGCGTGCTGATCGTGCGCGGCGACGGTGGCCGCGAATGGCTGGCCACCCGCCTGCGCGAGGCCGGCGCCGAGGTCGAACTGCTGGCGGCCTATACCCGACTGGCCCCCACGCTGGACGCCACGCAGCAGGCCCTGCTGCGCGAGGCGCTGAACTCACCCGATGACTTCGTCTGGTTCTTCAGCAGTTCGGAGGCCATCGACCATCTCGAACGCATGAGCGAGGCCCAGGGCGGTGCGCCGACGGACTGGTCGTCGGCCTGGGCGCTGGCCACCCATCCGCGCATTGCCGGGCGGGCTCGCCGCCTGGGCTGCGGGCATGTGATCGAATCGGCACCGATGCTCGATGCGGTGGTCGCAGCGCTCACGCCCAGGTGCGGTACGGCCAGTAGCTCTCGCGGCTGAAGATGCGCTGGTGCAGTTCTGCTGGCGTGACGCCGCAGACTCGACGGGTGTCACGGCACAGGTGAGCCTGGTCTGCGTAGCCAGCCGCGGTCGCGGTTTCGGCCCAGGACAGGCGTCCGGACAGCACCGCTTCACGGGTACGGAGAAACGACTGTTCAGCCCGCGCCAGGCTGCGCAGGTGTCGCTGCGACTGCCCCGCCCACGCCTTGATGCGACGCTCGACCTGCCGCACGCTGCGCCCGAAACCTGACAGCGCCGCGCGCACGGCCAGGCCCTGCACCCAGTCGAGATACTGGCCGCGGCCGGGCTGCGCGCGCCGCAACTGGCGCCACCGCGGCAGCACGAAACCCTCGAAGAGGCTGACCCGCTGGAGGTCATCCGTGGCGCTGAGCAGGCATTGCGACATGGCCTGCCAGTCGGCGTCGAACACGGCATCGAAGGGCAGCACCCTGTCGACACAGGCGCTCATGTCGACCCCGGTCAGCTCATGCAGCGCGTCCGGCATGGCCACCACCATGAAACACAGGCCGTCCCCCGGGCTGTGGTAGACCGTCGGGCGCGTCTGGGGGCCGATGAGCATCACCCGCATGCCCAGCGGGCGGCGCTCGCAGCCGTCGGGGTCGGCCTCGTGCTCGTCGGCCCAGGCCACCCAGTCGGCTTCACCGTGCACGATCCAGCTGATCGAGCACGCCGGTGAGGCCGGAAAGTGGTTGAGCCGGTCCGCATCAGCCAGGCCCAGGCCCAGGGTGTCGCGGCTCATGTAGGCCCGCACACAGCCGCCAAGATCCAGATGCGCCAGATGCAAGGCGCTGCGCCCGCGCAAAGTGGGCGCGAAGGGCAGCTGCCCCGGGGCGTGTACCGGCTCGGTGGATCGGTGCATGGCCGCCAGTCTACCGGCCCGCAGCCCCGGGGCCCGCATTGCCCGGCGGTTGTCGCAAACCTTCAATACCGCAGCGACTGCAAATCGGCACAGTGCTGCCATGACCTCCAGCACCCGTATGAGCATCAGCGCCAGCACCGCTCCCCCAGGCCCGGCCTGCCCATGGTTCGGCCTGCCCCACCTGCGCGCACTGCGGCGCGACTACCTCGGTTTCCTCGAACGGCTGCAGCGCGACCACGGCGATTTCGTCCATGTGCGCATGGGGCCGGAACGCACCTATGACGTCTTTCACCCGGAATGGATCCGGGAGCTGCTGGTCGAGCAGGCGAGCGGGCTGATCCGCTGGGAGCGCGGCATCGAGGTGTTCGAGCAAGCGCACGGGCGCAGCGTGATCGTTACCGAAGGTGAGGTCTGGCAACGCCAGCGCCGCATGCTGCAGCCGGCGTTCGGGCCGCGCCGCATGGCAGAACACGCCGCACGCATGACGGCTGCTGCCGCGCATGCGCTGGACACCTGGCAGGTCGGGGCATCGTCCACCGTCGACTTCGAGCATGCAATGACGCAGTTGACCATGGACGTCATCCTGCGCACGCTGTTCAGTGCCGAGTCCGAGCGCGACGCGATCGACGCCGAACGGGCGGTCCGCCTGCTCAGCCAGAATGCCATGGAAGAAATGTTCTGGCCGGTCACGCTGCCCGACTGGCTGCCCCTGCCGGGCAAGCGCGACAAGCGTTGGGCTTCGCGCACACTGGACGGCCTGGTGCGCCGCCACATCCGCGAACGACGCGCCGCACCGGCCGAACCGCAGGCGCCTGCCGACCTGCTCGGCATGCTGCTGACCCTGCGCGACGATGAAGGCAACGGCCAGGGCCTCAGCGACGATGAGGTGCGCGACCAGTGCATGACGATCTTCCTGGCCGGCCATGAAACCACCGCCGCCACACTGACCTGGTGGGGCTGGCTGATGGCCACCCACCCCGAGCATGCGGCCCGGGCGACGGCCGAAGTGGACGAGGTGCTCGGCCAGCGGCTGCCCGGCCATGACGACGTGGCCCGCCTGCCCTGGCTGGGCCAGACCCTGAAGGAAACCCTGCGTCTGTATCCCGCGGCGCCGGCGCTGCTGGGCCGGCGCATCACCGCACCGCTGAAGGTCGGTCCGTGGACCATCCCGCGTGGCGCCCTGGTGCGCCTGACACCGTGGGTGGTGCACCGCGACCCGCGCTGGCATCCCGACCCGCTGCGATTCGACCCCCACCGCTTCGGTCCCGGCGGCACCGCAATGGCCCAGCGGGGCGCCTACCTGCCCTTCGGCACCGGGCCGCGCGTGTGCCTGGGCAGTCTGTTCGCGATGACCGAGATGACGCTGGTCGCGGCCATGCTGCTGCAGCGGTTCCGCCTGGCGCTGCCCGAGGGCGCAGCGCCGGTGCGGGCGGCATTGAACGTCACGCTGCGCCCGGCCGAGGGCCTGCGGCTGCTGCTGCACCGCCACGCCTGAGGAGCGGCATCGCGACAGCCTGGGCGACCGGCGCTCAGACCGTCATGTTCATGATGTCGCTGTAGGCCTGCACCATGCGGTTGCGCACGTGCAGCGCCGACTGGAAGCCGATCTGGGCCTTCTGCATGGCCACCATGGTCTCTTCCAGGCTGACGTTGGGGTTCTCCAGCTGCACCTGGCGCTGCATTTCTGCCGCCTGGGTCTGGGACTGGCTCACGGACTTCAGGGCATTGGTCAGGGCCTGCGAAAAGCCGACCTCGGTGCTGGAGTCGACCTTCGCCGCCTTCTGCTGCCCAGGCAGGACCACGCCGGCGCGTGCCACGGCCTGCTCGAAGTTGAAGGGTTTGAGTCTGACGTCCATCGGGGGCTCCTGCAAAAAAAAGCGCTAAAGAAAGCAGCGCACCTTGCCGATGACCGAATCTTAGGGAAAGGCCACCGGCGCAATGCCGGGAACTGACCGCCCTTTGCGGCCTTCTTCCGGCCATTTCACCCCCCCGGTCCTTCGAATAATCGAGCCCAACAAGACCCTGGGGTGGAGAAGCGCTTTCCTGCCCCCCTCCCCCAGGGTCGTGAACCAAGTCGGGACACGATCGAATGGAAAACGCCGTCGCCCTCGCCCAGAACCTGCAGCCCGCGGTGCCGCCCGCCGCGCTGCCGGCTGCGCCCACCTTCGTGGGCAACCTGGCCGCCATGCCGATGCCGCGCAAGGTGTGGCTGGGCGCGGCCGTGGCCGGCCTGATCGCGATCGTGGTTGCCCTGAGCCTGTGGTCCAGCCGCCCCGAATACAAGGTGCTGTACGCCAACCTGTCGGACAAGGACGGCGGCGCGATCATCGCCCAGCTGTCCACGATGAACGTGCCCTACAAGCATGCCGACGGGGGTGCGGCCATCCTGGTGCCGGCCGACCGCGTGCATGACGCCCGCCTGAAGCTGGCCTCTGCCGGCCTGCCCAAGGGCTCGACCGTGGGCTTCGAGCTGATGGACAACGCGCGCTTCGGCATCACGCAGTTCCAGGAGCGCCTGACCTTCCAGCGCGGCCTCGAAGGTGAGCTGACCCGCTCGATCGGCGCCCTGGCCGCGGTGCAGAGCGCCCGTGTCCACCTCGCCCTGCCCAACCAGAACGGTTTCTTCCGCGAACAGCAGAAGCCTTCCGCCTCGGTGCTGCTGCAGCTCCACCCCGGCCGCACGCTCGACCGCGCCCAGCTCGCCGGCATCGTGCACCTGGTGTCCAGCAGCGTGCCCGAGCTGTCGCCCAAGGCGGTGAGCATCGTGGACGGCAGTGGTGCCTTGCTGACCGAATCGCCCGATCACCCGTCCAACGGGCTTGATGCCCAGCAGCTCCAGTACGTGTCGCAGATCGAGTCGACCCTGACCCGTCGCATCAACGACATCCTCGAACCCGTGGTCGGCCGCGACAACCTGCGTGCCCAGGTGACCGCCGAAGTCGACTTCTCGCAGAGTGAATCGACCTCGGAGCAGTTCCGCCCCAACCAGGGCAACGAGCCGGCCACGGTGCGCAGCACGCAGCTGTCGGAATCGACGATGGCCAACAACAGCCTGCCCACTGGCGTGCCGGGCGCTGCCACCAACCAGCCACCCGTGCCGGCCACCGCCCCGATCAATGGCGCGGCCGCACCGCTGCAGGCCGCCGGCGGCTCCACCACCGGCAGCAGCAAGCGCGACGCGATCACCAACTACGAAGTCGACAAGACCGTGCGCGTGACCCGCAACGGCACCGGCACCATCAAGCGCCTGAGCGCCGCGGTGGTCGTCAACCACCGCACCCAGACCGACAACAAGGGCAAGACCACCACCATGGCGCTGACGCCCGAGGAACTGCAGAAGCTCACCACGCTGGTGCGTGAATCGGTGGGCTTCAACCAGGAGCGTGGCGATTCGGTGCAGGTCATCAACGCACCGTTCAAGGTCGAGAAGATCGAGCCCGCACCGGAAATGCCGCTGTGGAAGCAGCCCGAGATGCTGGAGACGCTGCGCAACCTGGCGATCCCGGCGGCCCTGACGCTGCTGGCCCTGATCATCGTCTTCGGTGTGGTGCGCCCGGCCCTGCGTGCCGCCGCCCCGGTGCCGCCCGAGCCGCCCAAGCAGCTCGACGCCGTGGTCGATGGCACCGAAGTGCTGCCGCCTCTGGCCGGCGGCTCGGACAGCTCGCTGCCGCTGCTGTCGTCCACCGCCCCGAGCGAAAAGCTCGAAGCCGCCCGCCAGTTCGCCAAGGAAAACCCCGGCGCCGTGGCGAACATCGTCCGCGCCTGGGTGACCAAGGAAGCGGCCTGACACCCCCTACCGCCTGAGCATCGAGTCACCACCATGGACGAACAAGGACTGCAGGACTCCGCCATCCTCCTGATGTCGCTGGGCGAAGAGGAGGCCGCCGAGGTCTTCAAGCACCTGGCACCGAAGGAAGTGCAGCGCCTGGGCGAGACCATCGCCAAGATGAAGGTCATCCCGCGCGAACGTGTCGAGACGGTGCTCGCCCGCTTCACGACCGATGCCTCCGACCAGAGCATGCTCGTCAACGACACCGACGAGTACGTCAAGTCGGTGCTGCGCAAGGCGCTGGGCGACGACAAGGCCAATCTGCTGATCGACCGCATCCTGCAGGGCAGCGACGTCACCGGCATCGAAAGCCTGAAGTGGATGGACGCCGGCAGCGTCGCCGAGCTGCTGCGCAACGAACACCCGCAGATCGTCGCCGCCATCCTGGTGCACCTGGACTACGACCAGAGCAGCTCGGTGATCAAGGCCTTCAGCGAACGCCAGCGCAACGAGGTGCTGGTGCGCATCGCCACGCTGGACGGCATCCAGCCCTCGGCGCTGAAGGACCTGAACGAGGTGATGAGCAAGGTGCTCGCCGGCGGCGAGAAGCTGCGCAAGGCGTCCCTCGGCGGCGTGAAGACGGCGGCTGAAATCATCAACCTGCTGGGCACCTCGATCGAGACCGCGGTGCTGGACTTCATCCGCGAGGCGGACACCGACCTCGCCCAGCGCATCATGGACAACATGTTCACCTTCGACGACCTCGGCAAGCTCGACGACAAGGGCGTGCAGGCGCTGCTGCGCGAGGTGCAGAGCGAATCGCTGGTGATCGCGCTGAAGGGCGCGACGCCGGAGATGCGCGAGAAGGTGTTCCGCAACATGTCCACCCGCGCCGCCGAGACGCTGCGCGAAGACCTGGAGTCGCGCGGCCCGGTGCGTGTCTCCGAGGTCGAGGCCGAGCAGAAGGAACTGCTCAAGATCGTGCGCCGCCTGGCCGACGAAGGCCAGATCGTGCTGGCCACCGGTGGTGACGACAGCTTCGTCTGAACCCGCCGCACCTGCCGACCCCGATCCCCACGACCCAACGCCTGCCCCCCACGCCCATGGCCACCTTCCACAACCGCTTCATCCCGCGCGAGGAGCTGCACAACTTCTCGGCGTGGAATCTCGGCTCGATCTCCGGCCAGGAAGAAGCCGAACAGCAGGCCGCCCAGGCCGCCGCCGAACCCGAAGCGCCGCTGCCCCCGACCCCGGAGGAAATTCACGCTCAGCTTCAGGACGCCCGCCAGGCCGGCTACAAGGACGGCTACCGCGACGGCCTGGTCGCGCTGGAGAACTTCAAGCAGAGCTATGCCAGCCAGGTGACTGCGCAGGTCGGCGCGATCGCCCAGACCTTCCAGGCACAGCTCGGTGAACTCGAACAGGAGCTGGCCGGTGCGCTGGCCCGTGTGGCCGTCGAGATCGCCCGCCAGGTGGTGCGCACCGAACTGGTCACCCAGCCCCGCCTGATCGAGGCCGTGGCCCAGGAGGCGCTGGCCACGCTGGTGCACTCGGCCCGCCACGTGCGCGTGCGCGTGCACCCTGAAGACCACCACCTGCTGGTCCAGCAAGGCCAGCTCGACCTGGAATCGCGCCAGGCCCGGCTGTTTGCCGACCCGGCCATCCAGCGTGGCGGCTGTGTCGTCGAGTCCGACATCGGCGTGATCGATGCGGCCATCGACACCCGTTGGCGCAATGCCGCCGCCGCCCTGGGCCATGTCAGTGAATGGAACGACAGTGCCGAGTCGTCCGATCCGGGAGCCGACGCATGACCACGACCACCCAGCCCACCGCCGCCCGGGCCGGCAGCGCCAAGCTGCAGTCCTGGCAGCAGTACATGACTGACCTTCGCGCCTTTGCCGCCGCACCGCTGTCGCTGGAGACCCAGGGCACGCTGGTCAAGGTGGCCGGTCTGGTGCTGGAGGCGGCCGGCATCCGCGTGCCGGTCGGATCGGTGTGTGAAGTGCGCATGGACGGCCAGCCGCCCGTGCAGGCCGAGGTCGTGGGGTTTTCGGGCGACCGCGCCTACCTGATGCCCACAGGCGAGGTGCACGGCCTGGCCAGCGGTGCCCGTGTGGTGCCGATGTCCAGCCCGATCACGCCACCCCGCCTGGGCCAGGTGAGCCACCCGTGGCGCCGCACCGAAGACCGCAGCCTGCACCTGCCCATGGGCGACGGCCTGCTGGGCCGGGTGGTCGACTCGCACGGCCGCCCGATGGATCGCAAGGGCCCGCTGGCCACGGTGCACAACGAACCCCTGGTGCGCCGCCCGATCAATGCGATGGACCGCGACCCGGTGCGCCAGCCGCTGGACACCGGCGTGCGTGCCATCAACTCGATGCTCACCGTCGGCCGCGGCCAGCGCCTGGGCCTGTTTGCCGGCTCCGGCGTCGGCAAATCGGTGCTGCTGGGCATGATGGCGCGCTACACCCAGGCCGACGTGATCGTGGTCGGCCTGATCGGTGAACGTGGCCGCGAAGTGAAGGAATTCATCGAGGACATCCTCGGCGAAGAAGGCCTGGCCCGCTCGGTTGTAGTGGCCGCCCCCGCCGACGCACCGCCCCTGATGCGCATGCAGGGTGCCAGCTACGCCACCGCCATCGCCGAGCACTTCCGCGACCGCGGTGCCCATGTGCTGCTGCTGATGGACTCGCTCACGCGTTATGCGATGGCCCAGCGCGAGATCGCCCTGGCCATCGGCGAGCCGCCGGCCACCAAGGGCTATCCGCCCTCGTGTTTTGCCAAGCTGCCGCAGTTGGTGGAGCGCAGCGGCAACGGCCTGAACGGCGTGGGTTCGATCACGGCGTTCTACACCGTGCTGTCCGAAGGCGATGACCAGCAGGACCCGATCGCCGATGCCGCCCGCGCCATCCTGGACGGCCACATCGTGCTGACCCGCGAGCTGGCCGAGTCGGGTCACTACCCGGCCATCGACATCGAGAAGTCGGCCTCGCGCGTGATGCACAACGTGGCCACGCCGGAGCATCTGGAGGCGGCGCGCCGCTTCCGCCAGATGTATGCCCGCTACAACCGCAGCCGCGACCTGCTGCAGCTGGGTGCCTACACCCCCGGCCAGGACCACGAACTCGACGCCGCCGTGCGTGCCTTCCCCGGCATGCGCGCGCTGCTGCAACAGAACATGCACGACCGCGCGCCGCTGAAGGCGAGCATCCAGCAGATGCAGCAATGCACTGCCTTGCGCTGACCCGAGCTGACAGGACTTCGACATGACCAACGTTCACGCCCTGACCCTGGCCCTGGAACAGGCCGAAAAGCAGCGCGACGAAGCGCAGGCGATCTACCAGCGCGCCGCGGCGGCCGCCGAAGGGGCCCAGGCGCAGGCCCAGCAGCTGCTGAGCTACCGCAGCGACTACCAGCAGCGCTGGAGCGAGCAGTTCAAGCGTGAGGGCCGCATGGAGATCCTGCACTGCTACCAGGGCTTCATGGGCCGCCTGAACATGGCCATCGACCAGCAGGAAGCCGTCATGCAGCGCACCCGCGCGCAGGTCGAGGCGGCCCGGCAGACCCTGCTCGAACGCGAGACCCGCGTGGCGGCGATCCGCAAGATGATCGAGCGCCGCGAGGAACAGGCCCAGGCGCAGCAGGCCCGTCGCGAGCAGAAGGCCACCGATGAACAGGCCGCCCGCCTGGCCTGGAACCGCCGCGGCGACGCCTTCGCAATGGCCTGAGGCCGGCACGGCCACCGATCCATGACCCAACGTCACCAGGACACCATGCTCAACGCTCTGAACTTGCTGACCTCGATCAAGCCGCCCGCGATCAACCCGGTGAGCGAGGTGCGCCCCGTCGGCCCGATCCAGGGGGATCCTCGTCAGGGCTTCTCCGGCCTGCTGCAGCAGGCTGCGCAACAGGCCACGCAACAGCGTGCGACTCAGCAGCCGCCGGCGCCGCAAGCCAACCGCCCGACCGCGCCGCGGCCCACGCCACAGGCCACCGCGCCGCGTCCCCAGCCCGCGCCCGCGCAGAAGCCGCCGGCCGCCAGCGCGTCGCCCAAGGCAGCCGCCCCCGAGGCCCAGGCCCGGCATCCGGATGCCAACGAAGCCGCAGGCCGCCGCGATGGCAGCACGCGCACAGAGCGCACAGCGCTGGACAGCCTGCGCGCGCTGCTGGAACACCAGCCGACCGATGCACAGGATCCGGCACACGCGTCGAGCCTGGCGTTCGACGCTGTGGGCGAAGAGGGGATGCCTGGCATCGAGGCCACCGAACAAGCGGCGCTGGTACCGGGCGTCGATACGCCCTTGTTGCCGAACCCGACGGCGCTGGCGACGGACCCCGCGCTGACACCGCTGCTGGCGTCCTCGCTTTCCGCGCTGGCCGATGCGCGGGCAGAGGACGACACCACCGATACGGCGGACCTGTCCGCTGGCGCGGCAGGGGAGTCCACGGGCGACCTGGGCGCAGTCGGCGGCATGGCTGCTGCCGACGCGGCAGCCCAGGGCAGCATCGAACTGGCAGACGACACCGCACTGGCCATGCACGAAACCTTCCAGCAGGCCCTGGCCGAAGGGCAGATGCAGGGCGACGAGGCAAGCGCCGCCACACTGCGTCAGGCAAGCGGCGCGGCCGCGCCTGCGGTGGCCGAAGCCGGCGCGTCGGCTTCCGGGTCGACCACGCCGGTGCACGGCGCTGCACTGGCCTCCGGCCCGACCCTGTCAAGCACCTCGTCCGCACCGTCCGCCGCGGCGAACGCGGCAAGCCATGCACTGGGTACACCGGTCGACTCGCCCGACTTCCCGCAGGCCATGGCCACCCAGATCAGCTACTTCGTGCGCGAGGGCATCCAGCAGGCACAGCTGCACCTGAATCCGGCCGAAATGGGCCCGGTCAGCGTGCAGATCGCCCTGAACGGGCAACAGGCCCAGGTCGACTTTGCGGCCGCTTCCAGCGCCACCCGCGCCGCCATCGAGAACAGCCTGTCCGACCTGGCCGCGTCCCTGCAGAGCGCAGGCTTCACGCTGACGGGTGGCGGGGTGTCCCAGCAGTCGCAGCAGTCTCAGCAGTCACCGCACCAGGCTTCGGGCCAGGCCGGCAACGAGACCCGCCCGGGCCAGCGCCATGGCCAGGGCGATGCCGTCGAGGCCGCCGGCACCCAGACCGTCCTGCATCACAGCAGCACGGCTGGTGGACTGGACCTGTACGCCTGAGCGACTGAGCGACTGAGCGACTGAGCGACTGAGCGACTGAGCGACTGAGCGAGATCCTATGCCTGACTCAGCGCACCCGGCCGGGCCTCCAGACGCGCAGTGCGGGGCCCACCGGCGGACGTCGCTGGCGCCTCGGGCTCGAACGCGCTGACCAGGTGATCCAGCACGACCCGGCTGCTGGCCGGCAGGTAGCGCCGCTGGCCGACCACGGCGTACAGCGCCGAGGCGGCCGCCTGCCACTGCGGCAGCACCCTCACCAGTCGGCCTTGCGCAAGCGCTTCGCTCACCACCAGTTGAGGCAGGGCAACGATGCCCAGGCCCGCAGTCGCTGCGGCGTAGACGGTGTCGGGCTGGCGGGCGTCGAGCATGGCATTCCCCTCGACGGTGACCACCGCCTGCGCCCCCTTGCCGGGTGAGGCAAGGCCCAGGCTCAGGCGGCGATCGAACAGGCACTCATGGTCCCGCAGGTCAGACGGTGCTTGCGGCGCACCGCGCAGGGCCAGGTAGTCAGGCGATGCACACAGGATGGTCTCGCACCGGGCCAGTCGCCGCGCCACGGCATTGCTGTCGGGCAGCTCCAGGCCGGCCAGCACCAGCGCCACATCAAATCCGTCATCGAGCGCGCTGGCTGTGTCCGACACCGCCAGTTCCACCATCACGCGGGGATGCTTTTCACGCAGACGGTGCAGCGGGCGCGCCACCACCCGGGCCGCCCAGGCCCCGGGCAACGCCACCCGCACACGCCCCTCGGGCTCGCGCACCATGCTGCTGACCACGGCCTCGGCCTCCTGCACGGCGCCCAGGATGCGCCGCACCCGCTCGAGGTAGCCCTGCCCCGTGGATGTGAGCGCCACGCGTCGCGTGGAGCGCTGGATCAGTCGTGCGCCAAGGTGCCGCT
The DNA here is from genome assembly GCA_946482595.1 of uncultured Comamonadaceae bacterium. The sequence continues at coordinate 15,673 of CAMLSD010000075.1, forward strand.
CCAGGTCGGCCACCAGGCGAGTGACGGCCGAGGCCGAGACGTCGAGTGCCCGGGCCGCGGCAGCGAACCCACCTTCGTCGACCACCTTGGCGAATGCCTGCATCGAAGCGAGCCGGTCCATCCCTCAGCCCTCCCCGTGGCGTTGCGCGCGCGCATTGGCCACCGCCGCCAGCGAGGCCACCAGCACCGCCATCTGCAGGGCCGATGCGCTGGCACGCACCATGCCGTCATGGCTGCCGGTGAACTCGACGTTGAGCATCGGGGTCCCGAGCGCCGCCAGTGCACGCAAGGCACGATCGGCATCACCTGCGATGCGCCCGTCGACCACGGCCGTCAGCGACGCGCCGTGCCCGTCCTGGCGCAGCCGGCCGACCATCGCCACCACCAGGCCGCCCCACTGCACGAGGGCCACGCCACACGGCGGCTGGTCGGGCAGCGCCAGGGTCCAGCCGCCCAGCTGGGCGGCACGTTCCAGCACGCGGCGCTGGCGGCTGGCGGGTGCCAGCAGGGCCAGGCGGAAGTCCAGTGGGTCGCGCCGCGCCGCGTGGGCCAGTTCGTCGACGAACATCTCGGCATACAGCGCAAACGGCATGGCCGACTCCCGACCCGCATCGCCGGCGTAGAACGACTGGTGCGCGATGCCATAGGGCAGCGGCAGGGCAGCCGGGTCGCGCGCCGGTCCGCACTGGTGCTGCCACCAGGCCAGCGGCAGGCCGCCGGCATCCACCATCGCGTCGATGCGGCACAGCGCGGGCTCACCGGGTGCGCCCGGCGGCACACCGAACTGGCGACGGACCACACGCCCGGCCGGCGCGTCCCAGAGCATCGATTCCGCATCGCCCATGCAGGCCCACAACACACCGGGCGCCTGCTGCGGCAGCCGCGCGGCGGGCACCGGCTGCGGCTGCGCTGCCGTCAGCGGGCGCACAGGGGGCAGATCGCGCGGCGTCGTGTCGTGCAGTCCGGGTTCGTCGACCCATGCGGCGGCTGGCACGGACAGGTTGCGGGCGGGGGGCGTCAGGACGAGGGACACGGTGACCTCCTGGTTGGCGGTGCTGTCGGCTCGTGGCCTCGAACACCGTGGATGCGATGAGGCGATTCTGGTCAGACGGGGTTAAGAAGTTTTTAATGGCGGTTGGCGCACACTGCGGTCATTCGAGGACAAGGACTCCCCGTGCATCTTTTGCTGGTCGAAGACGACCGATCTCTTTCTGAAGCCGTCGCCAAGGGGCTGGCCCTGCAGGGCTGGTCCGTCGACTGCGTGGGCGACGCACCCGGTGCACGCCTGGCGCTGTCCGACCACGGCTACCACGCGGTGCTGCTCGACCTGGGCCTGCCCCAGGGTTCGGGCCTGAGCGTGCTGCAGGCGATGCGCTCGCGCTATGACGCCACACCGGTGCTGATCGTCACCGCGCGTGACCAGCTCAGCGACCGCATCCAGGGCCTGGACGCGGGCGCCGACGACTATGTCGTCAAGCCCGTGCAGGTCGACGAACTGGCCGCGCGACTGCGCGCGGTGGTGCGGCGCAGCCAGGGCCGCGTGGCGCCGGTGATCAGCTTTCGCGACATCACGCTCGACCCTGCGCGGCGCACCGTCACGCAGGGCGACCGGCCGGTCTCGCTCAGCGTGCATGAGTTCCGCACCCTGCTCGCGCTGATGGAAAAGCGCGGCCACGTCGTCACGCGTGACCAGCTCGAGAACGCCGTCTATGGCCACAGCAGCACCATCGAGAGCAACACCATCGCGGTCTACGTGCACCAGTTGCGCCGCAAGCTCGGCGACGGCGTGATCTGCACCGTGCACGGCCATGGCTACCGGCTGGGGGAGGATGCCTGATGCGTTCCTTGCGACTGCGCCTGCTGGTGGCGATCCTCACCGTCATCGTGTGCTTCTGGTCGATGTGGTTGTGTTCGCTGGCGGTACGTGTCAATGACCAGCAGGCCGGCTGGATGGACGAGATGCTGCGCCACATCGCCACGCAGATCGTGCTGTCCATGCCGACCACGGTGGGCCAGCTGCCGGAGTCGCCCACGTTTTCGATCGATACGCTGGACGGCATCAAGGCCGAGAAGCTCAGCTTCCAGGTCTGGCTGGGGCCCTCACGCCTGGCGCTGCACTCACCGGGCGCCCCGACGGTGCCGATGAAATCCGACTTCACCGATGGTTTTGCCGTCAGCGACATCGACGGCCAGCCGTGGCGGGTGTATGCCGTGTCGGACGCGACCGGTCGACTGCAGGTGCAGGTGGGCCGCTCGAAGGAGCAACTGCGCGGCGAGTTCAGTCACTGGGTGTTCTGGAGCATGGCCACCGCGGGCCTGGTCTTCCTGCTGCTGGCCGTGGCCACCTGGTTCGTGCTGTGCTGGTCACTGCGGGGCGTGACCCGGGTGCAGCAGGCGGTGGCCCAGCGCCAGGGTCTGGAGCTCAGCCCCTTGCCCACACGCGACCTGCCCACCGAAGTGGCCCCGCTGGTCGAGACCTTCAACGGCATGCTGGCGCAGATGTCCAGCGCAATGGAGGCTGAAAAGCGCTTCATCTCGGACGCGGCCCATGAACTGCGCACCCCGCTGGCGGCACTGATGGGCCATGCCCAGCTCGCGCTGCGCTCCCCCGACCCCGCCGAGGCGCGTGCAGCGGTCGAGCGCCTGGCCGAAGGCGTGCAGCGCAGTGCCCGCCTGTCCGAGCAACTGCTGGACCTGGCGCGCATCGAGTCGACCACCAGCCACCACCTGCAGGAGGTGGCGCTGTTCGAGCCGGTGGAATGGGTCGTGCGCGACTTCGAGACCACCGCCGCCGAAAAGCGCATCCGCATCGTGCTGCAGCTCGAGCCGTGCATGGTGCGCGGCAATGTCGACGCGCTGGGCATCCTGGTGCGCAACCTGGTCGACAACGCCTTGCGCTACACGCCGCACGGCGGGCGCTGCGAGGTGCGGTGCGAGACGGTCCGACACAACGGCCGCACCCTGGCCTGCCTGTCGGTCGCCGACAACGGGCCCGGCGTGCCCGTCGAGGAACACGCGCGCATCTTCGACCGCTTCTACCGCGTGCCGGGCACCACCGCACGCGGCAGCGGCATCGGGCTGTCGCTGGTCGCGCGCATCGCGCGGCTGCACGACGCCCAGCTCGAGCTCGGCGAAGGCATCGGCGGGCGAGGCCTGAGGGTGGGGGTGTACTTTGCGTCGTGTGACGGCGACGCTTTCGCGCTGTCCGATCCCATGCCGCTGGAGTCCGCTAGCGCGCCGGCGCCTTCCGGGCGGCCTGCGGGCCTGGCACCAGGCTCGACCGTGGCTGGCTGAACACGCGCACCCGGCAGTGCGTGCACCGAGGCCGGGGGCTGCCGCGGGCCGGCGGTTTGAAGCACAATGCCGGCCCATGCCTGCCCTGCCCTGCGACACGCCCCGGTCGGCGCCGATGCCCGACGCCCCTGCCCTGCCATCGACCGCGGACGATGATGCAACGCCCGGCATTGCCGGCGTGGCCGAGGTCAGGCACAGCAGCATCCACGGTCGTGGCGTGTTTGCGGTGCGCCCGCTGGCCCGTGGCCAGCGCATCGGCCACTACACCGGCCGGCGCATCGGCCCGGACGAGTCGATCGACGACTGCGACAACGCGCTGACCTATCTGTTCGGCCTGTCCGATGGCAGCACGATCGACGGGCGCCACGGCGGCAATGCCACGCGGTTCATCAACCATGCCTGCGAACCAAATTGCGAGGCGGTCGAGCATGAGGCGCCTGACGGGCAGTTGTTCATCGTGATCGAGGCACGGCGCCGTATCCGCGTCGGCGAGGAACTCTTCATCGACTATTCGCTCGACGCCGGGCCCGGCGACCCGGCGGACTTCCCGTGCCACTGCCGGGCCACCCGCTGCCGTGGCACCATGCTGGCGCGCCGCCGCGGACGGCGCCGACCGGCACCGTCCGACACGCCGGTGGCACAGGACGCCTGAGCGATCGGCGCCCCGGGGTCAGGCCGCGATCGGCGGTGTGGCCTTGAGCGTCTGCGCCAGCGAGGCGACCAGCGCCTCGCGCGCAATGGTGGCGTGCTCTTCGGACAGGCGCGCCGCGCGCTCCCCATCACCCACTGCGATCGCCTCGGCGATGGCAGCGTGTTCATCCCAGATGGTGCTGCGCCCGTGGCTGTGCTGCAGCACCGCCCCCATCACGCGGCGCAGGTGGATCCAGTGCAGGGCCGCCGTCTCGATGATCAGCGGATTGCCCGAGGCCTCGTAGATCGCCTGGTGGAAGGCGCTGTCGGCCTCGATCATCGCGCGCACATCCGAGCCGGCCGCCGCGGCCCGGCCTGCGGCAATCAGCGACTGCGGCACCGCGGATCGCCGCTGCGCCGCCAGACGTGCGGCCAGGGCGTCGAGTGCGCCGCGCACCAGGTAAAGATGCCCGATGCGCACCGGGTCGAGCCGCGCGACCACCAGCCCGCGGCCCGGCGCCTCTTCGAGCAGGCCTTCTTTCTTGAGCAGGCGCAGCGCCTGCAGCACGGGCGAGCGCGACACGTTCATCTGCTCGGCCAGGTCTTCCTGCTTGATGCGTGCCCCCGGGGCGAGCGTGCCGTCGCTGATGGCGTCGAGCAAGGCCTTGTAGACCTCATCCACGTAGTCCGTCCGGTTGCCGATTTTTGCGAGATTCATCACTGCCGCTCTGGTTCAGGCCAAGCCATCACCCTATCAGATGCCCTGCCCGGGCCCGACCGTTCAGGTGAACATGTCCGGTTGCGTGACGGCCAGGTGCTCGTAGATCGGCTGGAAGTGCAGCCAGCCGATGTACTCCGACCCCACATGCTCGCGGCTGTAGCGCGAGCGCTCGGGCGACACCAGCACCGGCTTGTGGCCGCTCGCCTCCACCAGCAGTTGCTGGCGGCAGCAGCGCTCCAGTGCGATGAACCAGAACGCAGCAGCCTCGATGCTGTGGCGGCTGGCCGTCAGCAGGCCATGGTTCTGGTGGATCGCCGCCTTCACGTCCTTGAACCAGTCGCACACCGCCAGGCCGGCACGCTCTTCCACCGCCACCTGGCCGGCTTCGTCCTTGATCACGACATGGTCCTCGAAAAAGGCTGCTGCATCCTGCGAGATCGGCTCGAGCGGGCGCCCGAGTGCCGCAAACGCCGTGCCGTAGACAGTGTGCGCATGGCACATCGCCACGATGTCCGCGTGCGCCTCATGCACCGCCGCATGCAGCACGAAACCCGCGCGGTTGATCGCATGCCGGCCCTCGACGACACGCCCCTTGTGGTCGGCCAGGATCAGGTTCGACACCTTCACCTGCGCGAAATGCACGCACATCGGGTTGGTCCAGTAGAGCTCGGGATGCTCCGGGTCGCGGATGGTCAGGTGGCCGGCAAAGCCGTAGTCGAAGCCTTCCAGGGCAAAGGCGCGGCAGGCCGCGACCAGACGCTGCTTGAGGTGCAGGCGTTCGTCCTCGACCGAATCGAAGGTCGGCCGCTCGGGGAAGATCAGGCCGCTCTGGGTGGGCTCGTAGATCGATCGTTTCGTGACTCTGTCCAGCATGGTGGGGCTCCGTGAAAAGGTGAAGCGGATGTCGGATGGGTGGCGTCAGAGGTCGAGCACCAACACCGGGCTGCGTGCGCGCGAGACACAGACCGTCATGCATTTCGTTCGCTCGTCATCTGACAGGATGTAGTCGTTGTGCTCGACCTCGCCCGCCAGCACGCCCACCTTGCACGAGCCGCACAGGCCCGACAGGCAGGACGTCGGGACGCGATAGCCCGCCAGCTCGATGGCACGCACGATGGTCTGCTCGGCCGCCACCTGCAGGCTGACGCCTCGGCGGGCCAGCCGCACCTCGAACCCACCCGAGGGCGACGGGGTTGTGGCGGGCACCGGTGGCTTGAAATGCTCGCAGTGCACCGTGCCGGCCGCCCAGTGCGCGCTGGCATCTGCACAGGCCTGCATGAAACCGGCGGGGCCGCAGTGGTACAGATGTGTGCCTGCGGCCGGCTCGCGCAGCAGGCCGGCGATGTCCAGGCCCCGGGCCGGATCCCCGTGGTCGAAGTGCAGGTGCAGCCGGCCCGGTGGCAGCAGGGCCCGCAGCTCGCTCAGGAAGGCGGCATGGCGTGGCGTGCGCGCGCAGTAGTGCAGCTCGAACGAGGCGCCTTGACGACACAGCTCATGGGCCATGGCCTTGAGCGGCGTGATGCCGATGCCGCCGGCCAGCAGCACCGAATGCCGGGCACCGGGCACCAGCGCAAAGGCCTGGCGGGGGTGGCCGACCTGCAGCATGTCCGCCACCCGCACCCGCTCATGCATCGCCTGCGAGCCGCCGCGGCCCGCACGTTCTCGCAACACACCCAGCAGCCAGTGCGAGCGGTCGCCCGGATCGCCGGCCAGCGAGTACGAGCGCACGGTCCCTCCGGGCAGGTGCACGTCGACATGCGCACCTGCGGCCACGGGGGGCAGCTCGGCGCCGTCACGATCGGCCAGCTCGAAGCTCAGGATGCCCTCGGCCTGCAGCCGGATCGCGCGCACCTGGAGCGCCCGTGTGGCCGCCTCGCCCGGTGCGAGCACCTGCGGTGCCACCGCGGCATTCATGCCTGCCTCCGTGCCAGCACCTCCTGCTGCAGCCCCTCCAGGCAATCCCGCACGTAGCGCTCCCGCTCGGGGCCGGTCATCGTGTCGGCCGCCGTGAGGATCTGCACCACCTGGCGGGCCAGATGGCGCCGCAGCGTCACTTCCTCTTCCTCGGTGCGGCCGAGCGGCAGGTCGAACACGTTGCCGGAGCAGTAGCTGTTGGGTGCGCCGCCACAGTCGCGCAGCCACTGGGCAAACTGCTGCGGCCCGGCCTGCGGGTTGCTGCCGCGCACGGCATCGCGCAGCAGCTTGCGGAACATGTACAGGCCCGCATCGAAGCGCGTGGGGTGCTCCAGCGCGTGGACGGCGATCGGCCGCTGGCTGACGATGGCTTCGTAGTCGCCGGGCGCGTACTGGCAGTCCTTGTAGTGGGCGCGTGCACGGTGGTCCGCCGGGATGGGCGGCATGTCTTCGAGCTTGTACGAACCAAAGCGCTCCGGGCGACGCATGGCCACCTGGCCTTCGAGGAAGTCGATGGTTTCATACCCCACCAGACGCCTGTCGCCGATGCCGCGCGTGTCGATGCCCGGGCCCATCACCCGCCAGCCGATCATCTTGCTGTTCAGGTCGTCCACCGGCACCGTCCAGCGGATCATGTGGAAACGGCCGAACAGCTTTTTGCTGCGTCCGTCTTCGGAGGTGTAGGCGTGCAGGCTCAGATTGGGCAGCACCTGATGCTGGACGCGGATGTACATGTGATCATCGTCCGAGCGGCGCGCACCGGCACATGCCAGGCCACGGCCGCCATGGATCGGCACGAAGTGCATGTCGGGCGGCACTTCCATCGCTGCCGAGCCGACCTCGTCGAAGGTCGTGCCCTGATAGTGGCCACCGGTCACCTGCCGCTTCGCGTGCAAGGCCATCGTGTGGTAGTTGTCTGCGGCGTTGTCCTGCACCTGCAGCCAGTTGCAGTGCTGGAAGTTGCTGTAAGGCACCAGCTCGTCGCCCTCGGCCACCGTGAAGTTGCCCTCCCACTCCGGGAAGGGCGGCTCTTCGTCGGGCGGGCCCATGTAGGCGAACACCAGGCCGTGCCGCTCGAATGCCTTGTAGGCCCCCTGCCGGATCGAACACCGGTAGCGTTCACCCTCCTCTTCCTCGCCCTGCGGGAAGGGCACACGCAGGCAGGTGCCGTCGATGTCGAACACCATGCCGTGATAGCAGCATGAAATGCCGCGCGCCTCGATCTTGCCGTACTCGAGCGAGGCTCCGCGGTGCACGCAATGCGCATGCAGCAGCCCGACCCGGCCACTGCCATCACGGAAAGCCACAAGCTCCTCACCCAGGATCATCAGGAAGCGAGGCGTGTCGGTCAGCTCCATCGACATGCACACCGGGTGCCAGAAGCGGCGCATGTACTCCCCGGTGGGGGTGCCGGGCCCGACCTCGGTCAGCTCCGGGTCATGCCCGGGAACCTTGTTGGTGTAGTAGCCGCCATAAGGCACCAGCTTCTTCTCGGTCGTCACGTCGGGTGGGCTGTGCGGGTCACGCATGTTCATGGAGCGCCTTTGCTGAAGGATGAGACCGGTCATCAGCACACCGTATTCGGCATACCGTATTCTGTATACAGAGATTAGCGGTTCTGTGGCAGGCAACAGCCCGGGGTTACCCTCGGTCAGGGCGCAAGGACCACGAGATGGTCCCCCCGGAACGAAGCATCCCGCGCCATCAACGACTTGCGCGGGAAGAAGGCCAGGTGAAGCTGTCGACCAGCGTCCCGCTCCAGGTACGCAAGCGCGGCGCCGCCACGGTGGCGGAACGCTCGGAAGGGGTGGTCGGGAGCCGGCCAGCGTCGCCCGCCAGATCGACCCGCCTTTGCCGGTCGCGCTGACGCGGGCCTTCCATCGGCAGCAACGGCTCGACGACGGCCTGATCACAATGAACGCCGGGCCGCCCTAAGTTTCCCTGACCCCCTCGGGGGGGGCTGGGCGCAGCCCGGCCCTGGGGGCGCTCACAAGGAAACGCCGGGCCGTCCCAAGTTTCCTTGACCCCCGCGGGGGGCGGGCTGGGCGCAGCCCGGCCCTGGGGGCGCTCACAAGGAAACGCCGGGCCGCCCCAAGTTTCCTTGACCCCCTCGGGGGGCGGGCTGGGCGCAGCCCGGCCCTGGGGGCGCTCACGAGCAACAGCGAGAGCGCCCAACGCAAAGGCCTGCGCCACTCGCTGGTCAGCGACCCGCTACGCCCGACGCTGCTGGATGGGGCGTGGCTCAACACGCTCCGAGGACGCCACCCTTTCAGGGTTCCGGCTCCTCGGCATCGCATCACGCTGCGGGGATCGCGAAAGACCGCAGCCAGGGGTCAAGGTGGGCGATGTCAAATGTTCCGGTCTCGAACATAGAGATCATCTCGGCGTGAATCTGCATCGGAGCACGATGCAAGCGCCAGCCATTGATGCGCAAGAACACATCAGCAGCGGCGAAGGCGATGCGTTTGTTGCCATCAACGAATGGATGGTTGATTGCCAAGCTTTCCAGGAGCGCGGCCGCTTCGGCCACGATGTCGTCGTAGTAGCCGGTCTGCGGGCGGAACAAGGCGGCCTCCAGCGCACCCGGATCACGCACACCCGGTGCGCCGCCGTAACGCTGCATCAGCACAGTGTGCATGCCGAGCACGTCGGCCACGGTCAAGTAATCGCGCGGCACGGCTTACTTGGCCAGTTCACGGTAGAGGCTGTCGAACTCATCCAGGCTTGACGCGAACGAGGCCATGACGTGGCGACGGGGACGTTCCTTTTGTTGGCGGTCGATGTACTCGCGCAGGGCGTCATCCAGCACCGCCTGGAACTGGCGTCCCTGGCTCTCTGCGATCTGGCGCAACGCCGCGAGGACGTCGGGCGCGGCCTGGGAGGAAAATTTCTCGCGAACGGCAGTCGTCATGGCCCTCTCCATCATGATTCATCTTGATGTTTCATGATAGAGGAAGATGGGAGCATTTGCCACCGTGTGAATAGCGTTCGATACCCTTCCGGTGGCCTTGGTTGACAGTGAATCGGCGCGCGTAAGTTGTTGATTTTTATAAGGGGATACCTGCGCCTACCC
>CAMLSD010000076.1 GCA_946482595.1 uncultured Comamonadaceae bacterium
GCTGGCTCATCCAGCCTTCGAGGTAGTGGATGCTCGTGCCGCCTTCGACGAACTTGGCATCGACCACCAGCTCGCGGTGCAGCGGGATGTTGGTCTGGATGCCTTCGACCAGGGTTTCGGACAAGGCGATGCTCATGCGGGCCAGTGCCTGGTCACGCGTGTCACCGTGCACGATGATCTTGCCGATCATCGAGTCGTAGTTGGGCGGGACGAAGTAGTTGGTGTAGACGTGGGTGTCCACGCGCACACCGGGGCCACCCGGGGCGTGCCACATCGTGATGCGGCCGGGGGACGGCGTGAACTTGTACGGGTCCTCGGCGTTGATGCGGCATTCGATGGCATGGCCACGCATCTGGATGTGGCGCTGCGCGAAAGGCAGCTTTTCGCCGGCGGCCACGCGGATCTGCATCTGCACGATGTCGATGCCGGTCACCAGCTCGGTGACCGGGTGTTCGACCTGCACGCGCGTGTTCATCTCGATGAAGTAGAACTCGCCGTTCTCGTACAGGAACTCGAAGGTGCCGGCGCCGCGATAGCCGATGCGCTTGCAGGCGGCCGCGCAGCGCTCGCCGATCTTCTCGATCGTGCGCCGCGGAATGCCGGGGGCCGGAGCCTCTTCGATGATCTTCTGGTGGCGCCGCTGCATCGAGCAGTCGCGTTCGCCCAGGTAGACCGCATTGCGGTGCTGGTCGGCCAGCACCTGGATCTCCACGTGGCGTGGGTTCTCCAGGAACTTCTCCATGTAGACCGACGGGTTGCCGAAGGCGGCGCCCGCTTCCGAGCGGGTGGTCTGCACGGCATGGATCAGCGCGGCCTCGGTGTGCACCACGCGCATGCCGCGCCCACCCCCGCCGCCGGCCGCCTTGATGATCACCGGGTAGCCGATGGACCGGGCGATCTTGATGATTTCCTTCGGGTCGTCCGGCAGGGCCCCCTCGGAGCCGGGCACACAGGGCACGCCGGCCTTGATCATCGCGTTCTTGGCCGAGACCTTGTCGCCCATCAGGCGGATCGAGTCGGGCGTGGGGCCGATGAAGGCAAACCCGCTGCGCTCGACGCGCTCGGCGAAGTCGGCGTTTTCGGACAGGAAGCCGTAGCCCGGATGGATGGCCTCGGCATCGGTCACCTCGGCCGCCGAGATGATGGCCGGCATGTTGAGGTAACTGAGGGGGGACGGGGGCGGGCCGATGCAGACGGCCTCGTCGGCCAGCTTCACGTATTTGGCGTCGCGGTCGGCCTCGGAATAGACGACCACCGACTTGATGCCCATTTCACGGCAGGCGCGCTGGATACGCAGCGCGATCTCCCCCCGGTTGGCGATCAGGACTTTCTTGAACATCGAGGACTGCCCTTACTCGATGATGAACAACGGTTGACCGTACTCGACAGCCTGGCCGTTCTCGCACAGCACCTGGACCACCGTGCCGGACTTGTCGGCCTCGATCTCGTTCATGATCTTCATGGCCTCGATGATGCAGATGGCCTCGCCTTCCTTGACCTGCTGGCCCACCTCGGCAAACGGCTTGGCGCCCGGGCTGGAAGCGCGGTAGAAGGTGCCGACCATGGGCGACTTCACGACATGGCCGCTGGGTGCGGCCGGAGCAGCGACGGGGGCCGCCACGGGCGCGGCCATGGCGGCCGGCGCCTGAGACACCGCCTGGGCCACCACGGGGGCGGGCTGTGCCACCGGCACCATGGCCATGGTGCTGCCCTGCGGGTCGGACTTGACGATGCGGACCTTGCCGTCGGCTTCGGTGATCTCCAGTTCCGAGATGTTGGACTCGGACACCAGGTCGATCAGGGTTTTCAGCTTGCGCAGATCCATGTTGCTCTCCAACCGGGATAGTTATCGTTGATCTGTTGTTTACTGCACCCAGGTGACGCCGTTCTGCTGGCAAATGCCTGGGTTCGGGTGATGGTCACGCAGGCGCGGACAGCCGTTCGATCGCGTGCAGCAGTGCCAGCCGGTAGCCATTCACCCCCAGCCCGACGATCACCCCCTCGGCGATGTCGGAGAAGTACGAATGGTGCCGGAAGGGCTCGCGCCGATGAACGTTCGACAGGTGAACTTCGATGAACGGCAGCGCCACACCGGCAAATGCATCGCGCAAGGCGACGCTGGTGTGGGTGTAGGCGCCGGGATTGATGATGATGAAACGCGTGCCGTCGGTCCGGGCCTCGTGAACCCGGTCGATCAGGGCACCTTCATGGTTGCTCTGGAAGTGCTGTAGCGACATGCCGCGATCGGCGGCCAACTGCACGAGTTCTGCATTGATCTGAGCCAATGTCGTCGACCCGTAGACCTGTGGTTCACGGGTGCCCAGCAGGTTCAGATTGGGTCCGTGCAGGACAAGGAGGGACATGCCAGCGGGAGGGGGTGGCCCCTCTCTTGTTCAGGAAGCCGAGACTTTACGCGCAAATCGACGCAAATGTCGAGAGATTGTTTCAATCGGGGCGGGCGGACCGGAAGATCGGCTGCGGTGCCCTCAGGCACGGGGTTGTGCCCAGGAAACCAGCTCCTGGTAGCTGGTTTCGCCCAACCGCCGTTGTACCAGTTCACCGCGTTCATTCAAGGCCACGGTGAATGGCAGGCCGCCGCTGGTGTTGCCCAGCGCCTTGCCCAGTTCGGTGCCGCCAAAACCCGCCAGTCCGATCGGGAAGCTCACCGGTACCTTCTTGAGGAAGTCCCGCACCGGTGTGGGCCCGTCGATCGCCAGGCCCAGCACTTGCCACCCCAGGGAGCGGAATTCGCGGTGGAACTGCTCGATCTGCGGCATCTCGCGCACACACGGCGGGCACCAGGTGGCCCAGAAGTTAATGACGAGCGGGCGGCCGCGGAAGCTGGCCATGTCAACCGCCGGGCCGTCGGGACTGTCGAAACGCTGCGCCCAGAAGTCGGCCGGCAGGCCGGTGTCGGGCGCCAGGCGCAGCCGCCACCAGGACAGCCCGGCACCGGCGGCAGCGGCCAGACCGGCGGCGCCGGCCATCACCCAATGCCTGCGTTGCATCATCGCGCGCTCTCCTCGGCGGTCAGCAGACTGCGCACCGCGTGCAGCGGGCCGCGTTCGGTCCGACCCCGACTGTCCGGTTTCAGGGCACCCCGCAGGTCGTCGAGGTCGTGGATCACCAGATGCACCAGCACCTTCTGGCCGAGCGCCGGGCTGGGTTCAGCCAGGGTCAGCACATCGACCGGATCGCCACGCAGCCCGGTCACGCTGCCGGCGTCGTAGTCGACCCGTTTGTTGATCAGTTCGATCTCGGCGGACTTCGGATCGTCGCAGAACAGGCTCAGCCAGATGTCGTTCAGGCGCGTGGCCGTGCCGTTCCAGACCGCACCGCTCAGGTGGGGCTGGAAGTCGCCCAGGCGTTCCATCCAGCGCACGGCGATGCGGCGCAGTTCGGCCAGTTCACCGGGCTGGGTGTCGGCGCAGAAGATGTCGATGTAGGCGCGCACTTCATCTTCGATCAGGTCGTTGGAGGGCAAGGCGCCGTTCGATGCGCCGCGCTGCCCCAGCAGGCGGGCTGCCTTGCGCTTGGCCGGGCCGTATTCCATGCCTTCTTCGACGATCAGTCGCGCCGCGGTCGCGGCGATCTCCGCGGTCATGGACGAGGGATTCACGTCAAGGTCCTCACGGTGCATCCACGGCGCCCATGCGCGCCATGATGGTGGCCGCCCGGCTGAGCACATAGCCTGAAGCGGGGCGCTTTTCGAATCGCTTGGGCGCCGGCAGCATCACGGCCAGGCGGGCGGCCTGGTGGGCGCTGAGCTGGTCGGCGCCGACACGGAAGTAGTGGCGTGCAGCGGCTTCGGCGCCAAACACGCCTTCGCCCCACTCCACACTGTTCAGATAGATCTCCAGGATGCGCTGCTTGTCGAGCATGGCTTCGAGCATCAGGGTGATGATGAACTCTTGACCCTTGCGCAGCAGGCTGCGTTCACTCGACAGGAAAAGATTCTTGGCCAGTTGCTGCGTGATGGTCGAGCCGCCCACCACACGCGGCTGACGCAGGGCCACCGGCCGGTCGGGCTGCCGGGCCGAGCGCTTCTGCAGGCGTTCGTTGGCCTGGTCGGCGCGGGCCTGGGCCCGCTGGTTGCGCTCCCAGGCCTTTTCGAGGGCCTCCCAGTCGACGCCGTCATGCTCCTGGAAGCTGGCGTCTTCCGAGGCGATCACGGCCCGCTTGAGGTGCATCGAGATCTCGCCATAGGGCTTCCATTCCTGGCGCCACGGCAGCGTGCCGGTCGAGGTGGCGATGCGCCAGGCCTCGCTGCGCTGGAAGGTGGTGGATTGCGGGTCGATTACCAGCATCATCGCGATGCGCGCCGCAAACGTGAGCTGCAGTGCAATGCCGGCCAGCACACACAACACCAGCAGCCGGATTGCCGTGGTCAGCAGCGGTTTCACGCTTCGGCCCCGGTTCAGGACTGACCGCTGCGCAGGGCCTGGAGCACCTCGGCCGTGCGCGGGTGCACACCGCGCCACACGAAAAACGCCTCGGCTGCCTGCTCGACCAGCATGCCCAGTCCGTCGTGCGGCACCGCGCCGTGAGCGCGCGCCCAGTCAAGAAAGGGCTGGGCGGCCGGGCCGTACATCATGTCGTAGGCCAGGGCGCCGGGCGCCAGGCAGTCGGCCGCGACCGGGCTGCCCGCACCTTGCAGGCTGGCGGCGGTGGCATTGATCACGGCATCGAAACCGCTGCCGCAGTTGTCCAGGCCGCTGGCAGCGAGCCTTACCCCGCGCTGTTCGGCCAGCGCCGCATGGCGTGCCACCAGCTCTTGCGCCCGCTCGGGCGAGCGATTGGCAACGACCAGCTCGCGTGGCCGGGTCTCGATCAGGGGGCCGAGCACACCGGCAGCGGCACCGCCCGCACCCAGCAGCAGCACACGGCGCCCGGCCGGGTCGAAGCCGGCGTTGTCGCGCAGGTCGCGCACCAGACCGGCGCCGTCGGTGTTGTCGGCATACCAGCCGTCGGGGTCGAAGCGCAGGATGTTCGCCGCCTGCGCCAGCCGAGCCCGTTCACTGCTGCGACGGGCCAGTCGGAAGGCGTCGAACTTGAACGGTACCGTGATGTTGCAGCCACGCGCCCCGCTGGCGGCAAACCCGCGCACGCCGGACTCGAAGCCGTCCAGCGGCAGCAGCAGGCGACCGTACTCGACCGGCTCGCCGGTCTGCTGCGCAAATTGCGCATGGATGAAGGGCGACTTGCTGTGTTCGACCGGATTGCCGGCCACCGCATAGCGATCCATGGGAGGGGTTCAGTTCGAGGTGAGGGTGGTTTCGAGCGCTTCGTCGCGTGTGAAGCGGAAGCGCGAGACCACCACGATCTGGTCGGCCTTGTTGCGCATGGCCGGGCTGAAGTTACCGAACGGGCCGGCGGCCTGCACGATGGCCACCGCACGGCGGTCCAGCACCGGCGAGCTCGAGCGCTGCACGATCTCGGTGTCGACCACCCGCCCCTGGGCGTCGATCGTCACGATCATGGTCAGCTCGCCATACAGCTTGCGGCCCTGGTGCTCGGGGAAGTTGCGGGTGCCCCGCTCCTCGATCTTGCGACGCAGCTGGTCGTAGTAGATCGCATAGACCTCCTCGCGCGTGCTCGGGCTGATGTAGCGCCGTTTCGGACGGGAATTCTCTTCGTTGATGCGTTTTTCGATCTCGGCCAGCATGCGCAGCAGCTGGCGGCGCTTGTCTTCCTGGGCCTGGGCCTGCGGATTGCCGGCGTCGGCCTGCGGATCGGGTGGCGGCAGCGCAGCCAGCTCGCGGCGGATCTGCGCGAGCAGCCGGTTCTGCTGTTCGATCAGCGCGTCGACCTGCTTCTGCGCATCTTCCATCGCATTGCCGACCTCGACGAGGGCCGAGGGCGGCAAGGGCGACGTGGCTCGTCCCTTGTCGACGTCGCCGCCGCCGGCCAGCGTGGCCTGGGCGATGGCCTGGGCCTTGGCGGGCGCTTCGGTGGAGCGGGCGTTGACCAGGATCACCTCGAGCGGGGTGTCCTCGAACACACGATTGAAGCCTTCGGGGTCGACAAAACGCACCGTCAGCAAGGCGGCATGCACGCCCAGCGAGATGGCCAGCGCCACCTGCAGGGTCGAGAACTTGCGCACCACACCCATCGCGGGCACCCTCAGTCCGTTGCGGCGGCCGCGGGGCCGCCATCGCTGCCG
The DNA here is from genome assembly GCA_946482595.1 of uncultured Comamonadaceae bacterium. Next base: position 6,164 of record CAMLSD010000076.1, read on the forward strand.
GCCGCGGCGGGCTCGCCGTCCTGCACATCGATCGCCAGGGCGAGCGGTCCGGCCGCGTCGTCCAGTTCCTCGGACTCGTCCTCGGTGGACACCGCGGCCTGATCGGCAGCATCCAGCCGTTCGAGCAAGCGCGCGTGCACGTCGAGCGTGAGTTCGTCCAGTCCGTCAATGCGCACCCGCACATGCGTGCCGCGCGGCAGGTTTTCGGTGCCGGGGGTGCGAAACACCAGCGGCAGCGTGTCGGCGCGCACCAGCCCGTCCTTCATGACGGCGGCAGTCAGTTCGGTCACGCCGTTCTGCACCAGATGCCGCAGGGTCCAGTAGCGCTCGACCCCGTGCTGGAAATCGTTGTAGGCCGTGTAGGCGGCGTCGAAGCCGGAGATCACCGAAAACAGCTCGGCGTCCTTGGGCTTGAACGGCGCAGCCAGCGCGGCCGTGCGTCCGTGCCGGGCGCAGGCGATGATCTGCCACTGGTTCACCAGATCGACGTAGCGACGCAACGGCGAGGTGGCCCAGGTGTACTGCTTCACGCCCATGCCCGCGTGCGGCTGGGCCTTGGTGCCCATGCGCACCTTGATGCCGGGGGCCAGGCTCGCCTGGCTGCGGTAGATGCCCGGCACACCCAGGTCGTTCAGCCAGCCGCCCCAGGTGCTGTTGGCCAGGATCATGGCCTCGGCCACGATCAGGTCCAGCGGTTCGCCGCGCTTGCGGGTGCTGATGAGCACGGTCTCGTTGCCGGTGGGCTCGGCGTCGCCGTTGCCCACGAGCTTGAAGTTGTAGTCGGGGCGGGTGAAGGTCTCAGGCTTGCCGCGCACCACCTCGCGCTGCGCCTTCAGGTGCTGGGCCAGCCGGAAGCACCAGGCCAGCTCGGTGGCAAACGGATAGCGGGCCTCGGCCTGGCCGGTGAGCGATTCGGCGGTGACCACGCCGTCGAGCTGGTCGTGCCGCAGGTTCGCCGCGATGGGCACCCGCTCCAGGCGCGTTTCGCTGGACTGCACGCTCAGCGTCGCCTCATCGAGCGTGAAATAGATCGACACCGCCGGGCAGTCACGCCCTTCCTGCAGGGTGTAACGCTGCACCACGTCGTCGGGGAGCATGGTCAGCTTGTAGCCGGGCATGTAGACCGTCGAGAAGCGGGAACGGGCGACCTGGTCGAGCGGTGAGCCGGGCCCGAAGGCAAGGCCCGGCGCGGCGATGTGCACGCCGAAGACCACGGTGCCCGTGCCCAGGCCCTGCACCGACAGCGCATCGTCGATCTCGGTCGTGCTGGAGTCGTCGATGCTGAAGGCCTGTGCGGCGGACAGCGGCAGCGCTTCGGTGATCTCGGGCGCATCCAGGGCCGGGAAGCCATAGCCCTTGGGGAAGTGTTCGAACAGGAAGCGGCGCCAGTGGAACTGGTAGGGGCTGTCGATCGCGCCGGCCTGCTTCAACAGGTCCAGCGGCGCCTTCTGGGCACGCCGCGCGGCCTCGACGACGGCCTTGTATTCCATGCCGTTCTTGTCGGGCCGGAACAGCAGCCGGTAGAGCTGCTCGCGGATGGGGCCCGGGCAGCGGCCCTCGACCAGTTCCTGGGCCCAGGTCTCGATCTGCTGCTGCTGCTGTTTCTTGCGCTCGATCGCCAGCAAGGCCGCCTTCACGATGTCTTCAGGCGCCTTGCGGAAGCGCCCCTTGCCCGAGCGGCGGAAGTAGTGCGGTGCCTCGAACAGGCGGAACAGGGCAGCGGCCTGCTGGGCTGCACCCGCCTTGGCGTCGAAGTAGTCGCGGGCGAAGTCGGCAAAGCCGAACTCCTCGTCGGGGGCGAATTCCCAGGCGAGGTCCAGGTCGATCTCGCTCGACAGGGCCTGGCCCTGCGCGAGCAGCTGGGCCGGCGCGGGCTGGTCGAAGCGCAGCAGCACATTGGCTGCCTTGACTTTCACACGCTTGCCGGAGTCGAGCTCGATCTGCATCGAGCTTTCGGCCTCGGACATCACGCGGCCGGCGAGGAACTTCCCGGCGTCTTCAAAGAGGGCAAACATGGCGCGATTGTCGCCTGAGTTGCCGGCCCGGGGGCGAACGACCCCCGACACCCGCGGGGCCTCACACCGTCATGCCGCCCGACACCTCCAGCACCGCACCATTCACGTACGAGGCTTCGTCGCTGGCCAGGAAGGCATAGACATTGGCGATCTCTTCCGGGCGACCCAGGCGGCGCAGCGGCACGTCGTCGCGCATGGCATCGAGCACCTTGTCGGGAATGGTCGCCAGGATCGGGGTCTCGATGAATCCGGGGGCCACCGCGTTGACTCGCACGCCCTTGGGGCCCAGTTCGCGCGACCAGGTCTTGGTGAACCCGATCACACCGAACTTGCTGGCTGCATAGTTGGTCTGGCCGAAGTTGCCGTACACACCGACCACCGACGAGGCGTTCAGGATGACGCCACTGCCCTGCGCCACCATGGGGTCGGCCACGGCCTGGGCGCAATGGAAGACACCGCGGAGGTTGACGTCGATCACGCTGTCGAACTGTTCGAGCGTCATCTTCTGCAGGCGGGCATCGCGGGTGATGCCGGCATTGTTGACCAGCACGTCGATGCGGCCGTGCGTTTCCCGCACCCGGGCCACCATGGCGTCGACCTGTTCGCGGTGCGCCACATTCACCACATGCCCTTCGGCCAACGCGCCCAGCTCGCGGCACCGGGCCACGGCGTCGTCCACCCCGGCCGGGTGCACGTCGCAGACGATCACGATGGCACCCTCACGGGCGAACTTCAGCGCGGTGGCCAGGCCGATGCCCTGGGCGGCGCCGGTGATGATGGCAACCTTGTCCTTCAACTTCATGGGAAATCCTTCTGTGCAGGCGGGGCAGGGGAATTCAGGTGTCGGCCGGGGCCGGGGTGTCCAGGCCGAGGAATCGATGGATGTGCGGCTCGTGGCGATCGAAGTCGCTCAAGGCATGGTCACCGCCCTCGAGCAGCAGCAGGTCGGCGCCGGCATGGCGCGCGACCATCTCGCGCCAGTCGAGCACCTCGTCGCCCTGGGCCACGACAGCGCAATAGCGTTCCATGCGAGTGAGCGGGCCGGGGTGCATCGCGCGCAGTTCGTCGATGTACTCGGCGCGGAAGTAAAAGCGCTCCTCGCTGTGCCAGGCCTGGATCTCGCCGATGTATCGGGCGAGGTCGCGTGCCGGGTCGACGGCAGGGTTCAGCACCACCGCGGCGCAACCCAGGCGCTCGGCCAGCACGCTGGCGTAGTAGCCGCCGAGCGAACTGCCGATCACCGCCATCTGCGCATGCGGCCAGTCGGCCACACCGGCCAGCAGCATGTCGATCGCCTCGCGGGGCGAGGGGGGCAGTTGCGGGCACCACCACTGCAGCCGTCGCCCGGCCGCCTGGGCCGCGGCCACGCGCGCGGCCATGCGCACGGCCTTGGCGGACTGCGGCGACGACCGGAAACCGTGGAGATACAGCAGGTGGGTGAACAGCATCGGGCCAGCCATGGACCCGGCAGTCTAGCCGGCGGTCACTGCGGCCCCGCGCCGCCGGCCCTGGGGTTTGCCCTGGTTTGTGCCACGCGCTCGCGCCGGGTGTGAACTCTGCTACGGCGTCCCGGTCAGTCCCTGTTCCTATACTGATCTGATCGACCCGGGCCGGCCCGGCGGTCGAATGATCGTTGTGCTCGTTGTGCTCGTTGTTCAAGGAAGTTCCGTGATCCTGGCCCGTCTGCTGCGCTCCCCCTGCCTGTCCATGGCATTCCACCGGCACGGCACATCGTGCAGCGCCGCCATGCCGGCAACGCTGGCGGTGTCGATGCTGCTCGCAGGGTGTGCGTCGCTCGCACCGCCCACGGCCTCGGCGCCGCCGGCGGCCGCACGGGTGCATCCGCCGTCGCCGACCGATGCAGCCGGGGCCGCGGCGGCGCCCGCGGCCCCGGCCGCCGCGGTGCGCCCCGAGCCGGGGGCGCCCAGGCCATTTGCCGACGTGATCCGCGGGGCCACCGTGTCGCAGGGGTTTCTGCCGGTGTGGCGCAAGGACGAGAAGGTCTGGGTCGAGATCCCGCAGGACCGCTGGAACCAGCCTTTCCTGCTGACGATCAACGTGGCCTCGTCGGTCGGCCAGCGCGGCCTGTACGCAAGCCAGATGGGGCGCAGCTGGATGGCGCAGTTCCGGCGCATCGGCAACCAGGTGCAGCTGGTGGCCCGCAACACGGCCTTCCGGGCCGATGGCGACACGGCACTGCAGATCGCGCTGAGCGAGGGGCTGTCGGACAGCCTGCTGGGCGCCACGCCCGTGGCCAGTGCGCCACATCCCGAGCGCCAGTCGGTGCTGATCGATGCGGCCTTCCTGCTCGGTGACATCGCAGGCTACAGCTCGGCAATCGAGTCGGCATTTCGCATGTCGTATGGGTTCGACCGCAACAACTCCTACTTCGAGGCCCCCACCGTCACGCCCGAGCTGACCAGCCTGCGGGTGCGCACGCATTTCGCAACGGGCCGCATCCCGGCGGTGCCGGCCTCGCCGAACGCAACGATGCCGTCACCGCCAACGGCCATCCCCGATGCGCGCAGCTTTTTTGTCGGGTTCGTCTACAACTTCCTGCAGTTGCCGGCACAACCCATGGTGCCGCGACGGGCGGACCCGCGCATCGGCCACTTCACCCAGTCGTTCACCGACTTCACCGCGCAGCCCCGGCTCAATCCGCGGGTGCACTACGTCAATCGCTGGCGACTCGAGAAGCGCGATCCGCTGGCGCCCTTGTCCGAGCCAGTCGCGCCGATCGTGTTCTGGCTCGACCGCAACATCCCGGCACGCTACCGCGAGGCGGTGCGTGCCGGTGTGCTCGAATGGAACAAGGCGTTCGAGCGCATCGGGTTCATCAATGCGATCGAAGCCCGCCAGCAGCCCGACGATGCCGAGTGGGACACGATGGATGCCCGCCATGCCTCGGTGCGCTGGTTCGTGGGCGCCGACAGCGGCTCGGCCCGTGGCCCGCACCACGCCGACCCGCGCACCGGCGAGATCCTGGACGCCGACATCGCGATGTCCGACGTGTTTGCCCGGGGTGCGCGGCGCTTCATCGTCGAGGACGTCGGCATGGACTCGACCCAGCGGCTGGCCCAGCTGACCGCCGCCTGGCGCGACCCTCAGGCGGCCTTCTGCGACTACGCCGTCGAAGCGGCCAACGAGATGCATGCCGCACTCGACCTGCTGGAGGCCCGCGGCGATTTCGAGCCCGACAGCCCCCGCACCGAGGCCTTCGTGCAGGCGGTCATCAAGGACACCGTGATGCATGAGGTCGGGCACACGCTCGGACTCAAGCACAACTTCAAGGGGTCGACCGCCGTGAGTCGCGCGCAGCTGGCCGACCGTGCCTATACCGAGGCCAACGGCATTTCTGGCTCGGTGATGGACTACAACGGCTACAACGTGGCCCTGCGCGGCGAACCCCAGGGGGCGTACAGCAACACCACCCTCGGCCCTTACGACTACTGGGCCATCGAGTACGCCTACAAGCCGATCGATCCGGCCGACGAGGCGCGCGAGCTCGAACGCATCGCATCGCGCAGCACCGATCCCCGGCTGGCCTATGGTGACGACTACGACGCTGGCGGTTTTGCCGGCTTCGAGGGGGTGGACCCGACGGCCAACCGCTTCGACCTGGGCGATGACCCGCTCGCTTACTTCGAGAAGCGGCTGAAGCTGTCGCAGGAGCTGTGGCAGCGGGTGCAGGCCCGCGACCCGCGCCCCGGTGACGAGCCGGTGCGCGCGCGCCGCGCCATGCTCAGCGGGTTTGCCGCGCTGCGCACCGCCACCGACCTGGCTGCCAAGCACGTCGGCGGCATGGTGCAGGTGCGTGACCTCCCCGGCACCAGCGAACGCCGCACCTACACCCCGGTCGATGCACAGCGGCAACGCCAGGCCGTGACCCTGCTCACCACCCACCTGTTCAGTGCCGACAACTTCCGCTTCCGTCCGGAATTCCTGCGCAATCTGCCGCCCGACTACCTCGACCGCAGCACGCTCGGCCCGGTGAGCCTGCCGGCTGCCGTGCTGGGCCTCCAGACCACCGCGCTGGACCGCCTGCTGAGTCCGGGCACGGCCGGCCGGGTGCTGGATCTGCCGAATTACGTGAGCGCTGGCCAGCGCCAGGCCCTGCTGTCGCTCGACGAGATCTACGGCGGCGTGCAGGACGCGATCTGGAGCGAACTCCGACGCCCGGGCGGACCGGGCCGTGCGCTGGACGTGCCCACGTTGCGGCGCAACCTGCAGCGCGAACACCTGCGCCGTCTGGTGGCCGTGCTGACACGGCCCAGTGCCTTGCCTGCCGATGCACAGAGCCTGGTGCGCCTGCATGCCACCCGGTTGCGTGAGTCTTTGCAGCGCGCGCTGGCCACCCCCGGCGCCCGGGTCGAGACCCAGGCCCACCTGCGCGACAGCCTGGCCATGCTGACCGAAGCGCTGCGCGCCACCTACACGAGGGGCTGACGCCAGGCGGTCGACCGCGGTGTATACACCGTGGCGGCCGCTTTCCCTCTTGAAAACACAAAACTGTCTCACCCGAAAACCCGGGTGTCCGCGGGCATTGCCACGGGTATTTCCCGATCATGCTGTGCGCACGCGTGTATACATTCCTGCCATCGTCGCCGCGGAGCCCGGCAGCCTGGCCAAGCACGCATCAACCCTTACGCTGCCCGGTCGCGACGTCCGCTCCCTACAGAGCCCGCTGTGGTGGGGAGAATGCGTACCGGCATGCCGGTGCGCTTCTCATCCGTCAAGGAGGCACCATGACCTCAGGCAATGTCCATCCGGTGGACGAACGACTCCCCACAGGCAAGCTGGCCGCCCTGGGCCTGCAGCACGTGCTCGTGATGTATGCCGGCGCCGTGGCCGTGCCGCTGATCATCGGCCGCGCACTCAAGCTCACGCCCGAGCAGGTGGCCCTGCTCATCTCGGCGGACCTGTTCTGCTGCGGGGTGGTCACCCTGATCCAGAGCCTGGGTGTGACGCGCTGGTTCGGCATCCGCCTGCCGGTGATGATGGGCGTCACATTTGCAGCCGTCGGGCCGATGGTGGCCTTTGCCAATGCCGTGCCCGGCGTCGACGGAGCACGGGCGATCTTCGGCGCCATCATCGGCGCGGGGATCATCTCGATGGTCATTGCGCCGATGGTGAGCCGGCTGCTGCGGTTCTTCCCGCCGGTGGTCACCGGCACCATCATCGCGATCATCGGCATCAGCCTGATGCGGGTGGGCGTGGGCTGGGCCATGGGCGGGCCGGCCCCGCTGGCGCAGAGCGTGGACGTACCCAAGCTGGTAGCCATGGTCGATCAGGCCAAGGCGGCGGCCGGCGATGAGGCCGTCACCCGCCTGCCCGGGCCGGTGCCCATGGTCGACAACCCGAACTACGGCTCGCTCGAGAACATGGCGATTGCCGGTTTCGTGCTGGTGGTGGTGCTGCTGCTGGTGAAGTACACGCGGGGGTTCGTGTCGAACATCTCGGTGCTGCTGGGCATGGTGGCAGGCTGTGTGGTGGCCGTGGCAATGGACAAGATGCACTTCGACAAGGTGGCCAAGGCGCACTGGTTCGACGTCGTCACGCCGTTTGCCTTCGGCATGCCCACCTTCGACATCGTGATGATCCTGACCATGACGCTGGTGATGATCGTCGTGATGATCGAGTCGACCGGCATGTTCCTGGCACTGTCGGACATCACCGATCGCAAGATCTCCCAGCCTGAACTGGCGGCCGGCCTGCGCACCGACGGGCTGGGCACGCTGATCGGCGGCATCTTCAACACCTTCCCCTACACCAGCTTTTCGCAGAACGTCGGCCTGGTCGGCGTGACCGGCGTGCGCAGCCGCTACGTGTGCGTGGCCGGCGGCGTGATCATGATCGTGCTGGGCATGCTGCCCAAGATGGCGGCCTTCGTCGAATCGATCCCCCAGTTCGTGCTGGGCGGGGCGGGCCTGGTGATGTTCGGCATGGTCGCGGCCACCGGCATCCGCATCCTGGCCACGGTGGACTACAAGGGCAACCGCAACAATCTCTACATCGTGGCGCTGTCCATCGGTTTCGGGCTGGTCCCGCTGGTGGCGCCGCGCTGGACACAGCAGATGTCGCATGCACTGCATCCGCTGCTGGAGTCCGGCATCCTGCTGACGGCGCTGTCTGCCGTGGCACTGAACCTCTTTTTCAACGGGGCACGTGCCGACACCCGCGGTGCGATCGAGGCCGCCAAGACGGCCGAGGCGCACTGAGATGACGCGCCGGAGTATGGGCTGGCTGCGGCGGGCGGCGGCCGCAGCGTGGTGCTGGTGCGCCGCAGTGACCGCGTCGGCCCAGACCTCGGGCGAAATCCTGATCGGTGCCAGCCTGCCGCTGAGTGGCAGCAATGCAGAGGCGGGCCAGGAGACCTTGGCCGTGGCGCAGGCGGCATTCGACGCTGCCAACGCCGCCGGAGGCATCCAGGGGAGACGGCTGCGCCTGATTGCGCTTGACGATGGTTTTGAGCCCCAGCGGGCGGTGGACAACGTGCGCCAGCTGAATGAGCGGGGCATCACGGCCCTGTTCAACTGCTGGGGCACGGCCAGCTGCAATGCGGTACAGCCGCTGACGCAAACCCTGCGCCTGCCACTGGTGACCGGGATCGCCGGCGCAGGGCCGATGCATGCGTCACCCGGGCGCTATGTCTTCAATCTGCGGCCGACAACCGATGAAGAGATCGCCCGCATGATCGAGCAGATGCTCACCATCGGCCAGAACCGCATTGCCGTGGTTCATCAGGACGACGCCTTCGGCGAGGCCGGGCTGGCCGCGGCGCGCCGGGTGCTGGACCACCAAGGCGTGCGGCCGGTGGTGACCGTGACGCTGGCGCGTGACGGCAGCAACGCGGCCGCCGTGCTGGACGCACTGCGCCAGGCCACGCCGCACAGCGCCGTGGTGGTGGCCGCATCGGCGCCGACCAGCCTGCTCATCCGCCAGGCCCGGCACGCCGGGCTGGCGATGCCGTTCTACAACCTCGCCGCCCAGGCGCACCGCAAGTTCGTGCGCGACCTGGGTGACCAGACCTCGGGCGTGATCTTCACGACGCTGGTGCCGCACCCGTGGAACGCCGGCGTCCCCATCGTGCGTGACTACCACCAGGCACTGAAGCAGACCGGGCGCCAGCCCGAGCTGTCGTACCTGGGCCTGGAGGTCTACATCAACGCGCGGCTGCTGATCGAAGGACTGCGCAAGGCCGGTGCGTCCGTCACGCGTGAGTCCCTGGTGCAGGCGCTCGAAGCGATGGGGGAGCGGCAGTTCGGACCGCTGACCGTGCAGTACGGGCCGGGGGACCGGCGCGGCTCGTCCTACGTCGGGCTGAGCATGATCAGCCGCGCCGGCGGTTTCATCCAGTGAGGCGGGCAAGGCCGGCAAGCAGTCGGTCGTGCACGCCGCCGAAGCTGCCGTTGCTCATGCACAGCACATGATCGCCCGGCCGCGCGGCGGCCAGCACCTGATCCACCAGCGCGTCGATGCTGTCGGCCACGGCAGCACGCGCGCCCATGGGCGCCAGCGCTTCGACGGCGTCCCAGCCCAGCCCGCCGCTGTGGCAGAAGGCCAGGTCGGCCTGTTCGAGCGACCAGGGCAGCTGGGCCTTCATCGTGCCCAGCTTCATCGTGTTGGAACGCGGCTCGAACACGGCCAGGATGCGTGCGTCGCCGACCTTGCGGCGCAGCCCGTCGACCGTCGTGCGGATGGCCGTGGGGTGGTGGGCGAAGTCGTCATAGACCGACACGCCGCCCGCTTCGCCCCGCAGTTCGAGGCGGCGTCGCACGTTCATGAATTCACCCAGGGCCCTGGCACCCTCGGCCGGGGACACACCCACATGCTCGGCGGCGGCCAGGGCAGCCAGGGCATTGAGCTGGTTGTGTTCACCCAGCAGGGGCCAGTTCACACGGGCCAGCACCTGGCCGTCACGCAACACGTCGAAGGACTGCGGGTCGCCGTGCGCCACCAGCGAGCCGGTCATGTCGTCCGCCCCGAACCCCACGACCGGGCTCCAGCATCCCTTGGCCAGCACCCGCTTCAGGCTGGCTTCGCGGCCATTGACCACCACACGCCCCTGCGCGGGCACGGTGCGCACCAGATGGTGGAACTGGCGCTCGATCGCGGCGAGGTCATCAAAGATGTCGGCGTGATCGAATTCGAGGTTGTTCAGGATCGCGGTGCGGGGCCGGTAGTGCACGAACTTGCTGCGCTTGTCGAAAAACGCGGTGTCGTACTCGTCGGCCTCGATCACGAAGGGGCTGCTGTCGTGCAGGTCGGTGCCGATGCGGCCCACCCGCGCCGACACGCCGAAGTTCTGCGGCACGCCGCCCACCAGGAAGCCGGGCTGCCGCCCGGTGTGCTCCAGGATCCAGGCGAGCATCGAGGTGGTCGTCGTCTTGCCATGCGTGCCGGCCACGGCCATCACGTGGCGACCTTGCAGCACATGTGCAGCCAGCCACTGCGGGCCGCTGGTGTAGCGCAGCCCGGCGTCGAGGATGGCCTCCATCAGCGGGTTGCCCCGGCTCACGACATTGCCCACCACCCACATGTCGGGGCGCAGCGTGAGCTGGTCCGGTGAATAGCCTTCGATCAGCTCGATGCCCAGCGCACGCAGCTGGTCGCTCATCGGGGGGTAGACACCAGCGTCGCAGCCGGTGACCTGGTGGCCCGCCTCGCGGGCGAGCGCGGCAAGGCCTCCCATGAAGGTGCCGCAGATGCCAAGGATGTGGATGTGCATCGCGGGATTATCCCGCGATGCATGCATTCGCCGAATGCGAGCGAGCGGGCGCTTCAGCCGGCGGCCAGGGCCTCGCGCGCCGCGGCCACGGTCGCGGTGATGTCGTCGGCGCTGTGCGCCGAGCTGACGAAACCGGCTTCGTAGAGTGCCGGCGCCAGGTAGACGCCGCGATCGAGCATGCCGTGGAAGAAGCGGTTGAAGCGCTCCTTGTCGGTGGCCATGACCTGGGTGTACTGCTGGGGCAGGGTGTCGGCAAAAAAGAAGCCGAACATGCCACCTTCACAGTCGCCCACGAAGGGCACACCTGCGTCACGGGCGGCGGCTGTCAGTCCCTCGACCAGCGTGCGGGTGCGTGCGGCAAGCGCATCGAAGAAGCCGGGCTTCTGGATCTCGCGCAGCGTGGCCAGGCCACAGGCGGTGGCCACCGGGTTGCCCGACAGGGTGCCGGCCTGGTAGACCGGGCCCACCGGTGCGAGCTGCTGCATGATGTCGCGCGGGCCGCCGAACGCGGCCAGCGGCATGCCGCCGCCGATGACCTTGCCGAACACGCTCATGTCCGGGCGGAAGCCGGGGATCAGCCGTCCGTACACCCCCTGGGCGCTGTCCAGCGCCACCCGAAAACCGGTCATCACCTCGTCGAACACCAGCAGGGCCCCATGGGCGGTGCACAGCTCGCGCAGGCGGCGCATGAAGGGCACGCTGGCGCGCACGAAGTTCATGTTGCCGGCGATCGGCTCGATCATCACGCAGGCGAGGTCTGCACCATGCGCGGCAAACGCCTGTTCGAGCTGATCGAGGTTGTTGTACTCCAGCACCAGCGTGTGCTGCACGACCTCGGGTGGCACGCCGGCGCTGGTGGGGTTGCCGAAGGTCGCCAGGCCTGAACCGGCCTTCACGAGCAGCGCATCGGCATGACCGTGGTAGCAACCCTCGAACTTGATCAGGCGCGAGCGGCCGGTGGCGCCGCGCGCCAGCCGGATCGCGCTCATCGCGGCTTCGGTGCCCGAGCTCACCAGGCGCACCTGCTCCATCGACGGCACGAGCTTCAGGATTTCCTCGGCCAGTTCGATCTCGCGCTCGGTCGGCGCGCCGAACGAAAAGCCTTGTGTGGCGGCCTCCTGGACGGCCTGCAGCACGGCAGGGTGGCCGTGGCCGAGGATCATCGGCCCCCAGGAGCCGATGTAGTCGATGTAGCGCCGGCCTTCGGCATCGAACATCCAGGCGCCCTCGGCCCGCGCGATGAAACGCGGTGTACCGCCCACCGCCCGGAAGGCGCGCACCGGCGAATTGACACCGCCGGGGATCACGCGCTGTGCGCGCTCGAACAATGCTGCGTTAGTGGACATGGCGGGGGTCAGTGGGGGTGTCGGGGTCCAGGGGGTCGCCTTCTTCGCCCTCGGCCGGCGGCTGCGCCCAGAAGAAGCGGTCGGGCACGACCGAGCCCATGCCGGGCCGGAAGCCGGCATCCAGGGACTGGTCGAGGAAGGCCAGCGCCTCGGACGCGGCCATGTGCAGCTCGACGCCGTTGGCCAGCATGGCCGCCACGGCGGCCGCCAGGGTGTCGCCGGCGCCGATGAAGCTCACGTCGAAGCGTTCGAACTTCTCGCCGACGATCGGGCCTTCGGGCGAGGCCAGCACGTTGTCGACGAACTGGTCGGGCAGCTGGATGCCGGTCACGAGCACGAAGCGGGTGCCGTGTTCGGCCGCGGCCACCGCCAGCTCGCGCGGGGATGCCGGGCGATCGGCATCCCATTCGGGCAGCAGGAAGTCGGTCAGCGTCTTGTGATTGCCCACCAGCACCTCGGCCTGGGGCAGCACCAGCTCGCGGAAGGACTCATGGTAGGCATCGTGCTCGCCTTCTTCCATCCAGGGCAGGGCCGGCATGTAGGCCACCAGCGGCACGTCCGGGTAGTCGCTCAGCACCTCGGCCACGGCGCTCACCGCCTCGGCATTGCCCAGGAAGCCGACCTTCCAGGCGGAAATGGCGGCGTCTTCCAGAATGCTGCGGGCCTGCTCGACAATGGTGTCCTCCTCGATCACGGCCTGGTCGAAGACTTCGGCGGTGTCACGCAGCATCACGGCGGTGACGACGGGCAGGGCGTGGGCGCCCATCGCCGAGAGGGTGGCGATGTCGCCACCCAGGCCGCCGGCGCCGCTGGGGTCGTTCGCGTTGAAGGTCATGACGCAGGGCGGTCCGCTGGCGTCTTGGGTGGAGGGGTCGGTGTCAGGTGCTTGGACGTCGGTGGGCATGTGCGGTAGCCATGTTGGGGGCGGTGCTGTTACAACTGAACTTCACATGAACAATCGCGTGTAAGTTCGCACAAACCCTTGAGGTTTGGTGTCTTCGTAAGGCTACAATGACTCGCATCATTGTAGTGAAACTGATACAAAGTGAGTGAGTCTCGAACCTGGATGTGCCTGATTTGCGGATGGATCTACGACGAAGCCGCAGGGGACCCCGAGCATGGCATATCGCCCGGCACCGCGTGGGGGGATGTGCCGATGAACTGGACCTGTCCGGAATGTGGCGCACGCAAGGAAGACTTCGAGATGGTGCAGATTTAAGCCAAGCCACACACCCGTCGTTGAGGAGAGGGCTCAGTGAGCGACACAATGCCAACCGCGCCCGATGCCGCGGATGCCACCACCAAGGTGCTGGTCATCGATGACAGCAACACCATCCGCCGCAGTGCGGAAATCTTCCTCAAACAAGGCGGCTATGAAGTGGTGCTGGCCGAAGACGGTTTCGATGCCCTGGCCAAGGTCAACGACCATGAGCCGCACCTGATCTTCTGCGACATCCTCATGCCGCGTCTGGATGGTTACCAGACCTGCGCGATCATCAAGCGCAACCCGAAGTTCTCCGGGGTGCCGGTGATCATGCTGTCGTCGAAGGACGGCCTGTTCGACAAGGCACGAGGCCGCATGGTCGGCTCCCAGGACTATCTGACCAAGCCCTTCACGAAGGACCAGTTATTGCAAGCCGTCGAGCAGCACCGCAAGGCGGCTTGAAGCGCAGGGCGCCTGGTCAGGGCGCCTTGTCGCTTGAGCCCCGAGCCCATGCACAGGCGTCGCGACGGACTCCGCGCGCGACGCGATGAACGAGGAAAGAGCCATGCCAGTCAAGAAGATCCTGTTGGTCGATGACTCCAAGACGGAGTTGCATCACCTGTCCGAACTGCTCACCAAGCGCGGCTACGCAGTGCGCACCGCCGAGAACGGCGAAGAGGCACTCAAGCGCCTGGCCGAGGAAAAACCCGACCTGATCCTGATGGACGTGGTGATGCCCGGCCAGAACGGCTTCCAGCTCACCCGGGCCATCACGCGCGACCCGAATTTTGCTGACGTGCCGGTCATCATGTGCACCAGCAAGAACCAGGAGACCGACAAGGTCTGGGGCATGCGCCAGGGCGCCCGCGACTACGTCGTCAAGCCCGTCGATGCTGACGAGCTGATTTCCAAGATCCGCGCTTTCGACTGAGCGCACGATGCGCTGCGGCCGGTACGACCCGGGCGTGGCGCCGGCTGACCCCACGAACCAGGCTTAAGGCACACAGGCACAACGAATGGCGAAGAAAGAAGCGCTGCGTGAATTGCAAAGCCGCTTGGCCGAACGCCTGCAGGCGGCCAAGACCGAGGCCCGTGCGGCCAACTGGCTCGCCGTCGAGGCGGCCGGGCAGGGCTTCCTGCTGCCGCTGGCCGAGGCCGGCGAAATCTTCCCGTTTGCCGGTCTGATCCCGGTGCCGCACACGGCGCCGTGGTTCATGGGCGTGGCCAACCTGCGGGGCGGACTGCATGGCGTGGCCGATCTGGCGACCTTTCTCGGGCTGAAGTCCGCGGGCGCGTCGTTGCCCGCCGCCGAAGGCCTGCGGGACCAGTCCCGCCTGGTGGCGTTCAATCCGGCGCTCGAGATCAACTGCGCGCTGCTGGTCGACAAGCTGGCTGGACTGCGCGGCGCCGAGCAGCTCACGCCCGAACCCGACGATGGCCGCACGCGGCCTGCGTTTGCCGGGCGGCGCTACCGCGACGGCCAGGGTCGGCCCTGGCAGGAGCTCAGCCTGAGCGGCCTGGCCAGCGAAGAGCATTTTCTGAAGATTGTGGGCTGACCGCTTCGGCGGGGTCAGCACGGTTCGAGACGACGACTGCTAGAGGGGAACATGAGTTTCATCAACACGATCAAGGGTTGGGGCAAGAAGCCGTCCGAGGACGATGCACCGCAAGGCGGCAATGAAGGTTCGTCGCAGGCGGGTGTCGATCTGCCCGTGCCCGGCCCTGATCTGGCGGCCACGATGGACCTGCGGGTGTCGCCGCCCACGATGGCCGACTCGTCGATCATCTCCGAGGCCGCGCCGTCCGAACTGCCGGGCGACTTTTCCGAGACCAAGATGCAGATGGGGGCCGAAGGCGCCGAGGCCAAGTCCGGCCTGCCGGTGATCGGCCACTTGCCGCCCGACCGCCAGCAGCGCGTGCTGGGCGCGATGACGCTGCTCGGACTGGCCGGCCTGATGGCCATCGTGTTCTTCTCACAGCGCACCGCCAACCAGGTGGCCGCCCAGGTGGGTGCCTCCGGTCAGGCGCTGATGCAGTCGCAGCGCCTGGCCAAGTCGGTGTCCCAGGCCCTGATCGGCAGCCCGCAGGCCTTCCCCGAGGTGAAGGAAAGCGCGGGCGTGCTGGCAACCAACGTGCGTGGTCTGACCAGCGGCAGTGAATCCCTCACTGCAGTCAACCAGGACGTGCAGACCTTCCTCGAGCCGCTGGTGCCGCTGGTCGAGCGGGCCGAAAAGAACGCCACCACCGTGTTGTCCCAGCAGCAGATCCTGACCCAGGTCGGCCAGGCCCTGCGCGCCATCAACCGCCAGTCGTCCGATCTGCTCGAGATTGCCGAGACGGTGGCCTCGCTCAAGCTGCAGCAGAACGCCTCGCCCGCTGAAATTTCCGCCGCCGGCCAGCTCGTGATGCTGACCCAGCGGATCGGTAAATCGGCCAACGAGTTCCTGACCATGGAAGGCGTGAGCCCCGAGGCCGTGTTCCTGCTCGGCAAGGACTTGAACTCCTTCCGCGAGATTGCCCAGGGCCTGAACGAAGGCAGCCCCGAGCTGCGTCTGCCCGGCACCAAGGACGAGCAGACCAAGGAGCGCCTGCAGGCGCTGCTGGAACTGTACGAACAGACACGCACGCAGGCCGGTGCCATTCTGGGCAACCTGCAGGGTCTGGTGTCCGCCCGCGAAGCGCAGGCAGCCATCATTGCGGACAGCGAACCGCTGCGCAAAGGCCTGGAATCGGTGCAGGAGCAGTTGTCCGGCCAGGTCGGCTTCGGTCCGGTGAACCTGGCGGTGTCGGCCCTGTCGGTGATCGTGGCCCTGCTCGGCATTGCCGGCCTGGCTTATGTGTACCTGCAGTCCGAACGCCAGCGTGCGGTGATCGCCGAGCAGCAGCAGCGTGAAGCCGAACGCCAGGAGCAGGAAGCCAAGCGCGTGAACGACGCGAACCAGGCCGCCATTCTGCGACTGATGAACGAACTGCAGACGGTGGCCGAAGGCGACCTGACACAACAGGCCACGGTGACCGAGGACATCACCGGCGCCATCGCCGACTCGGTGAACTACACGGTGGAAGAGCTGCGCACGCTGGTGTCGCAGGTGCAGGGCACGGTGTCGCGTGTGACGGAAACCACCCAGCAGGTGGAAGCCACGTCGACCGAGCTGCTGGCGGCGTCGACCGAACAGCTGCGCGAGATTCGCGACACCGGCGAATCGGTGCTGTTGATGGCCGGCCGAATCAACGAAGTGTCCGCGCAGGCCCAGCAGTCAGCCCAGGTGGCACGCCAGTCGCTGCAGGCGGCCGAGTCCGGCCTCACGGCCGTGCAGAACGCCATCGGCGGCATGAACTCCATCCGCGAGCAGATCCAGGAAACCTCCAAGCGGATCAAGCGGCTGGGTGAATCGTCCCAGGAGATCGGTGAAATCACCGAGCTGATTTCCGACATTACCGAACAGACCAACGTGCTGGCCCTGAACGCCGCCATCCAGGCGGCCTCCGCAGGCGAAGCCGGGCGAGGCTTCTCGGTGGTGGCCGAGGAAGTGCAGCGACTCGCTGAACGCTCCGGCGACGCCACGAAGCAGATTGCAGCCCTGGTGAAGACCATTCAGACCGACACCCAGGATGCGGTGGCCGCCATGGAGCGATCCACCCAGGGTGTGGTCGAAGGGGCCCGACTGTCCGACAACGCCGGTACCGCGCTGGGTGAGATCGACCGCGTGTCGCGCCAGCTCGCCGAGCTGATCGAACAGATCTCGTCGCAGGCCTCCCGCGAAGCCGAGTCGGCCAACGTGGTGGCCAGCAACATCCAGCACATTTTTGCCGTGACCGAGCAGACCGGCGAGGGCACGCGTTCGACGGCCCAGCTGGTGCGCGAGCTGTCCCGGACCGCTGAAGAACTGAAGCAGTCGGTGTCGCGTTTCAAGATCGGTTGATGCTTGCGCGCCGGACCGTTGCCGCTGACCTCCCGCAAGGCCGCCCCCGGCTCGCCGGCGGGCGGCCTGCGGCCAACTGCGGCGCCGCAGACTGCTTGCAACTCGACACGGGTTACATCGGCGCTTGTGCCGACACTACTGACACATTTGCCTGAACGGGGCACGGGATGGACACCAACCGCGACACGATGACCAGCGACGACCTGAGTTCCCTCGCATGGGTTCAGGAAGAGTTGCGCAAGTCGCTCGAAGGGGCCCACAAGGCCTTGAGGCGTTTTCTGAAGGAATCCGAGGGGGTGGCCGGTTCCGATGTCGACGACGTCGATCCGGCCGTGCTGCGCACGGCGCGGCAACAGCTCCACCAGGGCGTCGGCGCGCTGGAGCTTGTCGGTCTGCCCGCTGCAGCCAATCTGCTGCGCGCCTCCGAAGCGGCGGTTCAGCGCTACATCCAGAAGCCCCAGAAACTCAATGCCGCAGCGGTCGAGACGATCGAGCGCGCTTCCTTCGGTCTGCTGGACTTCCTGGCCCGGGTGCTGGCGGGCAAGCCGGTGTCGCCGGTATCGCTGTTCCCCCAGTACCGTGCCGTCCAGGAACTGGCCGGCTCCGACCGCATCCACCCGGCTGATCTCTGGGCCGTGGACTGGCGCTGGTCCGAGCTGCCTGCAGCCCGCGATGCCGCAGCCCGCTCGGCCGATGACAGCGCGCGTGCCGAGCTGGAGCGCCTGCTGCTCTCGCTGATGCGCAACGTGACGCCCGACGTCACGGCCTCCCAGATGAGCGACCTGTGTGCCGGTCTCGGCCTCAGTGCGCCCAACCTGCAGGCCGGCACCTTCTGGAAGCTGGCCTCGGCCTTCTTCGAGGCCCTGGCCAAGGGTCACCTCAAGCTCGACGTCTACAGCAAGCGGGTGGCCTCGCGCATCCTGGCTCAGTTCGGCATGCTCGGGCGCGGTGAGTCGGCGGTGTCGGACCGACTCGCCCAGGACCTGCTTTTCTTCTGCGCCCAGTGTGGCCCGGTCGACGCCAGCGCGGCGCCGCGGCTGGCCGCGGTCCAGTCGGTGTACGGTCTGGCCTCGCACCAGCCTGTCGACTATGAAGTCTCGCATCTGGGACGCTTCGATCCAGCGCTGCTGACGCAGGCGCGCAAGCGTGTGGGGGCGGCCAAGGATTCCTGGTCGGCCGTGGCCGGTGGCGAGATGCACCGCATGAGCAGCCTGAACGAGCAGTTCAGCCTGGTCGGTGATTCCTTGCGCCGGATCTACCCGGCTGGCGACGCCCTGGCCGAGGCGCTGCAGCAGGCGGTGTCCCAGACGGTGTCGTCCAATGCCAGCCCGCCGGCGTCGCTGGCGATGGAAGTCGCCACCAGCGTGCTTTACCTCGAGGCTTCCCTCGAAGACGTCGACTTCGACCAGCCCGAGCAGGAAGGGCGCACCAAGCGCCTGGCCGACCGGATCGAGTCGGTCCGCCAGGGGCAGTCGCCGGCTCCGCTGGAAAGCTGGATGGAAGACCTGTACCGCCGGGTCTCCGACCGCCAGACCATGGGCAGCGT
>CAMLSD010000077.1 GCA_946482595.1 uncultured Comamonadaceae bacterium
GGGTCGCTGAGCAGCGCAGGGCCGGGCGGATCAAGAAGGGGGCTTGTCTGAGCCCGCAGGGCGAGTTTGCCCCCTTCCCGCCCGGGCCGAGCAGCGCAGGGGAGTTTCCGTGCCAACGGAAACCGAGCACTCGGGGGTGGCCTTTTCTTTCGTCCCTTTCTTTTGGCCACGCAAAAGAAAGGGACTCGCCCGCCGGGGCGAACTCCCGGCTCGCCCCGCCAGGGGCGAAACAGCAGCAGATCAAACACCGCAGCATCACGCCAACGCTCGCCCTCTCCCCAACCTTCTCCCGCAGGCGGGAGAGGGAGCTTGTGCCGCTGCGCAACGACCGGTCTCGTCAGAGACCGGGCTCGTCCGTCTGTTCGTGCGGTTCGTGTTCGGGGCCCCCTTGGGGTCGCTGAGCAGCGCAGGGCCGGGCGGAAAAAGAAGGGGGCTTGTCTGAGCCCGCAGGGCGAGTTTGCCCCCTTCCCGCCCGGACCGAGCAGCGCAGGGGAGTTTCCGTGCCAACGGAAACCGAGCACTCGGGGGTGGCCTTTTCTTTGGTTCCTTTATTTTGGCCACGCAAAAGAAAGGAACTCGCCCGCCGGGGCGAACTCCCGGCTCGCCCCGCCAGGGGCGAAACAGCAGCGCCACCCAACGCAGCAGCGCCACGCCACTGCACACCCTCTCCCCAACCCTCTCCCGCAAGCGGGAGAGGGAGCCCCCCGTCAGCCCACCACCTGCTCCCCACCCAAGGCCTCGATCAGATCCGGAATGAGCTTGCGCATTTCCCCAGTGACGATCGCCGCATCGGCGTCGAAGGACTCCTCTTTCGTGGCCTGAGAGCCTTCGAAGACCACGTCCAGGAAGTCGAGCTTCTTGATCTGCATGTGCTCGGTCATCAGGAACGAGACCCGCCCCTGCCAGGTCAGGGCCAGACGGGTCGGCTGCTTGCCGGCGGCGATGTGCTGGCGCACCTCCTCGATGTCCAGCGGATGCCGGGCATACCGCACCACCGACTTCATCTCGTCGGACGACTTCAGCTCGCATTCGCGGTCGACTGAAAACGCCGCCGGCGGGTCACCGCTGACCAGCCAGTCCGACATGGCCGCCGCGGGAGACTGGGTCGTGGGCAGCGGGTGCACCGCCAGGCCGTCGGCGGCCTTGACGAGTTGCGTGATGACCTCGTCGGCACGGGCGGTGCTGCTGGTGTCGATCATCAGCAGGCGTTGCTCGGGATCGATCCAGACCGTGACGCTGGCCTGCTTCGTGAAGGCCATCGGCAGCAGGTCGAGCGTGGCCTGCTCCTTCAGCTCCTTCTTCTGCTTCTTGCCCGGCTTGCGGCCGGTCTGCTGCTCGACCTGCTCGGCCAGTTCATCGACCCGGCGCTTGACCACGGCGCCGGGCAGCACCTTCTGTTCGACCATCAGCTTGAGCAGCCACTGGCCGCCGATCGATTCGATCAGGGGCCCGTGGGCCACGCCGCGAGGTTCGACCCAGCCTGAGGACTGGGCCTGGGTGGCGCCACAGGGTTCGAAACGTGCACGGCCCAGCCCCTCTTCGAGGGCACTGAACGACGGGGACCACTCGGGGCCGATGCGGAATACCAACAGGTTCTTGAACAAGGACGTCCTCTTCGGGAAGGTGCGTTTCGGGGCCGGCTGCGGCGTGCCGTGCGGCTCAGGGATCGGCGATTGTCTACTGCTGCGCCAGCAGCCAGGATCGAAAGGCCGACAGCGCACGCTGGTTGCGCTTGCCGGCGGGGTAGCAGAGGTAGTAGCCGCGGGTGTTGCGCACGGGCCGGTCGACCGCGATCACCACCCGGCCTTCGGCAAGCTCCTCGTCGATCAGGCAGCGCTGCACCACGGCCACGCCCAGGCCGGCGATGACCGCCTGCACCAGCATGGCCACCTGGTCGAAGTCGGCCGCCGGGCGCAGCGGTGGCGGATCGATACCGACACTGTGGAACCAGTGGCGCCAGTTGTCGGGGTAGTTGGTGTGGAACAGCAAGGGGCGCTGCAGCAGGTCGGCCGGCGTGTGGATGTCGGCCAGGTCGCCGGGCCGGCAGATGGGCACGATCTCGCGGCCCACCACGTAGTCGGACACGATGGGCCGCGGCCAGTGCCCGTCGCCGTTGCGCACCCAGGCGTCGATGTCGGGCGCGTCCAGCGCGTCGTCACGCCGATAGGGCGCGAACGAGAGGGTGATCTCGGGGTGGCGGGCATGGAAGTCGGGCAGGCGGGGAATCAGCCATTTGCTGGCCAGCGTGGGCAGCACCGACACCCGCAGCGCGGTGTCGCTGTGCTCGCGCATCAGCTCGATCGTGGCCGTCTCGATCGATTCGATCGATGCCTCCACCCTGGCCAGGTAGTTGTGCCCGGCTTCGGTCAGCACACTGCGCCGGCCATGGCGGCTGAGCAGGGCCACGCCCAGGTGCGCCTCCAGCCGCGCGACCGCCCGGCTGACCGCGCCCTGCGTCACGCACAGGGCCTCGGCCGCGCGCGAGAAGCTGCCCAGGCGGGCGGTCTCGGCAAAGGCATGCAGTTCGTGCAGGGAGGGCGATCGCAGACGCATGGATCAACTATGAGCAGTGTGCATAGTGGGCGGCCATTTTGTCGCTTTTTGCCGCCGACCCACCGCCACAGAATCGGCTCACCCATCCAGAACGTGACATTTGACGGAGACCCCATGAAAGTTCGTCGCCTGCTGCTCGGCACCCTGGCCCTGAGCGCCCTGACCCCCCTGCTGGCCACACCGGCAGCCGCGTCCGACTACCCGGATCGCCCGGTCAAGCTGATCGTGCCGTTTGCCCCGGGCGGCTCGACCGACATGGTTGCGCGCCTGCTGGCCGAAAAGATGGGCCCCTTCCTGGGCAAGGCCGTCGTGATCGAGAACCGTGGCGGCGGCGGCGGCACGCTGGGCGCCGATGCGATCGCCAAGTCGCGCCCGGACGGCTACACCATCGGCATGGCCACGGTCAGCACGCATGGCTCGAACCCGGCCGTCTACAGCCGCCTGCCCTACGACCCGGTCAAGGACTTTGCGCCGATCACCAACGTGCTGTCGGTGCCCAGCGTGTTCGTGGTGCACCCCAGCGTGCCGGCCCGCACCATGCCTGAGTTCATCGCGCTGGCCAAGGCCAACCCTGGCAAGTACACCTTCGCGTCGCCCGGCAACGGTTCACTCGGCCATGTGAACATCGAGAACTTCATGGACCTGGCCGGCATGCAGTTGCTGCACGTGCCGTACAAGGGTGCAGGCCAGGCCGCGAACGACGCGCTGGCCGGTGTGGTGCATGCGATGACCGACAACCTGCCGTCCACGCTGCCGCACGTGAAGGCCGGCAAGCTGCGCGCGCTGGCGGTGCTCGCACCGCAACGCTCGCCGGTGCTGCCCGATGTGCCGACCTACCGTGAACTCGGCTTCGAGGAGATGAGCGAAGGCGGCTGGTTCGGCCTGGTGGCGCCGGCCGGCACACCGCCGGCGGTGCTGGCGCGACTGCACGACGCCGCCCACAAGGCCATGGCCACGCCGGACTTCAAGGAAAAGACGGCAGCCATCGCCGGGGTGGCCATGGCCAACACCTCCGAGCAGTTCGCGGTGCAGATCCGCCAGGCGATGGAGCGCTATCGCCGCATCGCGCAGAAGGCCAACATCAAGCTCGACTGATGCCGTCCCGCCCCGAGATGGTGGTGGTCCACCGGCCCGTAGGCGAGTCGCTGCCGCTGGTGTGCGACTCGCCGCACAGCGGCACCTTCTATCCCGACGATTTCCGTGCCGCCGTGCCACATGCCGTGCTGCGCCAGGGCGAAGACACCCATGTCGATCGCTTGTGGGCCGATGCACCGGGCCACGGTGCGACGCTGATCGCTGCGAACTTCCCGCGCACCTACATCGACCCCAATCGATCGCTGGCCGACCTCGACCCGCAGTTGATGGACGGCCCCTGGCCGGACACGCTGCTCCCTGGCGAGAAGTCGCGCCTGGGCTACGGGCTGATCTGGCGGCGCATCGACGCGGACACGCCCATCTACGACCGGCTGCTGACGCCCGCCGAGGTGCGCGAGCGGATCGCCCGATGCTGGCAGCCCTATCACGCGGCGCTGGACGGCGCGATCGCCGAGGCGGTGGCCACCCACGGCTGCGTGTGGCACCTGAACCTGCACTCGATGCCGGACAACGCCTATGCGCGGCTGGGCAGGGTGTCGGCCTCGCCGCTGGCCGACTTCGTGCTGGGTGACCGCGACGGCAGCACCTGCGACCCGGCGTTTGTCGACCTGGTGGCCCGCACACTGCGCGGCTTCGGCTACACCGTGGCCATCAACGACCCCTACAAGGGCGTGGAGCTGATCGGGCGCATCGGCCAGCCGGCGCTGGGCCGGCACAGCCTGCAGATCGAGATCCGCCGTCCGGTGTACATGGACGAGGCCACACGCGAGCCGAATGCGAATTTCGAGACACTGCGCTGGCATCTGTCAGCGCTGACGGGCACGATCGCCGCCCATGTGCGCGGCCGCACCGCCAGCGGGCACGCAACTCAGCCCTGAATGCGCCCGCCCCGCAGCGTGGCGATGCGCTTGTCACCCTCGTAAAGATCGCCACTGCTGTGCTGCACGGCCACCCGGTAGCCCTGGGTCTGGAACCAGTTCGCCCACTGGCGCGCATGCTCTTCGCGGCTGTGCCAGGGCCCCTTGTCGGCGGACGACAAGCGACGGGGACTGCCATTGAGAAAACACACACGCCACATGTTGGAGCTGTAGACCAAGGCTATCGGAACAAGCTCAACGATACCGGCTTTGCACGGTCGCGGATGCCCCACACTGGTGAATCGTCGGAAAAAGTTGGCAATCGCCCGTCAACCTTCTCGGTGTAGGACTCCAAACCCTGTCAATTCCACAGATCGCACAACTGAAGAACGGCTGACACTCTGGCCTTCCCCACAGGTCATTGCCATGAACTTCGTCAACCGACTGTCCATTCGTCGGCGCCTGCAGATCTGCATCGCGCTGGTCCTTTTCAGTTCCTTGCTCATCGGTGCCGGCGGCACCTTCGTGCTGCGCTCGCTCAAGGGCGAGTTCGACGGTTTTGTCTCGCGCGAATTCACGCTGCAGGCCGACGTCACCAGCCTGCGTCGCGACGTGGGCAACCTGCGCCGCTATGAGAAGGACGTGCTGCTCAATGCGGGCGACAACGCCCGGGTGGCCGACTACACAAAGAAGTGGCGTGAGGCCATGCAGGCCGCGCTCGCAGACCTCGCTCACATGCACGAAGGCCTTCAGTCGCCCGACAACAAGGCGCTGGTGAAGCAGATGATCGACCATCTCGAAGCCTATGCCGCCGGCCTGAAGCCCGCAGCCGAACAACTGGCCGCCGGGAGCATCGACGCGGCCGTGGCCAACCAGATGATCGACGGCGCCAAGAAGCGCATCTACCAGGCCGAACAGGCGCTGGAGAAGCTGAACGAAGGTGTCTCGGCCGTGGCCGTGCAGCGCCAGGAGGCGCTGGCTGCCAACGTCGACCTGAGCACCTGGCTGCTGCTGGCACTGGTGGTCGTCCCGTCGCTGATCTTCCTGCCGCTGATGCTGCTGACGGTGCGCTCCATCCTGCGCCCGCTGGATCAGGCCCGCGCGCTGACCGCTGCGATCGCCGCCGGCGACCTCACGGGTGAGGTCCGCGTCAACGGTCGCGACGAAATGGCCGAACTGCTGACCTCTCTGGAGCACATGCAGACCGCGCTGCAGCACATGGTGCTGCAGGTGCGCTCGTCCACCGACAGCATCGGCACCGCCTCGAGCGAGATCGCCAGCGGCAACCAGGACCTGTCCTCACGCACGGAGCAGGCCGCGTCGAACCTGCAGCAGACGGCGTCCTCGATCGAGCAGATCACTGGCAACGTGCGGCAGTCGGCCGACACGGCGCGACAGGCCAACCAGTTCGCCAGCACCGCGGCCGAAGCCGCACGTCGCGGCGGTACTGTCGTGGCCCAGGTGGTGTCGAGCATGGACGAGATCTCGGCGTCGTCGAAGAAGATCGCCGACATCATCGGCGTGATCGACGGCATCGCCTTCCAGACCAACATCCTGGCGCTCAATGCCGCCGTCGAGGCGGCCCGTGCCGGTGAACAGGGCCGCGGCTTTGCCGTGGTGGCCGGTGAGGTGCGCACGCTGGCCCAGCGCAGCGCCCAGGCCGCCCGCGAGATCAAGACGCTGATCGGTGCGTCGGTCGAGAAGGTGGACGGCGGCGCACAACTGGTGCAGGACGCCGGCGCCACGATGCAGGAGATCGTGGTCTCGGTGCAGCGGGTGACCGACATGATGGCCGAGATCACGGCCGCAGCCTCCGAGCAGAGCGACGGCATCGTGCAGGTGAACACCGCCGTCACCCAGCTCGACCAGATGACGCAGCAGAACGCCGCACTGGTCGAGGAGTCGGCCGCGGCGGCCGAAAGCCTGCGCGACCAAGCCCGCCGCCTGGCCGACGTGGTGGCGCAGTTCCGCTGCCGCGACGTCGCACAGGCCGCCATCGACAAGGCCCGCCACGTCGAGCCGGCCGAAGCCGCGGCCGCCTGAACCGCTCGCCCGCCGCGGCGGCTCAGGCCGCCGCCACGCGGAAGATCCGCACCGAGTCGGCCACCACCTCGGCCTGGCTGCGCAGCGAGCTGGCCGCGGCAGACAACTGCTCGACCATCGCCGCGTTCTGCTGGGTCAGGTCGTCCAGCGTGCCGACCGACTGATTGATCTGCGTGAGGCCGACCGACTGTTCCTGAGAGGCGTCGCTGATGTGCCGCACCAGGTCGTTCACGCGCTGCACCGCCGCCAGCGTGGACTGCATCATCTCGCCGTTCTGCTGCACCAGCGTGCTGCCCTGGGCCACCTTGGCGGCTGTGTCGTCGATCAGCTTCTTGATCTCGCGGGCGGCACCCTGGGTGCGCTGGGCGAGCGCCCGCACCTCACCGGCCACCACCGCAAACCCCTTGCCCTGCTCGCCGGCGCGTGCGGCCTCGACGGCCGCGTTCAGCGCCAGCAGGTTGGTCTGGAAAGAGATGCCGTCGATCACGCCGATGATCTCGGCGATGCGGCCCGAGGCCCGGGCGATCTCGTCCATGTGGGCCACGGCGTCGCGCACGGCCACGCGGCCGCGCTCGGCCATCGAGGTGGTTTCGGCCGCCGCCTGGGCGGCCTGGCGTGCGGCATCGGCGCTCTGGTGGACATTGCCGGTGATCTGCTCCAGCGAGGTGGCCGTCTGCTGCAGGTTGCTGGCCTGCGTTTCGGTGCGCCCCGACAGGTCGAGGTTGCCGGCAGCGATCTCGGCCGAGGCATGGTGGATGCCCTCCACCTCCTGGCGCACGTCACCGACCACCGCCTGAAGGTTCACATTGAGCTGCGACAAGGCCTGCTGGAGCTGGCCGATCTCGTCACGGCGCAGGGCGCTTTGCCGCTGGCTGAGGTCGCCGGCGGCCATGCGGTTGGCTGCGGCCACCAGGGCTGCCAGCGGCCGCACCAGCTTGTGGCGCAACACCAGTCCGAGACCAGCGCCGACCCCGGCGGCGGCGGCCAGCGTGGCCAGGGACATCGGCGATGCATCCAGACGGCCCCCCGCCCACAGGCCGGCGGCCGCGCTGGCCAGCGCACCGGCCGTGGGCAGCAGCAGCGCCCAGGACCCCAGTGACAGGGTCATGGCTTCACGCAGGCGCCCCGCCCAGGTGGCCCGCACGACCCGCCCCTGGCGCAGCACGGTGAGCAACCGGCCCGCGGCACGTTCGCCGCGCATGCGGGCGTAGAGCTGTTCGGCCGACGCCACCTGTGCCCGTGTGGGCCGGGTGCGCACCGACATGTAGCCGTTGACCCGCCCGCCCTCGACCACCGGCGTCACATTGGCCATCACCCAGTAGAAGCCGCCGTCCTTGCGGCGGTTCTTGACCATGGCCGACCACGGGCGACCCGACTGGATCGTCGCCCACAGGTCGCGATAGGCCTCGGGCGGCATGTCGGGGTGACGGATCAGGTTGTGCGGCTGGCCGATCAGCTCCTCGCGCGCATAGCCGCTGACCCGCACGAAGGCGGGGTTGCAGTAGGTGATGCGGCCCTTCAGGTCGGTCGTCGAGACCAGGGTCTCGCCTTCGGGATAGATGAATTCTTCAGCAGTGACGGGCAGGTTCTGGCGCATCGGAGTGAGGGGTCGGGTGTTTCACAGGTGCATCATCGGCACCTTGCGCCCCGACCTGAGCGCTGACCGCCCCGTGGCTTGACCT
This sequence comes from uncultured Comamonadaceae bacterium, assembly GCA_946482595.1. Next base: position 8,231 of record CAMLSD010000077.1, read on the forward strand.
TCGTCAAGCCGGTGGTGTGTACAGCCCGCGCGACTGGGCCATCAGCCGGGTCAGCCCCAGCAAGGCATCGATGCCGGGCGTGGCCACGCCGATGCGGGCACCGATCTGCTGCACCACGGTGACCAGCGCATCAAGCTCGATGGCACGGCCGGCCTCGACGTCCTGCAGCATCGAGGTCTTGAACGCACCGAGCTTGCGGGTGACGGCATTGCGGTCCTCGCCGCTTTCGGTGATCGGGCAGCCGATGCGCTCGCCGATGCGCCGCGCCTCGTCCATGCACTGCAGGATGAACCCACGCACCAGCGGGTCGTCGAGGATGCGGTCGCAGGTGGCGCCGGTCAGGGCCGACACCGGGTTCATCGTCATGTTGCCCCACAGCTTGTACCAGATGTCCTTCTGGATCTGCTGCGACGCACGGGCCTCGAAGCCGGCGGCGCTCAGCGCCTCGACCAGGGCGGTGAGGCGTTCGCTCGAGCCACCGGACGGTTCGCCGAGGATCAGGCCCCGCCCGAAGCCGTGGCGCACCAGCCCAGGCTCGGGCGTGGAGCAGGTAGCGTGCACCACACAGCCGATCACATGCCGCGAGGCGATCGCGGCCGCAACGCTGCCGTGGGGGTCCACCGCCTCGAGGCGCATGCCGGCATGGTCACCGCCGAACCCGTCGAAGAACCACCACGGCACACCGTTCATCGCGGTCATCACCATCGTGTCGGGCCCCAGCAGCGGCGCGATGCCGCTGGCCACCCCGGGCAGGGCCGGTGCCTTGACGGCCACGACAACCAGATCCTGCACGCCCAGCTCGCCGGGCTGCTGCGACACACGCGCCGGCGCCGTATGCAGTGCCTCGGCCGTCTGCAGCCGCCAGCCGTGCTCGCGCAGGGCCTGCAGGGTGGCGCCGCGTGCCACGGCCGACACCTCGTGCCCGGCCATCGCCAGCCGGGCGCCGATGAAACCGCCGATGGCCCCGGCGCCGTAGATGCAAACCTTCATGCCGCCACTCCTTTCAGATCTTGATGATGACGTCGATCATCGTTCATTGGCGATAGCTCGGGTCGATGCGGTCGATCCTGCGGATCATCGCGGCCAGCACGTCCTCGCCCGCGCCGTAGTCGGGATGGAACAGCAGCGAGTCGCGGGTGCACTTGCGCTGGATGTCCTCGGGGATGTCGATCACCGGCCCCATCGACGTCGAGGCCAGCTGGATCTCGCAGGCCCGGTTGAGGGTCCACAGCGTCGAGAAGGCCCGCGCGAGCGTGCTGCCCCAGGCCAGCAGCCCGTGGTTGCGCAGGATCACCGCCGGCTTGTTGCCGATGCTGGCCAGCAGGCGTGGAGTTTCCTCGTCGTGCACGGTGATGCCTTCGAAGGTGTGGTACGCCACCTGGTCGTGCAATTGGGCCGAATAGAAGTTGCTCATCGACAGCCCCTGCTGCGAACAGGCCACCGCCAGCCCCGCCGTGGTATGCGTGTGCATCACGCAGTGCGCCGCGTCGAGGTGTTCGTGCAGCGCGGCGTGCACCACAAACCCGGCCGGGTTGACCGGCCAGTCGCTGCGGCCCACCACCTGGCCGCGCAGGTCGATCTTGACGAGGTTGGACGCCGTGACCTCGTCGTACATCAGACCGAACGGGTTGATCAGGAAATGGCGGTCGGGCCCGGGCACCCGCAGCGTGATGTGGTTGTAGATCATCTCCGTCCAGCCCAGGTGCGCAAAGATGCGGTAGCAGGCGGCCAGCTGCACGCGGGCCTGCCATTCCTCGGTGGAACCATCGAAGTCGGCCGGCGGCGCCGGCGGGCGGGGCAGCAGGGCCTGGATGGGCGGATGCATGGTGTCTTGTCCTCGGCCGCAATGGACAGTGCGGCATGCGCCCATGCTAGGCCGCAGCCCGGCGGGGCGCCATCCGGATCCGGCAGCGGCTGTCCGGTTCTGGCGGATATCGCGGGAGGGGGCACTCAGTGGCTGCGATGGCGCAGCGTGTGGGACGGCAGTTCGCCAAAGCGGCGCTGGTATTCGGCCGCGAACCGGCCGAGCTGGACAAACCCGAACCGCCCGGCCGCATCGGCCACCGTGATGCGTTCGTCACCCTGACGCAGCAGCGCATGCACCGCATCGAGCCGCAGATCGCGCAGATGGCGCATCGGGGAGGTGTCGCGAAAGCGCCGGAAGGCCTCGCTCAGTGCCCGCACGCTCACCCCGCTGGCCTGGGCGATGGCGCTGAGGGTCAGCGGCTGATCGAGGTGCTCGCGCATGTGCTCCTCGGCACGCCGGACGTGCCGCGGCGCAAGCGCCGGCGGGGCGAGGCCCAGGGCATCGGCATGGTTGTGCGGGAGTTCGCTGAGCAGCATCAGCATCAGCGTCTCCTCGATGCGGCGGGTCAGCAGCGCGGGGCCGCGATCACCCAAGTAGCCCAGGGCCAGACGCAGGCCGTCACGCCAGCGCGCCGCCGTGCCGTCGCCGCGGTGCATGGCCGGCGCGAATTCGAGCGGCCGACGGACCGGCCGACCCGTCAGCGACACCAGCATGTCGTCCAGGTGCGAACGATCGATGAGCACGTTCAGCCGTTCGCTGTCGGCGCTGTAGCGCTTGTGCACGCCCGCCTCGGCCGAGGAGTCGATGGTGATCAGCCCCGGCCCGCCCTCGACGCGGCCGCGCGGCGAGACGACCTGCCCATGCCCGCAAAGCTGCAGCGAGACCAGCACGAAGGCCCGCGCCGGCTCGATCTCAAGTGCCGCCTCGCAGCCATAGCTCAGGCTGGAGACCGACAGCGCGCCCAGGCGATCCCCGCGGAAGCGCGCACAGAAGCCGCGGGCCTGTGCCGGCAGCTCCAGCCGGTGGCGGCTGAACACCTTGAGCAGCTGCGCCGAGGCCTCGGCCGGATCGCTGGCGTCAAAGCGCAGCCGCGCCGCATCCAGGCCGTGGCGGGCAGCCTGGCCCAGGGACGGCAGATCGGCATCGGCAAGGTCGGTGGCGGTGATCACGGCGTGCACATCGTTCACATCTGCAAGAATTATCCCATCGAAGTGCACCCGGCGGGTGCAATGCGGCCCGGCTCCCCGGGCATGCCACTATGATCGCCGCAGCCCCGGCCGACTGCCTCATGTCCCGTTCCCATCACGCCGCCCCCGCCCCTGCTGCCCGCCCCTGGCGTCATCGCCTGCTGGGCACCTGGGTGGACGAACTCTCGGCCACGACGCTGCGAGCCGACCTGCTGGCCGGGCTGCTGGGCGCGATCCTGGTGCTGCCGCAGGGCATCGCCTTTGCCACGCTGGCCGGACTGCCCCCCGAGTACGGGCTCTACACCGCCATCGTGCCATGTGCGGTGGCGGCCCTGTTCGGCTCCAGCCACCATGTGATGAGCGGGCCCACCAATGCCAACTCGCTGGCCCTGTTTGCAATGCTCACCCCGCTGGCGGCGGCCGGCAGCCCGCCGTACATCCAGCTGGTGCTGGTGGTCACGCTGATGGTGGGGGTGATGCAGGCCCTGGTGGGCGGCCTGCGCCTGGGCTCGGTGGCCAACTTCATCTCGCCCGCGGCACTGCACGGTTTCACCGGCGGGGCGGCCTTGCTGATCGCCGTGCATGCCCTGAAGGACCTGCTCGGGCTGGCCCTGCCCCCCGGGCTGGGCGCCGGGGCCGTGCTGGGCCAGGTCGTGCAGCACGGCCACGAGATCGCACCGGCCGCCGTGGCCGTGGGTGCGCTCACGCTGGCCGTCACGCTGGGCGTGCGCCGCATCGATCGCCGCTGGCCCTTCATGCTGGCCGGCCTGGTGGCCGGCACGGTGGCGGCCGTGCTGGTCAACACCCACGGGCCGGCCTGGGGCCTGGCGCCGGTGCGGGTCGTGGGCGCGATCCCCTCGCCGTGGCCGGCGCTGAGCGTGCCGCAGATCGAACTGGCCCGACTGCCTGAACTGGCGGGGCTGGCCTTTGCGCTGACCATCGTGGCACTCGGCCAGTCGATCTCGATCGCCAAGGCGGTGGCCCAACGCTCGGGCCAGCGCATCGATGCCAACCGCGAATTCCTGGGCCAGGGCCTCTCGAACATCGCGGGCGCGTTCTTTTCGTCCTATGTGTCGTGTGGCTCGCTCAATCGCTCGATGCCCAATCTGGAGGCCGGCGCCCGCACCCCCCTGGCGGCCGTTTTTGCGGCCGGCCTGCTGGTGGCGCTGGTGGCCGTGAGCGCCGGCGTGCTGGCGCTCATTCCGATGGCGGCCATTGCCGGGCTGCTGGTGCTGGTGGCCTGGTCGCTGCTGGACATCCCGCGCTGGCAGCGCCTGTGGCGCCTCAATCGCACCGAGTTCGGCATTGCGGCGGCCACGCTGGTGGCCACGATCACGATCCGTCTGGAGGTGGCCATCCTGCTGGGCACCATCCTGTCGCTGGGCAGCTTCCTGCATCGCACGGCCAAGCCGGCGATGCGCACGATGGGCTTCGATTCCACCGACCCGCACCGGCCCTTCGTGGTGCTGGACGGCCACCACGGCACCCTGCCGGAATGCCCGCAGCTCAAGCTGCTGCGCATGGAAGGGGCGGTGTATTTCGGCGCGACGCAGCATGTGGCCGACACCCTGCACCACCTGCGCACCGCACCAGACGCGCCGCGCCACCTGCTGGTCATGGCCAAGAGCATGAACTTCATCGACCTGCCAGGCGCCGAGCTCTGGGAGGCCGAACTCAACGCACGCCGCGCGATGGGCGGCGACCTGTACTTCCACCGGCCCAGGCCGCCGGTGATCGAGATGTGGGAGCGCACCCGTTTCATCGAGCAGATGGGGCGCGATCACATCTACCCCGACAAGCACCATGCGATCGCCGACATCTTCAGTCGGCTCGACCGCAGCATCTGCGCGCGCTGCCGGGCGCGGGTGTTCCAGGAGTGCGCGAGCCTGCCGCCGCCCCAGGAGGCATGAGCCCCCCAGGCGGGCCGGGCCGGCTCAGATGCGCCCGACGCAGTTGGGCGCGCCGCAGCGGCACACCAGCTTGCCGGCATGGTGCGTCTCGCCATAGTTGGCGGTGAGTTCCTCGCCGGCAGCAATGGCACGCAGCGCATAGAACTCCACCCGGCCCTGGCGGATGCGCAGCACCGTGTTCGGCGAGCAGGAATGGTTGGTGTAGCGCATCGGGTCGACCGACTGGGACGCGTCGATGGCCCGCTTGTGCGAGACCTCGATCATCATGATGCGCTGCTGCCCCTTCACGCGCCGGTTGGCCTCGGCCACGCTGATGGCCTCGCCGCGGATCTCGCCGATCTTCTTGTAGGCCGGAATGTCCTCGGCCGCAAACGCACCCTGGCCGTCAATGAGGCTGGGCTTGACGTCGACGGCGAACTTCTGGGGGTTGGCGGGCGTGGCACACATGGCCGCATTATCGGCGGCCGCGGCGGCACTCAGTCGTGGCGCAGGCTCTCGGCGATGCTGCGCGTGACCACCGGCGGATGCTCGCCGATGTGAAAGCTCAGCCGGCGCTCGCGCAGGCTGACGTCGGACGCGGTGACCCGGTCGAAGCGCCGCAGATGCTCGACCCAGGACTCGTCGACAAAGTACTCGAAGAACCGGCCCGGGTCGGAGGTGTCGCGAAACAGCTCCCATGACAACGCGCCGAAACGCAGCCGCGAGCGGCGGCTTTCTTCCATCACGGCGCGGAATTCCGCGGCGCGCAGCGGATCGATGCGGTACTCGATCGTCACCATCACCGGCCCGTCATTGGGGTCGATCGGACGGCTCGCGACCGGCGACTTCCAGGGCTGGATCGGGGTGAGGTCTTCCTCGGCCCCGCCGCCCACCCGGAAGCGGCGCAGCGCCCACAGCGCCAGCAGGCCCACGATCGAGGCGGTGATCACGCTGGTGCGCACGCTCGTGTGGGTGGCCACCTGCCCCCACAGCGCCGCGCCGGCAGCCGCGCCGCCCATCAACGCCATCTGGTAGATCGACATGCCGCGTGCGCGCACCCAGTCGGGCAGTGCGAGCTGGGCCGAGACCGTGAGCGTGTTGGCCACGCTGATCCAGGCCATGCCGCAGATCATCATGCCGATGGCGGCCAGGTAGATGTTGGGCGCAAACACCACCGCGACGGCCGCGAGCGCCTGCACGACACTGCCATTGCGCAGGATGTGGTCGATCTCCATCATCTGCCGCAGCCGCTGCATCGAGGCGGCCGCAACGATCGCGCCCACGCCCATCGAGGCCAGCAGCAGGGTGAAGGTGCCGGCATCCCCGCCGTGCAGCCGGCGCGCCACCAGTGGCAGCAGTGCCAGCACGGCCGTCGACTGCAGGAAGAATACCGCCACCCGCAGCAGCACCGCATGCATGCGGGTGGACTGCTGCACATACTGGAAACCCACCCGGATCGCCCCGAGAAAACGCTCGGCCGGCAAGGCGCTGACCTTGCGCTCGCGCTTCCAGTGCATGATCACGAACCCGGCCACGACCGACAGCACCGCGTTCAGCACGAACACATAGGCACTGCCCAGGCCGGCGAGGATCGCACCGGCCAGGATGGGCCCGGCAATGCGCGAGGCATTCATCGCGATGCCGTTGAGCGCGAGCGCCGCCGGCAGCTGCGAGCGCGGTACAAGCTCGGGCACGATCGCGGCAAACACCGGCCAGCGCATCGCCATGCCGATGCCGTTGGCAAAGGTGAGCACCAGCAGCAACGGCGCGCTCATCGCGTCGGCCAGCAGTGTGGCGCACATCACCAGCGCCACCGCCGCCACCCAGAACTGGGTGAACATGAAGTAGCGGCGCCGGTCGAGGATGTCGGCCAGCGCGCCGCTGGGCAGGCCCAGCAGGAAGACCGGCAAGGTGGACGCGGTCTGCACCAGCGCCACCATGGCCGGCGAGGTGGTGAGCGAGGTCATCAGCCAGGCGGCCGCGACATCGTTCATCCACATGCACACATTGGCCGTGAGCCAGGTGACCCACAGCATGCGGAACACCGGCTGCGACAGCGGCGCCCAGGCCGACACTGCCTGCGGCCGCCGCTCGGGCGGCAGCGCAGGCGGCGGTGGGCTGCCGGGCTCGTTCAGGTCAGCCATGCGCCGTTCAGCCACGCTCCTTCAGGCGTGCGGAAGCATTGGCCACGATCAGGGCGGTCATGTTGACCACGCGGCGCACGGTGGCCGAGGGCGTGAGGATGTGCGCCGGCGCGGCCGCACCCAGCAGGATGGGGCCGACCGTCACGCCCTGGCCGCCGGTCATCTTGAGCACGTTGAACAGGATGTTCGCCGCGTCCAGGTTGGGCATCACCAGCACGTTGGCCGCACCGTGCAGCGTGGATTCGGGCAGGAAGCTGCGCCGCACGTCCTCGCTCAGCGCGGCGTCGCCGTGCATCTCGCCATCGGCCTCGACGTCCGGGCAGCGCGCCACGAAGAGATTGCGCGCCTCACGCATCTTGCGCGCCGACGGCCGCGAGCTGGCGCCGAACATCGAGTGCGACAGGAAGGCGACCTTGGGCGGAATGCCGAAACGCTGCACCTCGTCGACGGCCATCGCGGCGATGTCGGCCAGTTGCTCGGCGCTCGGATCGTCGTTCACGAAGGTGTCGGCGATGAACAGGGTGTGCTTGTCGAGCATCAGCGCGTTCATCGCGGCAAACCCTTGCGAGCCGGGCTGCACGCCGATGACGTCGCGCAGGTGCTCGAGGTGGGCATCGAAGCGGCCGACCAGGCCGCACAGCATGCCGTCGGCATCCCCCAGGTGCACCATCATCGCGGCGATCAGCGTGTTGGACCGCCGCATGGCCACCTTGGCCATCTCGGGCGTGACACCGTCGCGCGCCTTGAGCTTGTGATAGGCCTCCCAGTACTGGCGGAAGCGCGGATCGTCCTCGGGGTTGCACAGCTCGAAGTCGCGTCCGGCCTGCAGGCGCAGCCCGGCGCGCTCGATGCGCATGGCCACCACCGCCGGGCGGCCGATCAGGATGGGCTTGACCAGGTGTTCGTCGATCGACGCCTGCACCGCCCGCAGCACGCGCTCGTCCTCACCCTCGGCATAGGCGATGCGCCGCGGCTGGGCCCGCGCCGCCGAGAACACCGGCCGCATGAACAGCCCCGTGTGCGTGACAAAACGCGTGAGCGACTGCCGGTAGGCCTCGAGGTCGGTGATCGGCCGCGTGGCCACGCCCGAGGCTTCGGCCGCCTTGGCCACCGCCGGCGCGATGCGCAGGATCAGGCGCGAGTCGAAGGGCGTGGGAATCAGGTAGTCGGGGCCGAAGCGCAGCTCGCGGCCCGAATAGGCCGAGGCGACCTCGTCGCTGATCTCGGCCTTGGCAAGATCAGCGATCTCGCGCACGCAGGCGACCTTCATCGCCTCGGTGATGCGGGTGGCGCCGCTGTCGAGTGCCCCACGGAAGATGTACGGGAAACACAGGACGTTGTTGACCTGGTTGGGGTAGTCGGAGCGGCCCGTGGCGATGATGCAGTCCGGGCGGGCCTCACGCGCCAGTTCGGGGCGGATCTCCGGCTCGGGGTTGGCCAGTGCCAGGATGATCGGCCGATCGGCCATGGTCTTGACCATCTCGGGCGTGAGCACGCCCGGCGCCGAGCAGCCCAGGAAGACATCGGCACCCTTGACGACGTCGGCCAGCGTGCGTGCGTCGGTGTGCTGCACGAAGCGCTGCTTGGAGGCATCGAGCTTGTCCTCGCGCCGGTCGTGGATCACGCCCTTGGAGTCGCAGGCGAAGATGTTCTCGCGCCGCACACCCAGCTCGACCATCAGGTCCAGGCAGGCGATCGCGGCCGCGCCCGCGCCGGACACCGCGATGCGCACCTCGCCGATCTGCTTGCCCACCAGCTCCAGCCCGTTGAGCAGTGCGGCGGCCGAGATGATGGCCGTGCCGTGCTGGTCATCGTGGAAGACGGGGATGTTCAGGCGCTCGCGCAGCTTCTTCTCGATATAGAAGCACTCGGGGGCCTTGATGTCCTCGAGGTTGATGCCGCCCAGCGTGGGTTCGAGCGAGGCGATGATGTCGACCAGCTTGTCCGGGTCGCGCTCGGCCAGCTCGATGTCGAACACGTCGATGCCAGCGAACTTCTTGAACAGGCAGCCCTTGCCTTCCATCACCGGTTTGCCGGCCAGCGGGCCGATGTCGCCCAGCCCCAGCACGGCCGTGCCGTTGGTCACCACCCCCACCAGGTTGCCGCGGGAGGTGTATTCGGCCGCCAGGGTGGGGTCTTCCTCGATGGCCAGGCAGGCATAGGCCACACCCGGGGAGTAGGCCAGCGACAGGTCACGCTGGTTGGACAGGGGCTTGGTGGGTACCACGGCGATCTTGCCGCGCACGCCGGCCCGGTGGTATTCGAGCGCTGCGTCGCGCAAGGCCTGTTCGGCTGGCGTGAGTTCCTTCTTGCCCATGTCTGGCTCCTCTTGAATGATTGTTCGGCCGCCCGGATGCTGGCCAGGATACGGATGATCGAGGGTAATCCCGTAATGCGGGGCGATTCGTACTGGGAAGTACCTACAGTTTTGTGCTGGCGTGACCGACGGGTGTCGGCCGCGCCCGGCCTGGGCCGATCAGGCCGACTTGGCCACGAGTTCGAAGTGCTCGACCTGCGGCGGCTGGGCAAAAAACGGGCCGACGATCGCGCGCCACTCGGCAAAGGCGCTGGACTGGCGGAAGTCCACCGTGTGGTTCTCCAGCGTCTCCCAGTAGATCATCAGCAGGTAGCGCTGGGGCGACTCGACACTGCGGTTGACCTTGAAGCCGGCAAACCCCTTGGAGCGCGAGATCACCGTGGTCACGCCACGCTGGATGGCTTCGTCGAAGGCGGCCTGCTGGCCGGGGGTGATGCGGATGTCGGCGACTTCCAGGATCATGCGGGTCTCCAGTTCAAAGACCCGGATCTTAGGCCCTGGCCGCCGGGCCCGCGGTCAAGGCTGGCGCAGGCAGGCCATCACGTCGCGGTCGTCGAGCTGGTCGAAGTGCCGGTAGTGCGCCCCCACGGCCGTGAACGGTTCAGGGGTGTCCAGGCACACGACCTGATCCACCTCGACCCGCAGGCGCTCGAGGGTCTCGCGGGGTGCCACCGGCACCGCCAGCACCACCTGGGCCGGGCGGCGCACCCGCAAGGAGCGAAGCGCCGCGCGCATCGTGGCTCCGGTGGCGATGCCGTCATCGACGACCACCACCGAGCGACCATGCACGTTCTGGGCAGCCTGGCCGCCCAGGTAGAGGGCGCGCCGCCGTGCCAGCTCGGCCAGCGCCTGCGGCACCTGGGCCTGGATGGCTTCGTGTGTCATGCCGGTACAGGCCATGCCCTGTTCGTCGAGCTCCAGGCACGGCGGCGGGCCCTCGGCGATGGCGGCCACGGCCAGCTCAGGGAACAGCGGCGAGGTGATCTTGCGCACCAGCAGCAGGTCCAGCGGCAGATGCAGCGCCTGCGCGATCGGGGCGGCAACCGCCACCCCACCGCGGGGCAGGGCCAGCACCAGTTCCAGCGGCGGCTCGACACCCGCCAGCCGCTCGGCCAGCTCACGCCCGGCCGCGGCACGATCGGCAAAACGCTGCAACATGATCGCGCTCCTGCAATACATCCACAGGATGCCCGATTCCGCCGTGCCGTGCGAGTGTGCGCGGGCCGGATCAGGCGCCGTCGATCCAGACGGCGCGTCCCTGGGTGATTTCGTTGATGCGGATCATGAATTCAGCCGCCCGAGGTTGGGGCAGGCGCAGCGCCAGTTCGACCAGGCTGCCATGGGCTGTGTCCACGAGCACGGCGCCGGCCTGCTCGATCTCGCGGCGCACCAGGCCCTCCATCGAGTAGGGCACGGCGCAGCGCAACACGGCCTGGCGTTCCAGGGTGACCTTGGCGGCCCCCAGCAGCGCCTGCGCCACGGCATCGGTGTAGGCCCGCACCAGCCCGCCGGCACCCAGTTTCACGCCGCCGAAGTAGCGCACCACGGTGGCCAGCACACCGTCGAGGTCCTGGTGGCGCAGCACCTCGAGCATCGGGCGCCCGGCCGTGCCGCCGGGTTCGCCGTCGTCGTTGGCCGCCGACTGCCCACCGGCCAGCAGGGCCCAGCACACGTGGGCGGCACCCGGGTGCTCGGCACGCAGGCGCGCCACCTCGGCCTGTGCGCCAGCACGATCGGGCATGGGCTGGACGCAACCGATGAAACGGCTCTTCTTGATCAGGAGGTCGCTGTGGACCGGGCCGGCCAGGGTCTGTGACATGGCGCGGCAGCATACGCCACTCCACCCTTCAGGGGGATGCCCAAAGTCTTGCGCGAAGGCCGCTGCCGTTACACAGTCCAGGGGCATGAACCGACAGGATCCCACCCCCCCCGGCACGCACAAGGCAGCACGTGCGCCGTCGGTTGGCGCCGAGGAGATGCTGCGCGTGCTCACGCACAGCGTGGGCGCCACGGTGGCCGTGATCGGGCGCGATCTTCGTTTTGTCTACGCCAACGAAGAGTTCGCCACCTGGCTCGACATGACGCCCGAGCAGTTGCGCGGCCGGGCGATGCGCGACGTCTACGGCGAATACAACCACGCACGCTACATGCCCTTCGTCGAGCGCGTGCTGCAGGGCGAAAAGGTCAACTACCAGCGTCAGGTGCGCAGCCCCGCCGGTGTGGACGAATGGCGCACCATCTGCCTGTCGCCGTGGCGTGACGACAGCGGCGAGGTGGTCGGGTTTGTCGCCTCCTCGCTCGACGTGCACGAGCTCAAGGCCACCACCGAGGCCCTGCACACGGCCAACCAGCGTCTGTCCTCGCACATGGACAACAGCCCGCTGGCCGTGATCGAGATGAACCGCGAGCTGTGCCTGGAGCACCACTCGCACCGCACCTGCGAGCTGCTGGGCTGGAGCCAGACCGACCTGCGCGGGCAGTCGGTGCTGGCCCTGCTGCATGCCGAGCAGGAAGACAACGCGCCGCTGCGCCTGGCCTTGCGCCGGCTGCAGCGCCGCGAAGAGACCCGCAACCGTGTCGAGGCCACGCACCGCCGCCCGGACGGCACGCTGGTGCACTGTGAATGGTTCAACTCGGCACTCACCGACGCGCGCGGCGAGGTCGAGTCGATCATGTCGCTGGTCGAGGACGTGACCGCCAAGGTGCAGGCCGCACAGCGCCTGCATTTCATGGTGCAGCACGACGCCCTCACCGGCCTGCTCAACCGCATGGCCTTTCACGAGCGGGTCGAAACCGCGCTGATGCGGGCGCGGCGCACCGGCCAGAGCGTGGCGGTGCTGTTCATCGACCTGGACGGCTTCAAGTCGGTCAACGATGCCTTCGGCCATGCCACCGGCGATCTGGTGCTGCGCGACGCGGCCCGACGCCTGGCCCAGGCCGTGCGCGAAACCGACACGGTGGCCCGCATCGGCGGCGATGAATTTGTCGTGCTGCTGGACACCGAGGTCCAGCCCGGCACCCCGGCGGCCGTGTGCCAGCGCGTGCTGCTGGCGCTGCAGCAGCCGTTCTGCCTGCCGGAGGGTCGCCAGTGCGAGCTGGGCGCCAGCATCGGGGTGGCACGCCACCCGCCGGCCGAAGGGCAGGCCGACCGGCTGCTCAACCGCGCCGACCAGGCGATGTACGAGGCCAAGCGCGCGGGGCGGGGCTGCGTGCGCGAGGCCATGCTGCCCGGCTGAACCGGGCAGCGGCCACCGGACTCACCAGGGCCGGATGCTCTGCTGGTAGTGGAAGAAGTCGTCCGGGTCGTAGCGCTTCTTCACCTCGAGCAATCGATCGAAGGCCAGGCCGAAGTAGGCATGCCGGAAGTCCGCGAGCCGTGCGTCCGGGTAGTTCTGGTAGACGTGGCCGTTCATCATCGGCCGCAGCAACTGCATGAAACCGTCGAGCCAGGCGTCCATCTGCTGGCGCTCCTGGTCGTTGGTCCAGAAGACGTCGACCACCAGGTCGGTGTCGACGTTGCGGTGGATGAACGCCGTGTCGCCCACCGGCATGCGGTTGATCGCGCCCCCGTAGGGCTCCAGGTAGGCCAGCGTCCAGCCATTGGGTGAGGTCTGGAAGTAGTCGACGATGGACTGCCACTGCGCACGCGTGAGCGGCCGGTCGATGTAGCCGCTGGCCTTGGTCTCGGCCGCGCCGTCGGGCAGGTTGTCGGGCAGCGAGTACGGATGGTCCTCGAGGTAGATGTCCATCTGCGGGTAGGAGCCCATGCGGTCGACCAGCAACTGGGCCGATGGCACGTCGAGCCAGGCGGCGATCGCGGCCAGCCCATCGTCGCGGCTGCCGCAGTACATGCCCTGCACCATGTAGACCGGCTGGCCGCCCACATAGCCCAGGTTCATCATGTAGCCGAGCTGGTCGGGGGCACCGGTCTTCATGAAGCGCTGCTGCATCAGCTCGAGCACCTCGGCTGCATGGGCGGCGTCCCAGGACACCGCAAACGCCCAGACCTGGTCCAGCCGGACCATGCGATAGCTCACCTGCAGCACGATGCCGAAGTTGCCGCCGGTGCCGCCCCGCAGCGCCCAGAACAGGTCGGGGTTCTCGCGGTCGTTGGCGTTGACGATGCGCCCGTCGGCCAGGGCGATGCGGAAGTTCGCCGCCTTGTCGCACTGGATGCCGAAGGCGCGCGAGGTGTAGCCATACCCGCCGCCCTGCACAAAACCGCCGACACACACACTGCCGCAGGCGCCGGTGGGCACGTGCCAGCCGGTGCCGTCCATCGCGGCATTGAAACGGTCGAAGTCGGTGCCGGCACCGACGTGCACCGTGGCATTGGCTTCGTCGAGCACCACGCTGTGCAGCTCGCTGAGGTCGATCACCATGCCGTCGTTGACCGAGTAGCCCGCGGTGCTGTGGCCACCACAGCGCACCGCCACCCACAGGCCGGTGGTGCGGGCCAAGGCGAGGCACAGCAGCACGTCGCGCTCGCTGGCGCAGTAGACGATCACCTGCGGATACGACTGGAACGCCGGGTTGGATTCCTGGCGCGCCTCGTTGTAGTCCGGGTCGCCGGGCAGCACCACACGACCGGCCAGGCCCGTCTCGAGTTCGGCCAGGGCCGACCAGCTCAGCTTGCTCGACGGGTCCGGCGTGTTGCTGGCCGATCGTTCGCGCCAGTGCGCGATGCGGCGGGCCTTGGCGATGCGTCTGTCACTCTTGCGGTGGGCCATGGGGCGGTCTCTCCTTGGGAGGTGGTGGATGCGTCTGCGTTGTAGCACGCACGCATGACCACGCCTCCCCCCAGAAGGGGGAACGCCCTGCCTGTCAGCCCGCCAGGCGCCTCAGGGCTTCCCCCAGGGTGTCGACCTCGGCATCGGTGGTGTGCACGGCCGGTGTCACGCGCAGCACGTCACCGCCCGCCGCACCGTCGCGCCGCACGGTGAGCACGCCGAACTGCTGCCGCAGGACCTTCGCGAGCTGGGTGTTGTCTGCGGCGCTCGCATGGCCGCTGCGCCGGAACGAGGTGATACCTGCCGTCATGCGCGGGTCGTCCGGCGTGAGCACGTCATACCCGCCAGCCGCGCGGGCCGCCGCCACCCAGCGATTGCGCAGGTGGCGCAATCGGGCCTCCTTGGCGTCGGCTCCGATGGCCCCGTGCAGGTCCAGCGCGGCGCCCAGGCTCAGCCAGGCCGCGAAGTTGGGGCTGCCAGTGTGGATGCGGCAGCGGATGTCGTCGGCCGGGTAGTCCCGGTCACCGAAGTAGGGGTCGATCGCGTCGAGGGCACCGCGCCGGATGTAGAGTGCGCCGCAGCCCAGCGGTGCACCGATCCACTTGTGCAGGTTGAACGCCACATACGGCGCATCGAGTGCGGTGACGTCGAAATCGAGCTGGCCCCAGGAGTGGGCGGCGTCCACCAGCACCTCGGCGCCCGCGTTGCGGGCGATGGCCGCCAGCTCGGCCACCGGCATCACCAGCCCGGTGCAATGGCTCAGGTGCGTCAGCAGCACCATCCGGGTCTGCGGGTGCTGCTGCAGTGCCTGGCGGTAGGCCGCGATCACCGCGTCGCGGTCAGCCGGCTCGGGAATGGTGAGGCACACCGGCGTCACACCGCGACGCTCGCGCAGCCATTCCATCGCGCGGCGCATTGCCGGGTAGTCGAGGTCGCAGTACAGCACGGTGTCGCCGGGCTGCAGCCGGTTGTAGCCGCCGATCAGCGCCAGCATCGCCTCGGTCGCGCCACGTGTGAGCACCACTTCGTCGAGGTGGCAGCCCAGCGATCGGGCCAGGCGGGCCCGCAGCCCGTCGAGCAGTTCAGGCCAGCGATCGCGGATCAGCAGGGTGTTACTGTGGTTGACCACATCGGTCCAGTGCGCAAACTGCGCCTTGACCGGCTCGGCCATCACGCCCCAGTAGCCGTTTTCCAGGTTGATGGGCTCGCGCGACACGTCGTACAGCGAACGTACGGCCTGCCAGAACGGGCCATCGGCACCCGGGTCGTGGACGGGCCGTGCAGGCAGGCTGGCGAGGGCTTCGGTCAGGGCGGGAACACGGTGGGCGAGCAGGTCCATGGGCCGTCAGGTCGGTGGTGGTGACGCCCCATTGTGCAGGCTCACTGCAGCAGCAAGCGCGGCAGCCACAGCGACAGGGCCGGAATGTAGGTCACCGCCATCAGCACGAAAAACAGCGCCACGAAAAACGGCATCGCTGCCCGCGTGACCACACCGATCGGCAACTTCGCCACCGCACTGCCGACAAACAGCACCGTGCCCACCGGCGGGGTGATCAGCCCGATGCCCAGGTTGACCATCATGATCATGCCGAAGTGCACCGGGTCGATGCCCAGCATCTTGACCACCGGCAGCAGGATGGGCGTGATGATCAGGATCAGCGGCGACATGTCCATCAGCGTCCCCAGGATCAACAGCATCACGTTGATCAGCATCAGGATCACGTACTTGTTGTCCGACACGCTGGTGAAGAAGGCCGTGACCTTCATCGGGATCTGCATCAGCGTCATGAGGTAGCCGAAACAGGCCGCAAAACCGATCAGGATCATCACGATGGTGACCGTCTTGACGGTGCGGTGCACAAGCTTGGGCAGGTCACGCCACTTGTAGTCGCGGTAGATGAACATCGTGACGAAAAACGCCCAGACCACCGCGATCGACGCCGACTCGTTGGCGGTGAACACGCCCGACAGGATGCCGCCCAGGATGATCACCATGGTCATCAGGCCCCACATGGCATCCAGGCAGATCTTCAGCGCCTGGCGCATCGGGATGACCTCGCCCTTCGGATAGTTGTGCTTGCGCGCGGTGAGCAGGCAGATCACCGCCAGCGTGAGGCCCATCAGCAGGCCCGGCAGCACCCCGGCGATGAACAGCGCCGCGATCGACACCGTGCCGCCCGCGGCCAGCGAATACAGCACCGCG
>CAMLSD010000078.1 GCA_946482595.1 uncultured Comamonadaceae bacterium
TAGTCCAGGCCCACGCGGTTCACGTAGTGCACCGTGCGCTCCAGGTACCAGCCTTCCTCGCGGTAGAGCTGCAGGAACGCACCGCTGTACTCCAGCACCTCCTCGGCGGTCTTGAGCTTGGTGAAGAAGTGCGCCACCTCGGTCTTGATGCCGCCATTGCCGGCGATGTAGATCTCCCAGCCCGAGTCCACCCCGATCACGCCGACGTCCTTGATGCCCGATTCGGCACAGTTGCGCGGGCAGCCGCTGACGGCCAGCTTCACCTTGTGCGGGGCATACATGCGCCACAGTGCACGCTCAAGGTCCTTGCCGAGCTGCGTGCTGTCCTGGGTGCCGAAACGGCACCACTCGCTGCCCACGCAGGTCTTCACCGTGCGCAGGGCCTTGGCATACGCATGGCCCGAAGGCATGCCGATGTCCTTCCAGACGTTGACCAGGTCCTCCTTCTTCACGCCCAGCAGGTCGATGCGCTGGCCGCCGGTGACCTTGACGGTGGGGATCTTGTACTTGTCGACCACGTCGGCGATGCGGCGCAGTTCATCGGCCGTGGTCTCACCGCCCCACATGCGCGGGATGACCGAGTAGGTGCCGTCCTTCTGGATGTTGGCGTGGCTGCGCTCGTTGATGAAGCGCGATTGCGGGTCGTCCTTGGCCTCCTTGGGCCAGGTGCTGATCAGGTAGTAGTTGATCGCCGGGCGGCAGCTCGAACAGCCGTTGGGCGTGCGCCAGCCCAACGCCTTGTAGACGCCGTCGATGGTCAGCAGCTTGCTGCCGTCGGCCGCAACCGTGCGGATGGCCTGGCGCACCTCGTCGTGGCTGTGGTCGGTGCAGCCGCACATGGCCTTCTTCTTGGGCGTGGCGGAATAGTCGCCCCCGGCGGTGAACATCAGGATCTGCTCGACCAGGCCGGTGCATGAGCCGCACGAGGCACTGGCCTTGGTGTGCTTGCGCACCTCTTCGAGCGTGAACAGGCCCTTGTCCTTGATGGCCTTGCAGATCGCGCCCTTGCTCACGCCGTTGCAGCCGCAGACCTCTGCGTCGTCGGGCATCGTGGCGGCCTTGTTGTGGCCTTCGTGACCGGTGTCGCCGATGTTCGACTCACCGAACATCAGCTTGTCACGCAGGTCGTGGATCGTGCGGCCTTCCCGCAGCAGCTTGAAGTACCACGAGCCGTCGACCGTGTCGCCGTACAGGCAGGCGCCGACCAGCTTGTCGTCCTTGATGACGAGCTTCTTGTAGACCCCGCCGTAGGGGTCGCTCATCACGATCTCTTCGGTGCCTTCGCCGCCCATGAAGTTGCCGGCCGAGAACAGGTCGATGCCGGTGACCTTGAGCTTGGTCGACACCTGCGAGCCCAGGTAGCGGCCGATGCCGAACTGCGCCAGGTGGGTGGCGCACACCTTGCCCTGCTCGAACAGCGGTGCGACCAGGCCATAGGCGATGCCGCGGTGGGCCGCGCACTCGCCGACCGAGTAGATGCGCGGGTCGGTCACGGTCTGCATGGTGTCGGTGACGACGATGCCACGGTTGCAGTAGATGCCGATCTTCTCGGCCAGCTCGGTGTTGGGGCGGATGCCGGCGGCCATCACGACCAGGTCGGCCGGCACCTCGCTGCCGTCCTTGAACTGCACGGCCATCACGCGGCCGTCCTTGTCGCCGATCAGTGCCTGCGTCTGCGCACCGAGCAGGAACTTCAGGCCACGCTCTTCAAGCGACTTCTGCAGCAGCTTGCCGGCCACGTCGTCGAGCTGGCGCTCCATCAGCCAGGGGGCGATGTGCACCACACTGACCTGCATGCCGCGCAGCATCAGGCCGTTGGCAGCTTCCAGGCCGAGCAGGCCACCGCCGATCACCACGGCGTGCTTGTAGCGCTGTGCGGCCTCGATCATGGTGTTGGTGTCGGCGATGTCGCGGTAGGCGATCACGCCGTCGAGGTCCTTGCCCGGCACCGGCAGGATGAAGGGGTTGGAGCCGGTGGCCAGCAGCAGGCGGTCGTACTCGGCTTCGGTGCCATCTTCGGCGCGCACGATGCGGCGGCTGCGGTCGATGTCGACGACCTTCTTGCCCAGGTGCAGCGTGATGCCGTTTTCCTCGTACCACGACACCGGGTTGAGGATGATCTCCTCCAGCGTCTGCTCGCCGGCCAGCACCGGCGAGAGTGCGATGCGGTTGTAGTTCGGATGAGGCTCGGCGCCGAACACCGTGATGTCGTAGAGGTCGGGCGCGATCTTCAGCAGTTCCTCGAGGGTGCGGACACCCGCCATGCCGTTGCCGACCATCACCAGTTTCATCTTTTTCATGCGCAGTGCTCCAGGGGTTGAGCCTCAAGGTCTGTAAAGCAATTGAGGTGCCAGTGAGAAAGGGGGGCAGCCCGGTCGTGGTGCAGCCGTGCGTGCACCGTTCTTGGGCTTGCTTCTTGCTTGAAATGCGGGACCATCACCGAGTCGGTGCGGGATTCCATCGTTGATTCACACAATTCATGAGCTTTGACGTCGAGATTGGCTACACGAGCGCAAAGGGCCCGCGCGAACGCAACGAAGACTTCGCCGCAGCGGTGCGTCCGGCGCCCCACGATGAGGCGCTGGGGCTGATTGCCGCCGTGGCGGACGGTGTCTCGGCCGGCGGCCAGGGTCTGATGGCCGCGCAGACCACGGTGATGGGGCTGGTGCAGGACTACCACGGCGTGCCGCCGACCTGGGACACCACGGTCGCACTGGACCGCCTGATCGGCGCCCAGAACGCCTGGCTGGCCGATCACAACCGCCGGCAGGGACCGGTGGGCAGCACGGCGATGTGCACGCTCACGGCCCTGGTGCTGCGTGGCCACAGCTACGCCCTGGCGCACGTGGGCGACACCCGCGCCTGGCTGCTGCGCGACAACC
Source organism: uncultured Comamonadaceae bacterium (assembly GCA_946482595.1). The sequence continues at coordinate 2,883 of CAMLSD010000078.1, forward strand.
AGTGCATCCAGCTCACCCAGGACCACGGTTTCGACCATCCCGACATGCGGGGCAGGCTGTCGCGCGCGATCGGGCTGGACGACCTGGTGCGCGTCGACTACACCGAAGGCGAACTGCACGCCGGTGATGCGTTCGTGCTGACCAGCGACGGCGTGCACGGGGCCCTGCGCCGACGTGAACTCGCCGCACTGGCCCGCGACGGCGACGTGCAGGCCGCAAGCGAAGCCATCGTGCACGCGGCCCTGCAGGCCGGCAGCCACGACAACGCCACGGCGCTCGTCATCCGGGTGCGCGGCCTCGCACCGAGCCGCCTCGAGGACATCCTGCTGCATGGCCGCCAGCTGCCTGTGCCGCCCCGGTTGAAGGTCGGTGACCAGCTCGACGGGCGCGTGATCACTGCACTCGTGGCCGACACCGGTGTGCACCGCCTGTACCAGGCGCGCGACCTCGACGGACAGTCGCTCGTGGCGATCAAGACCTTGCACGAGGCACGTGCCAGCGACCCCGAAGAACGCGCGATGCTCGCCCATGAGGCCTGGCTGGGCAGCCGGGTGGCGGGCCGTGACGCGCGCGGTTTCGTGCGAGTGCACGAGCTGCGCGAGCCCACTGCCTTCTACACGGTGTTCGACTGGCATGCCGGCCAGACACTGGAGCAGATGCTGGCCGAACGACGCCGCTTCGAGGTGGGTGACATCGTGGCGGCCGCAGTGGGCGTGGCCCGCGCGCTCGGCCGCCTGCACCGCCAGGGGGTCGTGCACCGCGACATCAAGCCGGGCAACCTGCATCTGGGCGACGACGGGCAGTGGCGTGTGCTCGACCTGGGCGTGGCCTTGTCGGGCCGCGAGCCGAGGGCCCAGCGCCACCTGCATGCGGGCACGCCGAGCTACATGAACCCCGAGCAATGGGGCATCGACGACAACGCGGGGCAGGCGGCCGACGCCGGCAGCGACCTGTACGCACTCGGTGTCACGCTCTACCAGTGGCTGACCGGCCGGCTGCCCTATGGCGAGGTCGAGCCCTACCAGGGCGCGCGATTCCGTCGCGACCCCGTGCCGCCCTCGCGCGTGCGGCCCGACGTGCCGATCTGGCTGGACCATGTCGTGCTCAAGGCCGTGGCGCGCGACCGGCGCCAGCGTTTCGAGACGGCCGAAGAACTGGTGCTGGCGCTCGAGCGCGGCGCGTCCCGTCCGCTGGCCGCACCGGGCAGCACGCCCCTGGTGGCTCGCAACCCGCTCGTGTTGTGGCAGGCCGCGCTGGCCATCTCGGTGCTGTTCAACCTGCTGCTGATCGTGTGGCTGCTGTTCCTGCCACGCTGAACGGCGCCGCCCGGCCCGGCGGGCCGGGCGGGCATCGAGCGCGCGGGGGATGGTCATGGCCGGCACCGTTTACTTGGTGGTCGAGCCGAACTCGGCGCGGCCGAAGTCCTGCGGGGCGTCGGCGCCGGCCGTGGCGGGCATCGCACGGGCGCGACCACCCTTTTCGGCCCAGGTGCGGGTCCAGCGGATCTGCACGATGCGCAGCATCACGAGCATGCCGATGGCCAGCACCGCGAAGGCCACAAAGCCCCAGAAATAGGTGCCGGCGTACTGCTTGGACAGGCCCATCGCGTTGGGCAGGAAACCCCCGCCCAGGGCGCCGACCTCACCGATCATCGAGCCGGCCACAGCCGTGGTCAGCGGCCAGCGCAGCGGGACGAGCTGGAACAGCGCCCCGTTGCCCGCGCCCAGAGCGGCGAAGCAGAACATGAACAGCAGCGTCGTGACGACCACGGACCCACCGGCCATGCCGCACAGGACGAGGCTGGCGGCCACCACCGCGAGCACGCCGCTGAGGGTGTTGACGCCGCCGATGCGGTCGGAGATGTAGCCGCCGACCACGCGCACCGCGGATCCCATCAGCGTGGCGAGCATCGTCAGCTGGCCGGCCTCGACCTTGGTGACCTTGAACTGGTCATGGAAGTAGGTCGGCAGGAAGCTCGCCAGCCCGATGAAACCACCGAAGGTGACGATGTAGATCAGGCTGAAGGCCCAGCCGTCCTTCTCGAACAGGCAGGAGATGTGCTCGCGGAAGGTCTGGTGTTCACGATCGGGAGGTTCCTTGGCCGCAAACCACATCACGGCCATGGGCAGCAGCATGGTGAAGGCAGCCAGGCCATACACGGCCTGCCAGCCGAACTTGGCGGCCAGCGGCGGGGCGAACAGCACGGCCAGCACCGTGCCCGAGTTGCCGGCGCCGGCAATGCCCATGGCCAGGCCCTTGTAGCGGGCGGGATACCAGCCGCTGCCCAGGCTGAGCGCCACGCCGAAGCTGGCGCCGGCAATGCCCAGCAGCACCCCCATGGCCAGCACGCCGTCGTAGCTGTCCACGAAGAAATAGCCGTAGGCCAGCGCCAGGATGATCAGCCCCATCTCGACCATGGCCGCGTTCTTGCGGCCGATGTACTGGGCCAGCACGCCCAGCGGAAAGCGCATCAGCGCGCCCGCCAGGATGGGTACCGACACCATGAAGCCCTTCTGGGCCGGGGTCAGGTTGAAGGCTTCCCCGATGAACGGCCCCATGGCGCCGTTGAGCACCCACACGGCAAAGCAGAAATCGAAGTAGAGGAAGGAGGCGAACAGGGTCGGCCAGTGGCCGGACTTCATGAAGGTCTTGGCGTTGGACATGACGGAAACCGGGGTCAGGCGGACACGGACACGGCTGCGCCGGCACACGGGTGGGCGGTGCAGGGTGCAGAAGGGGCAGGCAGGCAGGCGCGGCAACCCGGGCGGGTCGCCACCATGGCCTGGAGGTCGGTCGTTGGGCTCATGCGGCTCTCCTGGAGCAAGCCCTGGGCAAACGCAGGCCCAAGGCGGAGGCACATGGCTGCACACGACACTGTGCGCATGATCGCGCCGTGCGGTTCGCGCGATCCGGGTGCATCGTCACACCCTGCTGCAATGCAGCAACAACCGTGCCAGTCGCTCGTGCACGCTCTCGACCCGCGGGCACGATGGGTGCACTATGCTTGCGGCCCCACGGCCTGCGCGGTGCTGCGCCGCCACTGATCCGTCTGTTTTCCCTCTGTCACTGCCCTGTTTCCGACATGACTTCTGCGCTTGTGCTCAGCCCCGCCACCCCGGGGGCTCCCGCCCTGGACGCCGACCTCGAAGCGGTCGGCATTCACGTGCTTGGTGCCGTCACATGCCGCAATCTGGTGCAGGAGGCGGTGCGCCAGGCACCGGATGTGGTCGTGTGCTTCGAGCCCAGCCCCGGCGATGAGCTGTTTGCCGCCCTCGAAGGGCTGGCTGCCACTGACCCGAGGCCGGTGGTGGTGTTTGCGGTGGATCCCGATGCCGCCCGGATCGAGCGTGCGGTGGCCGGCCCCGTGCATGCCTATGTCGTGAACGGCTACGCCCTGGCACGCCTGCGCCCGGTGATCCACCTGGCCCAGGCCCGGTTTCGCAAGGAGCGGGAGCTGCGCGCCGCACTGGAGGACATGACCCACCGCTTCGAGGAGCGCAAGCTGGTCGATCGCGCCAAGGGCATCCTGATGCGCGCCACGCAGATGTCCGAGGACGAAGCCTTCAAGGTCCTGCGCACGGCGTCGATGCACGGCAATCTGCGGGTCGGGCAGGTGTCGCGCCAGGTGATCGACACGGCGCACTATGCCGACGCGGTCAATCGCTCCGGCCAGTTGCGCATGCTCTCGCAGCGCATCGTCAAGCTCTATGCGCTGCTGGCCGACGGCCTGGATGTGGCCGGTGCCACGGCCCTGATGAAGCAGTCCTGCGACCGGGTCGAGGACAACCTGGCCGTGCTGGGCAAGGTGTTGTCGCGGCCCACCTTCGGTGACCTGATCGCGGCGGTCCAGTCGACCTGGCAGCAGTTGAAGCCCGAGCTGGCGCAGCCGGCCCAGGTGGCCCGGCTGACCGGCGTCGATGAGGCAGCCGCCAGGCTGCTGCAGCAGGCCGAACAGCTCACCACCGTACTGGAGTCGGCCGGCCTCGCCTCGACGTTGCATGTCATCAATGTGGCGGGAAGGCAACGCATGCTGTCCCAGCGCCTGGCCAAGCATGGGCTGATGGCAAGCCTGTTGAAAGGTGAAGCTGGCACACTCGCGCGGTCTGCCGCGGAGCAGGATGTCTGGGCCTTCGAACAGGCGCAGGCTTTCCTGTGGCAGCTGCCGTTGGTCAATCCGGACATCCGGGCCGATCTTGAGGCGGCGAGCAACGACTGGCAGCGCATGCTGGCCGGGCTGCACAAGGCCACGCACGCCGACGCCCGGCTGCTGCTGGCCTCAGCCAGCGAGTCGCTGCTGGAGACGTCGGAGCGGCTGGTCCAGCGCTACGAGCGCAGCATGCAGATGCTCACCGGCTGACCGCCGGGCCGGCGCGCCGGCCAGCGCCGGTCCGATGCGTGAATTCCGTCACGTTGCCGTGTTGCACCATGCCCCGAATCAGGGGGGGGTGACAGGGCTGCCGGATGCTGCAGATAGGTTCACAATCAGTACGGGGTGAGACGGCACCCCAGCCACGACCCACGACCATGAACGAGATGACTGCCACCGCGGTGCACGCAGATCCCCTGCAGCGGGCTCTGGCGCTAGCCACGGCCCATGGCTGGGACGGCACTGAACTGGCGCGATGCGTGGCCGCCGCCATGGACCTGGCCGCCTGTGGCGTCTACGTCAAGGATGAGAACGGGCGCTACATCTATCTGAACACGGCGGCCGCCGCGCTGCTGGGCCGGCCCGTCGCCGAGCTGGTCGGTTGCACCGATGAGGAGCGCCTCGATGCCGACACCGCCACCGTGCTGAAGGCCGGTGATGCGGCTGCATGGGGCTTGCGGCACGCTTCTCAGCGCGAGGAACGGGTGGCCGGCAAGGAGGTGCTTGCCAGTCGACAGATGCTCGAACTGCCGCGTGGCAAGGTGCTGTGCGGCACCTGGGCCGACCAGACTGACCTGCGGCGCATCCAGGCCCAGTTGCGGCATGCGCTCAGCCAGCTCGAGCAACATCAGCGCGAGAACGAGGACCTGCGCCTCGAACTGCAGGACCAGGCGGTGCGCGATCCGCTGTCAGGCGTGTACAACGTCCGCCACTTCGAGGAGCAGGTGCGTCGCGAGATCGATCTGTCTCAGCGGGAGCACCGCGAGTTCGCGCTGGTGGCGATCCGCATCGACCGCTATGCCGAGGTCGCGGCCGGGCCCAAGGGGGCCAAGGCGAGTGCGCGCATCCTGCAGGCCGTCGGACGGCTGCTGCGCAGCAACACCCGCGCCATGGACGCCCCCTGCCGACTCGGCGAGGACCGCTTTGCGGTGGTGCTGTCCGGCATCGGCCTGGCGACGGCCCACGCCCGGATGGAAAGCGTGCGTCGCCAGTGCGAAGCCCAGATCGTGATGGTCGAGGGGGCCGAAGTCCGGTTCACGGTGTCGATGGGGGTTGCGAGCTTCCCGCACACGTCGCAGACGCGCGACGAACTGCTGGCTGCCGCCGAAGAAGCCCTGGCTCAGGCCGAGGCCCGGGGCAGCAACTGCGTGCTGATGGCGAGCATTCCGTTCGTCACCAGTCACGCGGCGACCCAGGGCAGTGCACCGTCGCCGTGACGGCCTTCCGGGGCCTCTCGGGGCGCGCTGCGCTTCAACCCGTGATGCCCTTGTAGAGCATGTAGCTGGCCAGACCGTACAACAGGAAGGCAAAAGCGCGCTTGAGCTGCTTCACGTTCATTGCGTGGGCGGCCTTGGCCCCCAGGGGCGCAAACAGCACGCTGGTGGCCGCGATGCCCACCAGCGCTGGCAGATAGAGGTAGCCGAAGGCGCCGGCCACACCGGATTCGAGCCTCCAGCCCCCGATGATGTAGCCCGCTACGTTGGCCAGCGCAATCGGAAAGCCCAGCGCCGCACTGGTGGCCACCGCATTGTGGATCGCGACGTTGCACCAGGTCATGAACGGCACCGACACAAAACCGCCCCCCGCGCCCACCAGGCCCGAAAGGAACCCGATGCCGGCCCCTGCCGTCAGCTGACCTGCGGTGCCCGGCATCTGCCGGCTCGGCGCGGGTTTCTTGTCCAGCAGCATCTGGGTGGCCGAGAAGCCGACGAACAGCGCAAAAAAGATCGCCAGCCAGGAGCCCTTGAGCAGCGCGAAGACACCGGCCCCTGCCAGCAGGCCGCCCAGCACGATGCCTGGCGCCAGCCCGCGCACCAGGTCCCAGCGCACGGCGCCACGGCGGTGATGCGCCCGCACGCTGGAGATCGAGGTGAAGAGGATCGTGGCCATCGAGGTGGCGATCGCCATCTTCACCGACAGCTCAGGCGGCACACCGCGCTGCCCGAGGATCAGGGTGAGGAAGGGCACCAGCAGCATGCCGCCGCCAATGCCCAGCAGACCCGCCAGGAAACCCGTGAAGCAGCCGAGCAGCAGCAACTCGGCGATCAGCATCCATTCGAGATTCAACGTTCAGCCTCCAGGGCGTCGAGGATCGAGATGACGGCCTGCCACTCTTCGGGTGTCACCGGCGTGATCGACAGCCGGTTGCCGGGGCGCAGCACCTGCATCGTGGCCAGGGCGGGTGCGTGGCGCATGGCCTTCAGCGACAGCAGGGGTGTCTTGCGCTGCAGCTTCACGTCGACCAGCAGCCAGCGTGGCGAGGTGGGATCACTGCGGCCATCGTGGTACGGGCTGGACGGGTCGAACTGGGTGGGGTCGGGGTAGGGTGCCGACGCCACCTGGGCGAGCCCGGCAATGCCGGGTTCGGCGCAGGACGAATGATAGAAAAGCACGCCATCGCCGATGCGCATGGCGTCGCGCATGAAATTGCGAGCCTGGTAGTTGCGCACGCCGATCCAGGCAACCGTCTGGCCGGGCGCTGCGACGAGGTCATCGATCGAGCACTCGTCGGGCTCGCTCTTCATCAGCCAGTAGGTCATGGGGAAGGTAAGGTGTCCATCGCGAGCCGAGAGCCGCATTCCTGAACCCAGGGAGTTCAGGTGGGCGAGGTCAGTCGGGCTTCGGGTTCATCTGACGCGAGACGATCGCACCAGCCGGACGATGTTCCAGGCCCTTGCTCAGAGAGCATCGGTTCAAGGAAATATAAGACTCCCGCGAACGCGACGGACGAGCCCATTCTACGCGCGCGCGCCGATGGGCTGCGGTGAATTCAGAGCAATTGCCCGTCCTGCCCGAGGGCTTCGTCGATTCGGCGCACCAAGGCGGCGATGTCGGCATGTGCGTCACCGGACAACGATGCGGCCAGCTCGCCCGGCACCGTGGTGCCGCCCCCCGTGGAAGCGGCCGGGCGCTCGGCCAGTTCATAGGCAACATTGAGCGCTGCCAGCACGGCGATGCGTTCGCGGGCCTTGACCTTGCCGGCGTCACGGATCGCGCACATCTCACGGTCCACATGATTGACGGCTTCGAGCAGCGCCGACTCGCCGCCGTCGGCGCAGGCCAGGATGTAGCTCTGGCCCATGATGGTCACTTCGATCTGCTTCATGCCTTCGGGGCTCCTTGGTCGTCACTGCCGGTGCTCACCGCTTCGGGCAGGCGCTCGAGCAGGGCGTCGATGCGCGCGCGCGCTGCGTTGAGGCGCGACCTCAGGCTGTCGCGCTCATGGCTCACGGAGGCCAGTTGCTGTTCGAGCAGGGCATTGGTGCGCTTGAGTTCTTCATGGCGCATGAGCAGGCGTTCGACGCGGTCTGCAAGATCATCGAGGTGAGGCATGGGCGGACCGTCCTTCCAGGGTCGCGGTCATTGTAGATCGCGACCCTACAATCGGTCGCCTGCCAGGCCCGGCCTGTGCGCCACGCCAGAGGAATCCGTCACTTTCATGCCGAGCCCCGCCGCACTGCTGCCCATGTCATCCCTGCATCTGATCCTGGGCGGCGCCCGCTCAGGCAAGAGCCGCCATGCGGAATCGCTGGCGCTTCAGGCGCAGGGGGCGGGGGCACAGGTGGTGTACCTGGCCACGGCGTGGGCGGGCGATGACGAGATGCGCGATCGCATCGCACACCACCGCGCGGCGCGTCCTCCGCATTGGCACACGATCGAGGTGCCGGTGGCACCACGTGCGCTGGCCCAGGCGCTGCAGGCCCATGCCGGTGTCGGCCGTTTCGTGCTGGTCGACTGTCTCACGCTGTGGCTGACCCAGCTGTGCTTTCCGCCGCCCGGGCACGCCGAGCACGACGCCACGGCGGCCGTCGAGGCCTTGCTGGCGGTGCTGAACGGGCTGCCCGGCGAGGTGGTGCTTGTGTCCAACGAGATCGGCTGGGGCGTCACGCCGCTGGGGGCTCAGACGCGCCGATTCGTCGATGAACTGGGCCGGGTCCATCAACGTGTCGCGGCCCTGGCCGACACCGTCACGCTGGTGGTCGCCGGCCAGGCACTGCGCGTGAAACCCTCCTGCAACTGATGCTTCAGAACATGACGAGTCCCGACCTGCCTGCGATCGAACCCACCCACCATGCGGCGCTGCGCGCCCGTCTGCAGCACCGCCTTGACCGCAAGACCAAGCCCGTGGGTGCGCTGGGCCGGCTGGAGTCCCTGGCGGTGCAGATCGGTCTGGTGCAGGGCCGGGAGGATCCGGTGCTCGACGCCCCCCAGCTGGTGGTGTTTGCCGGCGACCATGGCCTGGCGGCACAGGGGGTGTCGGCCTATCCGAGCGACGTCACCTGGCAGATGGTCGAGAACTTCCTGGCCGGCGGGGCGGCGGTCAGTGTGCTGGCGCGGCAGCACGGCCTGTCCTTGACCGTCGTGGACGCCGGCGTGCGCCACGAGTTTGCACCGCGCAGCGCGCTTCAGGTGCGCAAGATCGCCGCCGGCACGGCCGATGCCAGCCAGGGCCCGGCCATGACGCCGGAGCAGTGCCGGGCAGCGATGGCCGCCGGGCGCGAGGTCGTGAAGTCGCTGCCGGGCAACGTGATCCTGCTGGGTGAGATGGGGATCGGCAACACCTCCAGCGCTGCCTTGCTGCTGTCGCGCCTGGCCGGGCTGCCGCTGGCCCAGTGTGTGGGTCGCGGCACGGGCCTGGACGACGAAGGCCTGGCCCACAAGTGCGCCGTGCTGACCCGCGCCCTGCAGGTGAACGCCAGTGCCACGCAACCGCTGGCGGCCCTGGCGGCGTTGGGCGGTTTCGAGATCGCGATGATGGTCGGCGCCACCTTGCAGGCGGCGTGCGAACGGAGGCTGGTCATCGTCGACGGCTTCATCACCGGCGCGGCCATCCTGGTCGCGCAGGCCCTGCAACCGGCCGTGACCGACTATTGCGTCTTTGCGCATCGCTCCAGCGAGATGGCCCACAGCCGCATGCTTGACGTGCTGAAGGTCGAGCCGCTGATGGACCTGTCGATGCGCCTGGGTGAGGGCTCGGGCGCGGCGGTGGCATGGCCACTGGTGGCATCCAGCGTGCGCCTGCTGGCCGAGATGGCGAGCTTCGAGTCGGCCGGCGTGTCCGACCGGGCCTGAGCGGTCGGTCCGATGCATGGCCATCAGGGCGCGGCGATGAGCCTGGCGGGCGTCTGGCACGAGCTGCGACTTGCCGCCATCGCCTGGCAGTTCCTCACCCGGATCCCGCTCCCATCGGCGCTCGTGCGGCGCATCGGCTATGACGACCAGTGGCTGCACGACAGCGCACGGCACTTCCCGCTGGTGGGCTCGCTGATCGGGCTTGTGGTCGCAGGCGTGTACCTGGGGGCCTTGGCCGCCTGGGGCCAGCCGGTGGCGGTGGTGCTTGCGATGGCCTTCGGCCTGTGGCTCACCGGCGGTTTTCACGAAGACGGCTGGGCGGATGTCTGTGACGGCCTGGGCGGCGCCGTGAGCCGCGAGCGGGCGCTGGAGATCATGAAGGACTCACGCATCGGGGCCTATGGCGCGATGGGCCTGTGCGCGATGCTGGGCCTGAAGGCCGCGGCGTTGCTGAGCCTGCCGAGCGCGCTGGTGGGGCCGGCCCTGGTGCTGGGGCACACCGCGTCGCGGCTGCTGCCGGTCACGCTGATCCGCTGGCTGCCCTATGCGGGCGATGCCGCCCATGCCAAGGCCAAGCCCTTTGCGCGCCAGCTCGGCGGCGGTGGTTGGCTGTGGGCGCTGGCCTGGGTGCTGATGGTGGGGGGTGCGCTGGCCGAGCGGGTGTTGGGCGTGCCGGCGGTGGCGGCCGCCGCGGGTGGCGCCGTCATGGCCTTGTGCTTTTGCGCCCGATGGTTTCGCCGCCGTCTTGGCGGCTACACCGGCGACTGCCTGGGTGCCAGCCAGCAGCTGGGTGAGGTCGCCATCTACCTCGGGCTGCTTGCCGCGTTGCGATGGATCTCCTGATCTGGCGCCATCCTCGCCCTCGGGGGCTGGCCTCGGGCGGTTCGGCGCGCTGTATCGGGCGCCTGGACCTGCCGGTGGACCGGCGTCGCGCCAAGCGCCTGGCGCACCGGATCCGGCGTGCTGCGCGGCGGGACGGGCGCCCCCGCGAGATCTGGACGTCGCCGCTGCGCCGCGGCGCGGACGTCGGCCGCTGGCTCGCCCGGTGGGGGTGGCAGCACCACATCGACGATCGGCTGTGTGAACTCGATTTCGGCCGCTGGGAGGGACGCACCTGGGACCAGATCGGCCAGCCGCAGATCGACGCCTGGTGCGCCGACTTTGCACGGCATGCGCCCGGCGGCGGCGAGTCGCTGGAGCAGTTGTGGAGGCGATGCGAACAGTGGCTGTCGCAGCGGCCGCACCATCAGGCCCTGGTGGTCGGGCATGCGGGGTGGATCCAGGCGGCGCAGCGCATCGTGGCCGGGCTGCCCGTGCCGACCTCGGCCGCCGACTGGCACGCGGCACCGGGCCACGGCCAGTGTCTCAGGCTGCGGTCTTCGGCGTGAAGTCGCACACGGAGGCGACCTGACATTGCCAGCACTGGGGCTTGCGTGCGAGGCACACATAGCGCCCGTGCAGGATGAGCCAATGGTGCGCATCGACGAGGTACTCGGCCGGCACACGCGCCAGCAGCCCGTGTTCGACCGCCAGTGGTGTCTTGCCCGGCGCCAGGCCGGTGCGGTTGCTCACCCGGAAGATGTGCGTGTCCACTGCCATCGTCGCTTCGCCGAAGGCCACGTTCAACACGACATTGGCGGTCTTGCGACCCACACCGGGCAGGGCTTCGAGCGCCTCCCGGGTGCGGGGCACCTCACCGCCATGCTGCTCGACGAGGATGCGGCACGTCTCCAGCAGATGCCGGGCCTTGCTGCGATACAGGCCGATCGTGCGGATGTAGTCGCACAGGCCGTCGAAGCCCAGCGCCAGCAGTCGCTGCGGCGTGTTCGCCACCGGAAAGAGCCGGCGCGTGGCCTTGTTCACGCTCACGTCGGTGGCCTGGGCCGACAGCAGCACGGCCGCCAGCAGCTCGAACACGCTGGTGTATTCGAGCTCGGTGTTCGGCTGCGGGTTGGCGGCCTTCAGGGTGGCGAAAAACGTGGCGATCTGCTGCGGCTTCATGGGGCGCGATTGTGTCACCGCCTCCAGGCGACGGGGCAAGGCCGCGTGCCTTCAGCTCGGCCGACGCGCGCGCGCCCGGGCCAGGGCGGCCTCGATGACCGCACGCTTGCGCTCGAGCTGCTGCGGGTCGGTCAGCTGAGACTCGGCGGCCAGGTTGGCAAGCTTGTGCGCCGCCTTGGCCGCCAGCCGATCGGCGTTCTCCTGCTTGTCGCGCTCGATGCGCAGGCGATGGAAGTCATGCCGTTCACGCGCCTCGTCGGCCTGCGCCGGGCTCCAGGCGGCCCAGCCGGTGGTGGCGGTGACCGGCACGAGGCTGATGCAGTCGACCGGGCAGGCCGGAACGCACAGCTCGCACCCGGTGCACAGCGATTCGATCACCGTGTGCATCTGCTTGGGCGCACCCACGATGCAGTCGACCGGGCAGGCCTTGATGCACAGCGTGCAGCCGATGCACCAGGCTTCGTCGATGATCGCCAGTGTGCGGGGCCCCTCCTGGCCGTGGGCCGGGTCGAGCGGTGTGGCCGCCTGGCCTGTCAGCGAGGCCAGGCGTGCGATGCCCTCGGCGCCGCCGGGCGGGCAACGGTTGATGGCGGCCTCGCCCGCGGCGATGGCCTGGGCATAGCTGCGGCAGTCAGGGTAGCCGCAGCGCGTGCATTGCGTCTGCGGCAGCAGGGCGTCGATCGCCTCGGCGGTGACGCTCACTTCACGCGGCGCACCGCCTTGCTGGCAGCACGCGCACGCGCGGCCGGCGCAGCGGCCTGTGCCTGGTCCTGGGCTTCATGGCGCGCAATGAACTCGCTCACCACCGGGTAGACCTTCTCGCGCCAGCGGCGACCCGAGAAGATGCCGTAGTGACCCGCCCCCTGCACGATGTAGTGCGGCTGTTCCTGCTTCGGAATGCCGGTACACAGGTCGTGCGCGGCCTGAGTCTGCCCGGCGCCGGAGATGTCGTCGAGTTCACCCTCGATCGTGAGCAGGGCGGTGGTGGTGATGTCCTGCGGACGCACCAGTTCGCCGCGCACTTCCCAGGTGCCGTTGACCAGCGCGAAATCCTGGAAGACGGTCTTGATGGTGTCGAGGTAGTAGTCGGCCGGCATGTCGAGCACGGCGTTGTACTCGTCATAGAACGAGCGGTGGGCATCGACGCTGTCGTCGTCACCGCGCACCAGGTCCATGAAGTAGTCGTAGTGCGAGCTGAGGTGGCGGTCCGGGTTCATCGCGACAAAGCCGGTGTGCTGCAGGAAGCCGGGGTACACGCGACGGCCGGCCCCCGGGTAGTTCGGCGGCACACGGTAGATCACGTTGTGCTCGAACCACTCGTAGCTCTTGTTCATCGCCAGGTTGTTCACCGCGGTGGGCGACTTGCGGGCGTCGATCGGGCCGCCCATCATCGTCATCGTGCGCGGCGTGGGCTCGCCCCGGCTGGCCATCAGCGAGATGGCGGCCAGCACCGGTACGGTCGGCTGGCACACCGAGATCACATGCACGTCCGGGCCGATGTGACGGATGAACTCCTGGACGTATTCGACGTAGTCGTCCAGATGGAACGGACCGGCTTCAAGCGGCACCATGCGGGCGTCGATCCAGTCGGTGATGTAGACCTTGTGGCCCTGCAGCAGGGTGCGCACGGTGTCGCGCAGCAGCGTGGCGTGGTGGCCGGACAGCGGGGCCACGACCAGCACGGACGGCTGGCCCTTCATCTTGGTCAGCAGGTCGCCTTCATCGGTGAAGCGCTTGAACCGCACCAGCCGGCAGAACGGCTTGGACACCGGCACCTGCTCCTGCACGGCCACTTCCACGCCGTCGACCACGGCCTTGGTGATGCCGAACTCGGGCTTCTCGTACTCCTTGGACAGTCGGTGCACAAGATCCAGCCCGGCCGACACGCGCTGGGCCAGCGGGGTGTGGGTGAAGGGCGACAGGGGATGACTGTAGAGCTTGGAGGCAGCGCTGGCGAACTCGGAGAACGGGCTCAGCAGGGCGCGTTGGGTTTCGTAAAGCTGATACAGCATGTTGAACCTTCGTGGGTAACGACTCGAAACCGGACCGGTGGTGCAGCCGGATTGCTGCACCGCACCATTCTAGGCATATGCGAACCATCGTGCCTGACGTCGTGACAACTCGTAATCCGCAAAAGTACGACCTTTGTGGGTCAATTCAGCGCAGAAACCGTTGATTTGTCACCTTGGTGACACAAAAAAGGGGTGCCGAAGCACCCCTTGCACTGGTTTGCCAGTCGTTTACATCACCTTGGCGATGGCATTGACCACGTAGTCGATGTTCTTGCTGTTGAGGGCGGCCACGCAGATCCGGCCGGAGTCGACACCGTACACGCCGAATTCGGTGCGCAGGCGCTGCATCTGCTCCTTGCTCAGGCCGGAGTAGCTGAACATGCCCTTTTGCTGCGTGATGAAACCCACGTCCTGGGCCACCCCCGCCGCCTTGAGCTTGGCCACCAGGGCGGTGCGCATCTCCTTGATGCGCACGCGCATGCCGGCCAGCTCGTCTTCCCAGAGCTTGCGCAGCTCGGGCGTGGTCAGCACCATCGCGACGACCTGGGCGCCGTGGATGGGCGGGTTGGAGTAGTTGGTGCGGATCACGCGCTTGAGCTGGGACAGCACGCGGTCGGCCTCTTCCTTGCTCTGGGCCACCACGCTCAGCGCGCCCACCCGCTCGCCGTACAGCGAGAAGCTCTTCGAGAACGAGGTCGAAACGAAGAAGTTCATGCCGGCGTCCATGAACATGCCGACCACTGCGCCGTCCTCGGCGATGCCTTCCCCGAAACCCTGGTAGGCCATGTCGAGGAAAGGCACCAGGCCGCGCGACTTCACGGCGTCGATCACCTGGGCCCATTGCTCCAGCGTGATGTCGTAGCCGGTCGGGTTGTGGCAGCAGGCGTGCAGCACGACGATGGTGCCGGGCTCCGCCGCCTTCAGGGCCGCCACCATGCCTTCGAAGTTCACGCCACGCTTGGCCGCATCGTAGTAGGGGTAGGTGGCCACCGGGAACCCGGCGGTTTCGAACAGCGCACGGTGGTTCTCCCAGCTCGGGTCGCTGATCAGCACCTGGGCCTGCGGGTTCAGGCGCTTGAGGAAGTCGGCGCCGATCTTCAGGCCGCCGGTTCCGCCCAGACCCTGAACGGTGGCGATGCGGCCTTCACGCACCGCAGCGCTGTCGGCGCCGAACACCAGACCCTGCACCGCCTTGTCATAGGCCGCGATGCCGTCGATCGGCAGGTAGCCGCGGGCCTTGGGGGCTTCCATCATCTGCTTCTCGGCAGCCGCAACGCACTGCAGCAGGGGAAGCTTGCCGTTGTCGTCATAGTAGACCCCCACGCCCAGGTTCACCTTGGCGGGGTTCGGGTCGGCGTTGAACTGTTCGTTCAGACCCAGGATCGGGTCACGCGGGGCCATGTCGACGGCGGCAAAAAGCGATGCCATGGTCAGTCCTTGTCAGTAGTGGGAAACCGGGAATTGGGCTAGTCTCAGCGTTTTGCCTGCCCCGCGCGCCCGATGGATCGGGCCCATGCGCGCCAGGGGAAACCCGTATTTTAGGCTGCCCATGACCGAAGCTCTTGCCGAAGTTGCAACCATCGACGAAAGCAAGTTCGTCAGCTTTCCGGATTCACCCTTCCGGCTGTACCAACCCTACCTGCCGGCCGGCGACCAGCCGGCGGCCATCGCCGCGCTGATCGAAGGCATCGAGGACGGCCTGAGCTTCCAGACGCTGCTGGGCGTGACCGGCTCGGGCAAGACCTACACGATGGCCAACGTCATTGCGCGCCTGGGCCGGCCGGCCATCGTCTTCGCGCCGAACAAGACGCTCGCCGCGCAGCTCTACAGCGAGTTCCGCGAGTTCTTCCCCAAGAACGCGGTGGAGTATTTTGTCAGCTACTACGACTACTACCAGCCTGAGGCGTATGTGCCTCAGCGCGACCTGTTCATCGAGAAGGACAGCTCGATCAACGAGCACATCGAGCAGATGCGGCTGTCGGCCACCAAGAGCCTGCTGGAGCGCCGCGACGTGGTCATCGTGGCCACTGTGTCGGCGATCTACGGCATCGGCAACCCGAGCGACTATCACCAGATGGTGATGACGCTGCGGGTGCATGACAAGGTCGGTCAGCGCGACGTGATCGCGCAATTGATCCGCATGCAGTACCAGCGCAACGAGACGGACTTCAGCCGAGGCACCTTCCGGGTGCGCGGCGACACGATCGATGTCTTTCCGGCCGAGCATTCCGAGCTGGCGATCCGCATCGAGCTGTTCGACGACGAGGTCGAGTCGCTGCAGCTGTTCGACCCGCTGACCGGCCGCATCCGCCAGAAGATCCCCCGCTTCACCGTCTATCCGTCCAGCCACTACGTGACCCCGCGCGAGCGGGTGCTGGCCGCCATCGAGACGATCAAGGAAGAGCTGCGACAGCGCCTGGACGAGCTGGTCAAGGCCGGCAAGCTCGTTGAGGCGCAGCGGCTGGAGCAGCGCACGCGTTTCGACCTGGAAATGCTGCAGGAGATCGGCCACTGCAAGGGCATCGAGAACTACACGAGGCACCTGTCGGGTGCGGCACCCGGGGACCCGCCGCCCACGCTGGTGGACTACCTGCCGCCTGACGCGCTGATGTTCCTGGACGAAAGCCATGTGCTGATCGGCCAGCTCGGCGGCATGTACAACGGTGACCGTGCGCGCAAGACGACGCTGGTTGAGTATGGCTTTCGCCTGCCCAGCGCGCTGGACAACCGGCCGCTCAAGTTCGAGGAATTCGAGAAGAAGATGCGCCAGGTGGTGTTCGTGACGGCCACCCCGGCCGACTACGAAAAGCGTACCTCGGGGCAGGTCGTCGAGCAGGTGGTGCGCCCCACCGGCCTGGTCGACCCGGTCGTGGAAGTGCGTCCGGCCACGGATCAGGTCGACAACGTGCTGCAGGAGATCCACGAGCGCGTGGCCGTGGGCGAGCGCGTGCTGATCACCACGCTGACCAAGCGCATGGCCGAGCAGCTCACCGACTACCTGACCGAAAACGGGGTCAAGGTACGCTACCTGCACTCCGACGTGGACACGGTGGAGCGGGTCGAGATCATCCGCGATCTGCGCCTGGGCACCTTCGACGTGCTGGTGGGCATCAACCTGCTGCGTGAAGGGCTGGACATTCCCGAGGTGTCGCTGGTGGCCATCCTCGACGCCGACAAGGAGGGGTTCCTGCGGTCGGAGCGCTCGCTGATCCAGACCATCGGCCGGGCGGCGCGCAACATCAACGGCAAGGCCATCCTGTATGCCGACCGCATCACCGACTCCATGGAGCGTGCCATCGGCGAGACCGAGCGCCGCCGCAACAAGCAGCTCGCCCACAACGAGGCCGAAGGCATCACGCCGCGCAGCGTGCGCAAGCAGGTCAAGGAGCTGATCGACGGCGTCTACTCAGACAAGTCCGGCAAGGATGACCTGAAGGCCGCTCAGGCGGCGGCCGAGGTCGAGGTGCTGTCCGAGAAGGATCTGGGCAAACGCATCAAGCAGCTCGAAAAGCAGATGCTCGAACACGCCCGCAACCTCGAGTTCGAGAAGGCGGCGCGTGTGCGCGACCAGCTCGCGCTGCTCAAGGAGCAGGCCTTCGGCTCGGGTGGCGTGGACAACGTGGCTGCCTGAGCCGGCACACGTCGTGCTGTCCGCGCGGCCCGAACCGATGGGTCAGTCGTGGGCGAGTGCCGACGTCATGTCCACCGACTGGGCCACACGCGCATCCAGCAGCGGGCGCAGGCGGTAGTGCAGCACCGTGGCAGCGGCGCCCACGGGCGTGGCCAGCGGGCCGAACCGGGCCGCCTGCACCACCGGCGCCGTCAGACCTGCTGCGTGGGCATACTGCGACAGCGTGAGCCGTGCCTGCGCAATGAAGGTGTCGCCCAGTTCACAACTGGGGCCCCCGAGCACGATCACCGCGGGGTCGAGCGCCGCCCAGATGTTCTGCAGCAACAGGCCGAGCTGCCGGCCGGCCTGGTCCAGCCGCCCGGCGCGCTCGAGCGCGGGCAGGCCCACGAACACCTCGGCGCAGCCGCGACGCCCGCAGCGGCAGGGCGGGCCATCAGCCTCCAGCACCGTGTGTCCGATCTCGCCGGCAAAGCCGCCCAGCCCGGTCAGGAGTTGGTCGTTGACGACGATGCCGGCACCCACACCCACGCCCAGCATCACGAACACCAGGGGCTCGGGCACCGGCTGGAGTCCGAACTCGAACTCACCGAGGGCGGCCACGTCGGCGTCGTTCTGCACATACAGCGGGCGGCCGGCCGCGGGGCCGCCAGCCAGTGCGGTCTGCAGCATCTGCCGCAACGGCAGGTTGCGCCAGCCCAGGTTCGGTGCAAAACGCAGCAGGCCGGTGCGGTCGTCCATGGCGCCGGGCACGGCCACCCCGACGCCGACCAGATCGCGCGGGCCGAAGCCTGGGGACGTTGCCACGTCGGCCACCAGCCCGGCGGCGACCGTGCAGGCCGCGTCGCAGGCTTCGCTGGCCAGCGACGCACTGCGTTCGACCAGCACGTCACCCAGCAGGTTGGTGCCGACGGCCTTCACGACACCCAGGCCGATGTCCACACCGATCAGTCCCAGGCGATGCGGGTCCAGCCGCAGCGGCGTGGGCGGGCGTCCCGAGCCGCGCGCCTGTCCCGGGGTGT
This sequence comes from uncultured Comamonadaceae bacterium, assembly GCA_946482595.1. Next base: position 20,985 of record CAMLSD010000078.1, read on the forward strand.
CGGCCTGGTCCAGTTCCATCAGCCAGCCCTCGTCGATCAGCTCCTGGCTCAACAGGCTCACGGTCGATTTGGTCAGCCCGGTGGCGGCCGCCACATCGGCACGCGAACTCTCGGGCCGCTGGCGCACGCAGCGCAGGATGGCCACTCGGTTGAGTCGCTTGAGCAGTCGGTGGTCACCGGTGATGGACATGGAAGGAATGCGTGGGAGACAGGGAATGGGCCGGATTATCGAATCCCCGTGCGGCGGCATGGCGTTTCGCAGGGCCTAGACTTCCGTCATGCAACAACGGATACAAATTTTGTTCATCTGCATGGGCAACATCTGCCGCTCGCCCAGTGCGCAGGCCGTGGTACGCAGCCTGGCCGATCGCGCCGGCCTGGGCGAGCGCGTCGTGGTCGACTCGGCCGGCACGCATGCGACCTACCACCTGGGCGATCCCCCCGACCTGCGAGCAATGCGGCATGCCGCAGGGCGGGGCTACGACCTGTCGGGACTGCGAGCTCGTCGCGTCACGGAGGACGATTTCGAGCGTTTCGACCTGATCATCGCCATGGACTGGGATAATCTGGAACGGCTCGAAGAGCTCTGCCCGCCAGACCATCGCGGCAAGCTGCGCCGCATGATGGAGTTCGCCACTGAAATCGACAGCGACGTGGTGCCCGACCCGTACTACGGTGGGCCGGCCGGCTTCGAACTGGTGCTCGACTACCTCGAAGATGCGGGTGCCGGACTGGTCAGCGAACTGGCCCGGCGCATTGCGCACGATGCCGCGGAACTTCCGGAGTAAAACTTGACCAAAAAACTAGGCTTCAGGTAGAATTTGAGTAAATCACTCGGGATAAACCGAGGGTTTACCCAGGCCGTCAGCCGGTTTTTTGGGTCAACTCTTTTGGCGCCAGCCGAAAGCTTCAGGAGCTTGCCATGCGTCTCACCACCAAAGGTCGCTTTGCCGTCACTGCCATGATCGATCTCGCCTTGCGCGAGCATCAGGGGCCGGTGGCACTCGCCGCCATCAGTCAACGGCAGCAGATCTCACTGTCCTATCTCGAGCAACTGTTCGGCAAGCTGCGTCGCCATGAGCTGGTCGAAAGCACACGTGGCCCCGGTGGCGGCTACTCGCTCGGTCGCAAGGCCGAGGAAATCACCGTGGCTGACATCATCGTTGCGGTCGACGAGCCGATCGACGCCACCGGCTGCGGCGGCAAGGAAAACTGCATGGGCGACGATCAGGGGCGTTGCATGACGCACGACCTGTGGGCCAGCCTCAATGCCAAGATGATCGAGTACCTCGACTCCATCACCCTGCGCAAGCTTGTTGAAGACCAGCTCGCGCGTGGCGTGTCGATCGAGGAGCAGCCGGTCAAGCGAGCCATCTCCAGCCAGCCTGTGGTCAAGCCCATCAAGGTGAACGCACCGAATTCAGTGTTCGCCCTGGGCAACGTCTTCTCGAAGTAAGCCGCAGCGCGTCCGCCCTTCTCATGCCAGCAAGGGCCGCGTGCGGCCCGTTCACGCAAGCATTACCGACATGACTCCCCACTTTCCCATCTACATGGACTACGGCGCCACGACGCCGGTCGATCCGCGCGTCGTCGACGCCATGATCCCCTGGCTGCGCGAGCACTTCGGCAACCCGGCATCGCGCAGTCACGCCTGGGGCTGGGAAGCGGAAGAAGCCGTCGAGAAGGCGCGCACGCAGGTGGCCTCGCTGATCGGCGCCGACCCGCGCGAAATCGTCTGGACCTCCGGCGCCACCGAATCGAACAACCTCGCCATCAAGGGTGCGGCGCACTTCTACAAGACCCGGGGCAAGCACCTGATCACGGTGAAGACCGAGCACAAGGCCGTGCTCGACACCATGCGTGAACTGGAGCGTCAGGGCTTCGAGGTCACCTACCTCGACGTGCAGGAAGACGGTCTGCTCGACCTTGACCGCCTCAAGGCCGCCGTGCGCCCGGACACCATCCTGATCTCGGTGATGTTCGTGAATAACGAGATCGGCGTGATCCAGGACATTCCTGCCATCGGCACCCTGTGCCGCGAGCGCGGCATCATCTTCCACGTCGATGCGGCGCAGGCCACCGGCAAGGTGGCCATCGATCTGGCCACGCTGCCTGTCGACCTGATGAGCCTGGCCTCGCACAAGACTTATGGCCCCAAGGGCATCGGTGCGCTGTACGTGCGCCGCAAGCCGCGGGTGCGTCTCGAGGCGCAAATGCACGGCGGGGGTCATGAGCGCGGCATGCGCTCGGGCACGCTGCCCACGCACCAGATCGTCGGCATGGGCGAGGCGTTCCGCATCGCTCAGGCCGAGATGGGCACCGAAAGCGAACGCATCCGCATGCTGCAGCGCCGCCTGCTCGACGGCCTCAAGGACATCGATCAGGTCTTCATCAATGGCCACCTCGAGCGCCGGGTGCCGCACAACGTCAATGCGTCCTTCAACTTCGTCGAAGGCGAGTCGCTGATCATGGGCGTCAAGGGCATTGCGGTGTCGTCCGGCTCGGCCTGCACCTCGGCCAGCCTGGAACCCAGCTACGTGCTGCGTGCACTGGGGCGCAGCGACGAACTGGCGCATTCCAGCCTGCGCATGACCATCGGCCGCTTCACGACCGAAGAAGAAATCGACTACGCAGTGAACACCCTCAAAGACCGGGTGGCCAAGCTGCGCGAGCTGTCCCCGCTGTGGGAAATGTACAAGGACGGTGTGGATCTGAACGCGATCCAGTGGACCGCCCATTGATGTTGTTGGAGAACTGACATGGCATACAGCGACAAGGTCATCGACCACTACGAGAATCCGCGCAACGTCGGCTCGTTCGAGAAGGGCGACGACACGGTCGGCACCGGCATGGTGGGCGCGCCCGCCTGCGGCGACGTGATGAAGCTGCAGATCA
>CAMLSD010000079.1 GCA_946482595.1 uncultured Comamonadaceae bacterium
GCGTTCCGCCGTCGCGGTTCGGCGCGCACGCGCAAGACACCGACGCATCCTGAGATGCCCCAGGGCCGGGCTGCGCCCAGCCCGCCCCCCGAGGGGGTCAAGGAAACTTGGGGCGGCCCGGCGTTTCCTTGAGTGCGCCCCCAGGGCCGGGCTGCGCCCAGCCCGCCCCCCCGAGGGGGTCAAGGAACTTGGGGCGGCCCGGCGCTTCCTTGGGAGTTCAGGGTTTCTCCTGACGCCTGCTGAACGAATCCACCGGATTCGGGAACGCCAGCCACGGGTCGGTGGCCAGGCCTTCGTGGACGATTCACGCCTGTTTGCGGGACCTCCTGGCTCATTCCCAGCGGATTCCGATCAGCCGGCCCCTCATCCACGGAGACAACACCATGAAGACGACCCGCCATGCGCTGACCATCAACGGCCAGCGTGTCTTTTCTGCCAGCACGGCTGCTGCGATCAACCCGGCCACCGAAGAGGTGATCTGCGACTACCCGCTGGCCACGCGTGAGCACCTGGAAGAAGCCGTTGGCGCAGCCCGGCGCGCCTTCCCTGCCTGGGCCGCCACGGCGCTCGCGGAGCGCCAGCAGATGGTGGCCCGGCTCGGCGACCTGATCGAGCAGAACCAGGAGGCCTTCATCAAGCTTTTGATCACCGAACAGGGCAAGGGCCGCGCCGCGGCCGAATGGGAAATTGGCGGCGCCATCCACTGGTGCCGCGAGATCGCCAGACAGTCGCTCGAAGAAGAGGTGGTCAGCCGCCAGGGCGACGATGAGATCGTCACCCGCTACACCCCGATCGGCGTGATCGGCGGCATCACGCCCTGGAACTTCCCGCTGCTGCTGGCGGTCTGGAAGATCGCCCCGGCACTGGTGGCGGGCAACACCATGGTGCTCAAGCCCTCGCCCTACACGCCGCTGTGCACGCTGTGGTTCGGCGAGCTGGCGCAGACCGTGCTGCCTGCGGGTGTGCTCAACATCCTCTCCGGTGGCAACGAACTGGGCCAGTGGATCACCGAGCACCCGGCCATCGGCAAGATCTCGTTCACCGGCTCGACCGCCACCGGCCGCAAGGTCATGCAAAGCGCGGCCGGCAACCTCAAGCGCCTGACGCTGGAGCTGGGTGGCAACGACCCGGCCATCGTGCTGCCCGATGTGGACGCCAAGGCCATCGCCCGCGACCTCTTCTGGGCCTCGTTTGCCAACAGCGCGCAGTTCTGCGTGGCCTGCAAGCGCATGTACGTGCATGAAGACGTGTACGACGATGTCGCCCGCGAGCTGGTGGCTTATGCCCAGACCGTCAAGGTCGGCGATGGCATGGAGGCCGGCACCGAGCTGGGCCCGCTGCAGAACAAGATGCAGTACGACAAGGTCGCCAAGTTGCTGGAAGACAGCCGTGACGCCGGCCTGAAGTTCCTGATGGGCGGCACGCCTGAGCGCAAGCCGGGTTACTTCATCCCGGTCACGCTGGTGGACAACCCGCCGGAAGACTCGCGCGTGGTGGTCGAAGAAGCCTTCGGACCGGTGCTGCCGCTGCTGAAGTACCGCGACATCGAGGACGTGATCGCACGCGCCAACAACACGCCCTACGGCCTGGCCGCCTCGGTGTGGGGCAGGGACCTGGCAAGGGCCGAGGCCGTGGCCCGCCGCATCGAGGCCGGTACCGTGTGGATCAACCACGTGCATGTGTTCGCGCCCCACATCGCCTTCGGGGGCCACAAGCAGTCGGGCGTGGGCATCGAGAACTCGCTGCACGGCCTGGCCGAGTACTGCAACATGCAGACCGTGATGCGCAAGGCACTGGCATGAGCGCCGCCCGGACGTTGCAAAGGCGCTCGGTCCCGCAGTGCGCAGCACGCAGGGTGGTCCGATGACGGGCGCTGCCATGCCCAACTCGGTCGGCGCCGTGCTGAGCAACGCAGCGCGCCGCTTCGGCGACAAGACGGCGCTGGTCTACGACGAGCAGCGCTGGTCGTTCCGCCAGCTCGACGAGGCCTCGTCCAGGGTGGCCGCACAGCTGCAGCAGCGCGGCATCGCCTCGGGGCAAAAGGTCGCGCTGTTCTCGCCCAACTGCCCCGAGTGGGTGATTGCCTACTATGCGGTGATGAAGGTCGGCGCGGTGGTCAACCCGCTGAACCTGATGCTCACACCCGAGGAAGCCGCCTACGCCATGAATGACTGCGGCGCAGTGGCTGTGTTCGGCTGCGACGAGCGCATCGCCAGGCTGGCCGGCGTGCGCGCGCAGACCGGCCTGAAGCACTGCTTTGCCTTCGGTGGCCAGACGCCGGCCGACGCGGTGGACTTCGCGGCCCTGCTCGAAGGCGCGGCCCCGGCCGCAGGTGCCTACCCGGTGCCGGGCATCACCATCGGGCAGCCCTGCACCGTGGGCTACACCTCGGGCACCACCGGGCATCCCAAGGGGGCGGTGCTCACCCACCAGGCCATCCTGATGAACACCGCCATGACGGCCACCATGCACGTGCGCACCAGCGCCGACACGGTGGTCAGCGCGCTGCCGTGCTCGCACGTCTACGGCAACATCGTGATGAACGCGGCCATCGGCTGCGGCATGACGCTGGTGCTGCACAAGACCTTCGACGTCGAGCGCGTGCTGGCCAGCATCCAGGCCGAGCGGGCCACCATGCTCGAAGGCGTGCCGACGATGTACATGTACATCCTCAACCATGCCAGGCGAAGCGAGTTCGATCTGTCCTCGCTCACGCGCTGCACCGTGGGCGGCCAGACCATGCCCGAGGCGAAGATGCGCGACGTCGAGGCCGCCTTCGGCTGCCCGCTGATCGAGCTGTGGGGCATGACCGAGCTGGGCGGCCTGGGCACCACGCACAGCGCCTACGGCCCGAGGCGCCATGGCTCCATCGGCGTGGCGCTGCCGCACCTGCAGGCCCGCGTGGTGGCCACCGACGGCACGGGGCGGGTGCTGGGCGCCAACGAGGTGGGCGAGCTGCAGATCCGCGGGCCGGTGACGATGATCGAGTACCTCGGCCGCGCCGACGCCACGGCGCAGACGCTGCGGCCCGACGGCTGGCTGCACACCGGTGACCTGGTGCGCCAGGACGAAGACGGCTACCTGTACGTGGTCGATCGCCTCAAGGACATGATCATCACCGGCGGCTTCAACATCTACCCGGCCGAGCTCGAGCGCGTGATCGCCGAGCACCCGGACGTGGCCATGGTGGCCGTGGGCAGCGTGCCCGACGAAACCAAGGGCGAGCTGGCCAAGGCCTACGTCGTGCCCAGACAGGGCGCCACGCTCGATCCCGATGTGCTGGACGCGCACTGCCGCAGCCGCATGGCGGCCTACAAGGTGCCGCGCGCCTATCAGATCGTGGCTGATCTGCCCAAGACGTCCACCGGCAAGATCCTGCGTCGCATGCTGCGCTCGCTGGATGCCTGAGGCACGACACGCCATGAGCTGCTTCGCAGCACGGTTGGACGCAGGTGTCGTGCTGACGGTCTGTCCCCTCGGCCTGCGGGACGTTGTCCGTTTCGGCGTCGGCAACGCAGCCGCATCAGCGCCCGTGCCTTGGCCCCCGCGTCCGCTTGAATGTCCTCACCCCATCGAACCATGTCGACAAGATTTTCTTCTTCGCTTGCCATCTCGCAGGACCCCGCGGTCCGTGAGTCTTTCGCCAGGGACCGTGACACCGCCGTGGGCCGGATGCCTGTCGGCGTGGCTCGCCCGGGCACGCTCGCCGAGCTGCAGGCCTTGGTGCAGTGGGCCAACCGATTCCGCACAAGCATCATCCCGGTGTCGTCCACCGGCCAGCACCGCCGGGGTGACACGGTACCCGCCACCGACACCACGGTCATTGCGGACCTGTCGGGCATGCGCAAGGTGATCCACGTCGACCCGCGCGACAAGATCGCCATCATCGAACCCGGCATCGACTTCGCATCCATCGACCGCTTGCTGGCGCCACACCACCTGCGGGCGTTCCGTCCGCTGATGCCACGCGCCGGCAAGTCCGTGCTGGCCAGCTACCTCGACCGCGAGCCCTTGATCCACCCGAACGACCACTGGGATGCTGCCGATCCCTTTGGTGGCACGGCTGCTGTGCTGGGCAACGGCGATCTCGTGTTGACCGGTTCGGCCGCCATCGAAGGCACGCTGCAGGAGCAGCTGGACAACGGATCGCGCCACATGAGTCCGTACGGCCCGGGACACACCGACCTCCTGCGTGTCATGCAGGGCTCTCAGGGCACGCTGGGGACCCTGGCCTGGGCCGCGGTGTACTGCGAGCGCATTCCGGCGGTCGAGGCAAGCCACTTCGTGACGGCCGACGCGCTGGAGCCCGTGCTGGCGCTGGCCCGCGACCTGCTGCTGCGCCGGATCACGTCCACGCTGTTCATCGTCGATGCCCTTCAGCTTGCCCTGCTGATGGCGCGCCCTGCAGAGGACGTGTTCGCACTGGCGGCACAGTGCCCTGCCTGGACCCTGTTCGTGACCCAGTCGGGCACCAGCTTGCGCGCCGAACAGAAGCTGGCCTGGCAGCTGAACGACCTGCGCCACTGCGCCCGGACGCATGGCTGCACCGTGCGTGACGGCCTGGCTGGCCACGGCGCCGATGCCTTCGCCACCCGCTTGAGAACCTGCCCGGACAACGACTACCGTGACCGCGCCACAGGCACACACAAGGAACTGTTCTTCCTGCAAACCTTCTCGGGCTTGCCTGCGGTCATGGCCGCCCGGGCCGCCTGCATGGCACCCGACGTCGGGCCCGTGGGCACCTACATCCAGCCCATGGCGCAGGGCACCTGCTGCCACGTGGAATTCAACTGGCCTCACCCGCCGGAACTCGACGACCGCGCAGCTTCTTTCTGGCAGGCGCTCACCGGTGCCTGCGCGCAGGCGGGCGCCTTTTTCAGCCGGCCCTACGGCAACTGGCGAGCGCTGGCATTCGCCTGCGACAGCAGCGCCCACATCATGCTGACCGCAGCCAAGACCTTGCTGGACGCCAACAACACCATGAACCCTGATCGCATCCCCTACCAGCGAGCTGCATGATGAACGGAACCGCTCCACTTGAAGCACGGCTGGACTTCCTGGACCGTTGCGCACGCTGCTCGCAGTGCAAGTTCGTGCCCACGCCCAAGAGCCAGAAGCATGCGTCGGCCTGCCCCAGCATCGACTTCGTCGAGTACCACGCCGGCAGCGCCAGCGGTCAGCTCATCATGGGTTCGGGCCTTGTGCACGGCGAGTTCGGCTACACGACGAACCTGCTCGACACCATCAGCGCCTGCACGATGTGCGGCACCTGCGACGTATCCTGCAAGATCAACTTTGCCGAGAGCGTCGAACCCCTGGATGGCCTGTATGCGCTGCGCGCCAGGATCGTTGCCGACGGGCAGTCGCCCCGACGGCATCGCGAGCTGATGGACAGGATCGCGGCCGTTGGCAACAGTGCAGGGCATCCCCGGGCCCTGCGCAGCGCCTGGGCCGACGGCCTGAGCCTGGGGCGCCGCTGCGACGTGCTGCTGCACATCGGCAGCACGCTGTCCTACGACACGACCAAGCATGCCGCGTTGCGCGCCCTGGTTCAGGCCATGCAGGCCGCCGGCATCAAGCTGGGTTACCTGTGCCAGGACGAAGACTCCTGCGGCGCCCTGGCATTCGATCTGGGCTACCAGGCACAGTCCAGGGAACTGGCCAGGAAGTTCGTCTCGCAGGTGGCGCAGTCGGGCGCCACAACGGTGGTCACGTTCTCTTCGTCGGCCATCGCAGCCTACCGCTCGTTCTATCCGCGCATGGGCTTTTCGTTCTGTGACGTTCAACCCTTGCACTTCACGGAGTTCCTGCAGCAACAGGTTGCGGCAGGCGTGCTGTCGCTGTCCCCGTCGAGCAGCCACGGCGGCCGCACGGTGGCGTTTCACGACACCTGCAAGTCGGGACGGCTGAGTGAACCGTGGCAGCGCAAGGACCTCAAGCTCGTGAACAAGATGGGCGGCTACTACACCAGCGCCGAGCCGGACAAGGTCTTGTTCGGCAACGATGGCAACTACGAAGCTCCGCGGCAGCTCTTGCGGCAGATGGGCATCGTCGTGGCCGAGCTGGAGCGCAATCGTGCAGCCAGCTACTGCTGCGGCGCCGCCGGTGGTGTGAAGGAGGCCATGCCGGCGGCCGCGAAGATGGCCGCCCAGAACCGACTCTCCGAACTCGGTGACACGGGGACGGACGTACTGGTCAGTGCCTGCGGCAACTGCGCCCATCACCTGGGCAAGCACACCAAGGGTGCCGCCACGGTCGTGGACCTGATCGATCTGCTGGCCGCGTCGCTGCGCCCGGCTGGCCAAGGAGCCTGACATGACGGACAAGCAAAAGCCTGCACGACTCGAGATGCCGCCAGCGGCCCGGCGTGAGTTCGAGCACATCCTGGGGGCCAGACACATCTCGACCGACCCGGCGATGCTGAGCGGCTACGCCTGGAGCACAAGCGTCGGCAAGGTGTCGGGCGAGAAGAAGTTCTCCAGCGTGTGGCCCATGGCGGTGCTGATGCCGGCGACCACCGAAGAAGTCGCAGCGGTCATCAAGTGCTGCCTGCGCCATGGCCTGGCGTATCGGGCTCACTCGACCGGCTATGGCTCCATGAGCGGCGTGATCACGCCCGACAGCGTGACGATCGACCTGCGGCGCATGAACGAGCTGCAGATCATTCCCGAAGACCGCATGGCGATCATCGGTCCCTACGCCACGGCCAATGCGCTGCAGGCCGAAGCCCTCAAGCACGGGTTGACCTGCCACATCGTCGGCGCCGGACCCGCGCATTCCCCATTGGCCTCGGCCACCTCGCTGCTGGGCGTGGGCACCACCTCCAACAGCACCAGCGGGAACATGCGCAACCTGCTGTCCTGGGAATGGGTGTCGCCGTCCGGCGAGATCGTTCGAGGCGGATCGGCGGGTTGCGGTGTGGGCTGGTTCGCGGGGGAGGGCCCCGGCCCCGGGACGCGCGGCCTGCTGCGCGGCCTTTTTGGCGCCGGCGGTGGCCTGGGTGTGTTCACCCGGATCGGCTACAAGCTCTACCCGGTGACGGAAAAGGGCCAGTTCGTCCACACCGGTCGCCTGCCGCAGATCGGCACCCGGATGCCTGAGTTCTCAGAGCTGTTTCATGCCGTCTGGCCGTCCTGGGAGCAGCAACGCGAGGCATCGTTCGAACTGCTGCAGGACGACCTCACGATGGCCATGCTGCGCATGCCGCCGGACAACATCGGCTGGACGATCACGGGCACGAATGCCGAGTACGTGACCCGGGCGCAAGACGGAACGCTGCCCCCGGTGGCCCAGCCCCATCACGAGAAGAACTGGACCCTCCTCACGGCCTCCCGCTCGGCTGATGAACACGCCTGGCGCACCGCCTGTGTGAAGGACATCGTGGAGCGCACCGGCGGGCGGTTCCTGCCCCTCGACCCGGACCACAAAGAGGTGCTCTACCACGCGCTGGTCACGTCGCAGTACGTGCCACGGGTGCTGCGGCCCTCCACGGGGATCACGACCACCTTCGGTGTGCTCGACTCCTTTCACTTCCTGCCGCGTTGCATCGATCTGGCGCAAAAGGCCCTCGATGGGCAGAACAAGCCAGGTGGCGGCCTGGTCGAGGGCAGCACCGACGAGCAATGGATCTGGCCGCACGAGGGTCGCTACATGTGGGCCGAGAACATCATCCAGTTCGACCCGGCCGATGAACGGTCACGCCAGGCGGGTGTGCGCGGCCTGCTGAACTCTTACCCCGCGCTGTGGAAAGAACCTTGTGGCGTTGGCGCCTTTGTGCTGGGGCCTCTGGCCGATCTGGTGGGCGACCGCGTGGGCAAGGCACCAGGCTACGCCCGCAAGGTCAAGAACTTCTTCGATCCGGACGATCACGCCAAGTCGATGGAGTACGTCATTCCAAGGCTGCCGCCTGTGGTGGAGAAACACCTGCCCAAACTCAGACCGGTGGCCTTGAGCAAGCCGGTGATCGGCATCGTTGCCAAGAAGCTGGCGAGGAAGGGGATGTGAGGCCAACCACAGCGACGCCTTGGGCGGCGTCGCTGTGGTTGGGCATCGCCGACGCGCGATCGAGGCCTGGGGGCTGACACGGTGAGCCTGCAGCGGTCATGACGGTGCCCGGCTCTGCGTTGTTCAGCACACACCCCACAAATTTACATAACAAAGATACAAGTTAAACAAGGGTCGCCAGTTCCAGATGAATGCGGGGTTGCAATATTCATTACATCGTGTGATGATCGTTGCATGATCTCCTGGCTGATCCTCACTGCAACCCTGCCGACCTCACCGAGCGGTCTGCGGGTGCGGGTCTGGCGGGCCTTGAAGGCCACCGGGGCCGGGGCGCTGCGGGAGGGGGTGTATGTCCTGCCTGAATCGGCGGCCACGGCAGGGCAGTTGCGGGCGCTTGAGCAGACGATCGTCGAAGCCGGCGCCCAGGCCTACCTGCTGGTGGTGCAGGCGCGTGATGCAGAACAGGAGGCCGCCTTCAAGGGCTTGTTCGATCGCACCGAGGCCTATGAGGACCTGATGCAGTCGGCCCGCGAGCTGCAGCGCCAGCGCAGCGCCATGGCCGAAGCGTCCCTGCGTCGCCAGATGCGCGCGCTCGAGCAGCAGCTGCATGGCTTGCAGGCGACCGATTTTTTCCCCGGCCCGGCATCAGGCCAGGCGGGCCAGGCGCTGGCCGAGCTGCGCCGGCAGATCGAACTGCAGTTGTCCGCCGACGAACCTGCGGCGTCCCTCACCCCCATCGAGCCGCGTCGGCGTGCCGACTACCAGGGGCGCACCTGGGCCACCCGCCAGCGGCCCTGGGTGGACCGGCTGGCAACCGCCTGGCTGGTTGTGCGCTTCATCGACGACTCGCCGCGTTTCATCTGGCTTGCCGATGCGAAGCGCTGCCCTCGTGCGGCACTGGGCTTCGACTTCGACGGAGCGACCTTCACACACGTCGGCGACAAGGTCACGTTCGAAGTGATGGCAGAAAGTTTTGGCCTGCTGGATGACCCCGCACTGCGGCGACTGGCCGCGATCGTGCACTGCATCGACGTCGGCGGGGTGGCGGTGGATGAAGCCGCAGGGCTGGAGATGCTGGTGCGTGGCCTGCAGGCCCGACACGACAATGACGACGAATTGCTGGCCGCCGCGATCCCGATGTTCGACGCACTGCTGGCTGCCGCCCGACACACCCCATGACCATGCACCCTGACATTCCCGCCCCAGCAGCACCCGCCGAAGTGACGCGTGCCGATGCCTTCAGGTTCTGGCTCAAGCTGGGCTTCATCAGCTTTGGCGGGCCGGCCGGGCAGATCGCGATCATGCACGAGGAGCTTGTCGAGCGGCGCCGCTGGATCTCGGAGAGCCGGTTCCTGCATGCGCTGAACTACTGCATGCTGCTGCCCGGCCCGGAGGCCCAGCAACTGGCGACCTACATCGGCTGGCTGATGCACCGCACCTGGGGCGGCATCGTGGCCGGCGGGCTGTTTTTCCTGCCGTCGCTGTTCATCCTCATCGGCCTGTCGTGGGTCTATCTGGCCTTTGGTGACGTGCCGGTGATCGCCGGCCTGTTCTACGGCATCAAGCCGGCCGTGACGGCCCTGGTGGTGCATGCCGCGCTGCGCGTGGGTTCGCGCACGCTCAAGAACGCCTGGCTGTGGGGGATTGCGGTGGCGGCCTTCGTGGCGATCTTTGCGCTGGCGCTGCCGTTCCCGCTCATCGTGCTGGCCGCCGCCGCCATCGGTGCCGTCGGTGGTCGGCTGCAGCCGGGCCTGTTTGCCAGCAGCAGCGGCCATCGCAGCACGAAACGGGTGGTGGGCTCCGCGTTGATCGACGATCACACCCCGGTGCCGGAGCATGCGCGCTTCAGCTGGGCACGCTTTTGGCGGGTGGCCGTGGTCTGCATCGGCCTGTGGGGGCTGAGCATCGGGGCCTTCACCGTGCTGCTGGGCTGGGATGCCGTGCTCACGCAGATGTCGTGGTTCTTCACCAAGGCCGCGCTGCTCACCTTTGGCGGCGCTTACGCGGTGCTGCCCTATGTCTACCAGGGGGCGGTCGATCACTACCAGTGGCTCACCGGCCCGCAGATGATCGACGGGCTGGCCCTGGGGGAAACCACCCCCGGCCCGCTGATCATGGTGGTGTCCTTCGTCGGGTTTGTCGGCGGCTGGACCAAAGCCGTTCTCGGCCCCGAGGCCTTGTTCCTGTCAGGGGCCGTGGCCGCCACGGTGGTGACCTTCTTCACCTTCCTGCCGTCGTTCATGTTCATCCTGCTGGGGGCCCCGTTCATCGAGAGCACCCATGGCAACCTGCGGTTCACGGCGCCGCTGACGGCCATCACCGCCGCGGTGGTCGGCGTGATCGTGAACCTGGCAGTGTTTTTTGCGTACCACGTGCTGTGGCCCCAGGGCCTGGCCGGCCCCTTCGACATCGGCGCGCTGGTGATCGGCGTGCTGGCCACGGTGGCGCTCGTGCGATTCAAGCTCGGTGTCATCACGGTCATTGCCGCCAGCGCGTTGGCCGGGCTGGCACTGCAATACATCACGGGCCCATTCGGCTCCCCATGATTCAAGGACCCAGACCATGACCCTGCAAGCGGTGGCTCTCCCGTTCGACCCTTCGGCGCTGGAGGGGCTGTCCGAGCGGCTGATCCGCAGCCACCATGACAACAACTACCGGGGCGCCCTGGCGCGGCTCGACGCGATCACCACCCGGTGGCGCACGCTCGCGCCGCATGAGGTGCCGGGTTTCGAGCTGAACGGGCTCAAGCGCGAGGAACTCCTGGCGGCCAACTCGGTGTGGCTGCATGAGCTGTACTTCGACGGGCTGGGCGGTGCCGGCCTGCCCATGCCGCCAGCGATGGCGCTGGCCCTGAGCGCGAGCTTCGGCAGCCCCGAGCGCTGGCAGGCCGAGTTTGCGGCGATGGGGCGGGCGCTGGGGGGCGGATCGGGCTGGGTGTTGCTGAGCTACTGCCCGCGGCAGGCGCGGCTGGTCCACCAGTGGGCCGCCGACCATGCCCACGCGCTGGCCGCGGGCGTGCCGATCCTGGCGCTCGACATGTACGAGCATGCCTATCACATGGACTTCGGCGCCGCGGCGGCAAGGTATGTCGACGCCTTCGTTGCGAACATCCACTGGCCCCGGGTCCATGAGCGCTACATCCGCGCCGTGGGCGCGGCGAGCGAGTCCGTCGGCATCGCGATCGCCGACGTGGTGGACGGCGCCCGCTTGATCGACGTGCGCCGTGCGGCAGTGGTCGAGTCCGCTGCGGACCAGGTGGGCGGCGCACGCTGGCAGGATCCGGCGCGGGTCGACGAGTGGGCCGGCGAGGTGGCAGGGGCCGGCGGCGGGGCGGTGATCGTCTACTGCGTGCATGGGCATGAGGTCAGCCGGGCCACGGCGCTGCGGCTGCGGGCACATGGCGCGCAGGCGTACTTCCTGCGCGGTGGCCTGGAGGCATGGCGAGCGGCCGGTCGCCCGGTCGGGCCCAGGCCGGTGGCGCAGGTGCCGTGATGCCCGGCGGTGAGGGTTTTGGGGCGTTTTATGAATCTGGACTAATTTGCGCTGTGCAATAAAATCCCCGAAATGGACAAGATCTTCCACCGCACGGCGCTGGCCGAGCAGATGGCCCGGCAGTTGCTCCACCCCGGCGTGCTGGACGAGGGGCTGCGGTCGGGTCTGTTCATCTCGGGAGTGCGGCGCACGGGCAAGACCACGTTCCTGCGTGCCGATCTCGTGCCTGCGCTCGAGGCGGCCGGGGCGCTGGTCATCTACGTGGACCTCTGGTCCAACACCCAGGCCAATCCTGCCGCGCTGGTGCATGCGGCCATTCGCAAGGCACTGGCCGAATGGCAGTCGCCCGTGGGGGCGCTGGCCGAACGGCTGCGCAAGCTGCGCCAGGCCGACATCGCCGTGGCGGGTTTCAAGTTCGGCTTCAAGGTCGAAACGGTGGGGACCGACGGTGGCCCCACCCTGGCCGAGGCCTTCACGCAGGTCGTCGACCAGGCCAGGACCGACGTGGTCCTGATCGTCGACGAGGTGCAGCAGGCGATCACCTCGGAAGAGGGCAACCAGTTGCTGCTCGCCCTCAAGGCCACGCGCGACGCGATCAACCCCCGGCCCGGCACCCCCGGCCATTTCCTGTTCATCGGCACCGGTTCGCATCGTGCGCTGGTCAGCGAACTGACCGCGCGCCGCAACCAGGCTTTTGCCGGAGCGATCTCGATCCCGTATCCCGTGCTCGACGCCGACTACGTGGCGCACCTGCTGGAGCGGCTCAAGGCCGAAGGCATGACGGTGCAGCCCAGCCTGGACGTGGCCACCCAGGCCTTTCGCACCCTGGGCGCGCGGCCGGAAGAACTGCTGCGTGCGCTGCGCGAGCTGCGCAGCTTGCTGCCACCCCAGGCCGACCCCGACGCCTATCTGCCGGTGATCGCCGGCACCCTGCGCTCCACGGCCGCCGACGTCGAGCTGATGAAGGTCGAGCAGCTGGGGGCCCTGGCGACGGCCGTGTTCGAGCGCATCGCCCGCTCCGGTGCAGATGCGCGCGGCCTGTTCGCGGCCGATGCGCTGGCCGAGTACCGGCAGGTGATCGGGCGCGAGGTGCGCGCCGATGAAGTGCAGGTCGTGCTGAACGAGCTGATGCACGCCAATGTCGTGATGCGACGCGGTCACGGACTGTACGGCCTGACCGATCCGTTCGTGCAGGAGATCTGGACCGAGCGCCACTCGCTGCTGCAGCCCCCGGGCGACAGGGCCTGAGTGCCGCCGAGGGTGCGGCGCACCCGCGCTGCACGCTGGTCGACCCGGCTCAACCAGCGCGCAGTGTGGGGTCGGCCAGCATGGCCTGGGCGGCGTCCTGCATCAGCTTGCGCAGCCAGACCAGCCCCGGGTCGCGGGTGCGGTGCCGGTGCCACTGGATGGCCTGCTCCAGCGGCGGCATCGGCAGCGGCATCGGCAGCAGCGTGACCGGTGAAGCGGGCTGCATGCGACGCGCCAGCATCGCATGCACGGTGGCCACACGCTCGGTACCGACCACCAGGAAGGGCAGCACCGCAAAGCTGTAGGTCGTGACCTCGATGCGGCGCGACAGCCCGTAGCGCTGCACGAACCAGCTCTCGAAGGCCGGCTGATCGGTCTGGTAGGGCAGCATGACCGCATGGCCCGCGCTGGCGTAGCGCTCGAAGGTCATCGGGGTGCGGACATGGCTGCTTTCGTTCCAGACCACACAGGCGAAGTCGTCGTTGAACAACACCTCGGTGGGGTGGTCGGTCGAGCAGAAGGCCTTGGGTATCACCAGCAGGTCGGCTTCGCCTCGCTCGAGGGCGCGTGACGGACTGGCCGTCTGCGGCAGCAGCTTGAAGCGCACCGTGCTGTGCTGCTTCGCTGCAAGCGCCAGGGCGTGCGGCATCAGCACGTCCATCGAATAGTCCGAGATCAGCAGCGTGAACTCGCGGTCGGACGCGGTGCAGTCGAAGTGCGGCTGGGCTGCGATCGAGGTGTCGATGCGCACGAGCACGTCGCGCACGGCTTCCTGCAGCATCTCGGCGCGTGGGGTGGGCTCCATCTGCCGACCCACCTGCACCAGCAACTCGTCGTCGAAGTACTCGCGCAGCCGCGCGAGTGCATTGCTCATGGCCGACTGTGAAAGATGCACCCGCTCGGCAGCGCGCGTGATGCTGCGCTCGGCAAGCAGCGCATCGAGCGCCACCAGCAGGTTCAGGTCCAGCTTGTTGAATCGCATCTCCAGGGCCCAGGGTTAACCCGAAAAGTATCCGCCGCATCGATGCGGCGCATGGATCCAAACCATTTTGCTGGGTGCCTTGCTGTTTGTAATCTCTCGTCAACCCGATTCCCAACAACAACGGAGACAACGAATGGCTTGCGGCCCTTCGGCAGGTGAACTCGTGCCTACACAACGCAAGGTGCGGCCATGACACAGCGACTCATGCGAGTCTGTGTCATCGGTGCAGGCGTGGCCGGCCTGTGCTGCGCGCTCGCTGCCGCCAGCCGCGGGCTGCGCGTGCACCTGCTGGACGAGGCGGCGCAGCCGGGCCATCCGCATGCCCACATCGAGGTGGTGCCCAGCATGCTGCGCGACCTGGTGGCGCTGGGCGTGGGCGATGACTGCGTGCGCGCCGGTTTTGCCTATCACGGCATCGATGTGATCGATCGACATGGCCGGCACCTGTTCGAGCTGCCCACGCAGCGCCTGACCGGCCCGCGGTTCCCGGCGGCGCTGGGCATCCGTCATGCCGACCTGCATCAGCTGCTCGAACGGGCCGCCATCGGCTGCGGTGTGCTGCTGAGCAAGGGCGTGCGTGTCCTGGGTGTGCAGCAGCAGGCGGACCGGGCCCGCGTGGACGTCGAGGGCAGGGACCCGATCGAAGCCGATCTGGTGGTGCTGGCCAGTGGCGCGGGCAGTGCCCTGGCGCACTCGCTGTTCCCGCAGGCGCAGGCACCGGCCGACCTGGGACAGGCCTGGTGGTACACGCTCGTGTCGCGCCCGGTGACGCTCGATCGTCCCTTGATCGCCTTTGCCGGCAGTGGCCATCGCGCCGTGCTGGTGCCGGTGCGGCACGACCTGGCCGGCCTCGCGCTGAGCGAACCCCGGCAGCCCGATGGCCGCACGGCATGGGTGGCCCACCTGCGGCAGGTGCTGGGCATGTTCCCGCCGCAACTGCGCTCGCTGGGCGAGCGGCTCGATGCCGACGCGGCCATCACGCTGAGGCCGGCCCGTTCAGGCCTGCTGGCGCTCCCCTGGCACCGAGGCGCGGTGCTGGCGGTGGGTGAATGTGCCCACTGCCTGCCGCCGCACTTCGGGCAGGCGGCGGCACAGGCCGTCGAGGATGCGCGCGTGCTGGCGGACCTGCTCGGACAACCGACCGACCGCGCGACGCTGTTCGCCGCGTTCGAGGCGCGTCGCGCCGCGCGGGTGCAACGCATCCACGAGATCACGCAACTGGCCGCCCGCTGGGACCTGCAGCCCGACGGCCAGGCCGACCTGAGCCAGTTGATGGAGCGACTCACCCACATGGTCGCCCAACCCGCCTGACGCCCACCCCGCTTCACACGAGGACAAAGGAGACATTCCATGAAACCGACCACGACCACCTGGCAACTCACGGCACTCGCGGCCGCAGCCATGCTGGCCAGCGGCGCAAACGCCTTCGAGATCGACACCGGCAACCCCGATCTCAAGCTGCGCTGGGACAACACCGTGCGCTACAGCACCGCCTTCCGGCTGGAAGGGCGTTCACCGGGGCTGTCGCAGACCCGCTTCGGCCCGACCGGTGTGATCGGTGCCAACAACCTGAACCAGGATGACGGCGACAACAACTTCGGTCGCGGCCTGGTGTCCAACCGGCTGGACCTGCTCAGCGAGCTGGACCTGCGCTACGGGGCCTTCGGTGTGCGACTCAGCGGTGCCGGCTGGTACGACGAGGTCTACAACGGGTCGACCGACAACACCACGTCGACCTCGAACTCGACCGCGGGTGCTTCGCGCTTCCCCAGCCGCACCCGCGAGCTGATGGGCCGCAAGGCCGAGCTGCTCGATGCCTTCGTGTTCGGCCGCTTCGAGCTGGGCGAGACCCCGCTCACGGTGCGCCTGGGGCGCCACACGCTGCTGTGGGGCGAGAGCCTGTTCTTCGGGGCCAACGGCATTGCCGGCGGCCAGGCCCCGCTGGACCTGGTGAAGCTGCAGTCGGTGCCGAACTCCACCTTCAAGGAGATCGCCCGGCCCACCGGCAAGTTGTCTGCACAGCTGCAGTTGTCGAGCAATATGGCGCTCGGTGCCTACCTGACCTACGAATGGGAAAAGACCCGGCTGATGCCCGTGGGCGCCTACCTGTCGACCAGCGATGCGATGGGCCCCGGTGGGGAGTTCATCAACGCCGGGCCGACAGGCCGGTTCGTGCGCCAGGACGACCTCGAGGCGCGTGACGGAGGGCAGGGGGGCCTGCAGTTGCGTTGGCGCGTCGAATCGATCGACACCGACCTCGGCTTCTACGCGATTCGCTACCACGCGACCGGGCCGTCCAACATCAACACCCGCCTGGCCGGTGCCCCGCCCGCGCTGCGCGCCGACAGCTATCGCTGGGTGTACCACGAGGGCATCAAGGCCTTCGGCATGAGCTTTGCGAAAACGCTGGGCGAGTGGGGTCTGGCCGGCGAGATGTCGTACCGGCAGAACACGCCGCTGGCCAGCTCGGGCCAGTCGGGCATCCCCGCCATCGGGGTGGGCGTGAACTACAACAACAGCGACAACCCCGGCTACGCCGTGGGCGAGACCGCGCACCTGCAACTGTCGTGGATCGCCAGCCTCGGGCCGAACTTCCTGGCGCGCGAGACGAGCTTTGTCGGCGAGATCGCCTGGAACAAGCGCATGAAGGTGAGCAAGAACCCGCAGATGCTCAACCCCAATGCCGACAAGTCGGCCACGGCGATCCGCATGGTGTATTCGCCCAGCTACCGCCAGGTGCTGCCCGGGCTGGACCTCACCCCCAGCGTCGGGCTGGGCTACACGTGGGGCAAGTCGTCGGCGGTGGGCCCGGCCTTCGGGCCCGACCAGGGCGGCGACTTCACCCTGGGCCTGGGGGCGGTGTACCTGGGCACGTGGAACGCCAATCTCGCGTACGTGCGCTTCCTGGGCCGCGAAGGGTCGACGCTGGACAACGCAAGCAACGCCCAGTTCCGGCAGGCCCTGAAGGACCGCGACTTCCTGTCGCTGTCCCTGCGCACCACGTTCTGACCCATGCCATCGGAGACCCACATGTCGAACTCTTTCCAGATCCCCTCGCTGTCGCTCGCCCTTGCCCTGGCGGCCCTGGCCGGCGCTTCGTTCGCAGCCGTGACGCCCGAAGAGGCGGCCCGGCTCAAGTCGGAGCTCACGCCGCTGGGCGCCGAGCGCGCCGGCAACAAGGACGGCACCATCCCGGCCTGGACCGGCGGCTACACCACACCGATCCCCGGGTTCAAGAACGGCGGGCGACGGGGTGACCCGTTTGCCGGCGAGAAGCCGCTGTTCTCGATCACCGCGCAGAACATGGCGCAACATGCCGACAAGCTGACCGACGGCACCCAGGCCCTGCTGAAGAAGTATCCGCAGACCTTCCGTGTGGATGTGTACAAGACCCATCGCACGGCCGCAGCGCCGCAGTGGGTATACGACAACACCTTGCGCAATGCCACGACGGCGCGCATCGAAGGTGGTGTGGTCACGGGGGCCTATGGCGGCATTCCCTTCCCGATCCCCAAGACCGGCGAAGAGGCCATCGCCAACCACGTGCTGCGCTGGCGCGGTGAGGCCTGGCAGCAGGAGGCACGCGGCTACCTGGGCACGGCGACCGGCCAGCGTGTGCTGACCGTGGACGGCTCTGGCGACTGGCAGATGCCGTACTACGCGCAGGGCCAGGCAGACAAGTTCAACGGCACCTACTGGATGATCCGGCTGGTGAATGCGGGCCCGCCGGTGCGTGCCGGCGAGGCGATCACCGGCCGCGAACACCTGGACCACGACAAGACGGCCACCTGGGTGTACCTCACCGGTCAGCGCCGTGTGCGCAAGCTGCCCAACAGCTGCTGCGACACACCCACCCCGGCCACGGCCGGTGTGGCCACCTTCGACGAAGTCGACGTGTTCGGCGGCCGCCAGGACCGCTTCGACTGGAAGATCGTCGGCAAGCGCGAGATGTACATCCCGTACAACGCCAATCGCCTGCACGTGCCGACCAAGGACAGCGACGTGCTGATGGCCCACCACCTGAACCCGGACCACATGCGATGGGAGCTGCATCGCGTCTGGGTGATCGAGGCCACCGTCAAGGCCGGGCAGCGCCACCAGGCACCCAAGAGCCGCTACTACCTGGACGAGGACACCTGGTCGGCGGTGCTGGGTGACCGCTGGGACGCCAACGGCCAGCTGTGGCGCACCAACTGGTCGCACCCGGTGGTGATGCCCGACCTGCCTGCCACGGCGGCACCGCAGCAGTGGGGCTTCAACGACCTGATCTCGGGGGCCTGGTACGTCAGCAGTCTCCTGAACGAGAAGGCCACGCACTACCGCATCGTTCCGCGTCGCCCGGACTCGTTCTTCACGCCGGAGGCGATGGCCGGCGAGGGTGTGCGCTGAGCACCGCCGCACCGCTGTCCCGTACTTCGTCCAAGAGTCGATCATGAGCTTCGTCGTGTCGCGGCACTGCCTGTTCGGGGCAAGGCCATCCTCAACCCGTGCTGTGCCGCTTCGCGCCGGCGCCGGCGCCGGACTGGCCCTGGCCCTGGCGTTGAGTGTTGGGCCAGGCGCAGCCTGGGCCGCCGCGCCGGTGACCGACGCCTGGCAGCGCCCGGCCGTGCAGGTTCGTGATCCGGCTCGCACGGTGCTGC
Source organism: uncultured Comamonadaceae bacterium (assembly GCA_946482595.1). The sequence goes on from CAMLSD010000079.1 coordinate 18,367, forward strand.
TGGCCGTCGCCCGGGCCGGGGCGCGGCTGGTCGCCGTGGGCGAGCGTGGCGTGATCGCCCTCAGCGATGACCAGGGCAGCCGCTGGCGCCAGGTGCCGTGCCCGGTCAGCGTGACGCTGACCCAGGTGCGCTTTGCCGACGAACGTCACGGCGTGGCCATCGGTCATGCCGGCACGGTGCTGGCGACCTCGGACGGTGGTGCGTCGTGGCAGGTGCGGCTCGACGGCACCCGCCTGGCGCAACTGGCGCTGGCAGCGGCACAGGCCTCGGGCGACCCGGTGCAGCGGCGTGAGGCCGAGCGGCTGGTGGCCGACGGCCCCGACAAACCGCTGCTGGACGTGCTGGTCCAGGGGCCGCAACGCTGGCTGGTGGTGGGCGCCTACGGCGTGGCCCTGCACACCCAGGACGGCGGCCAGAGCTGGCAGCCCTGGATGGCACGCCTGCCCAACCCGGGCGGACTGCATCTGTATGCGCTGCGACAGCAGGGCCACACCTTGCTGGTCGCTGGTGAACAAGGCCTGCTGCTGCGCTCCGACGACGATGGCGCGAGCTTCAAGGCCCTGGTGTCGCCGTATCGGGGAAGCTGGTTTGCGGCCGAGGTGCTGCCGTCGGGCGAATGGGTGCTGGCCGGGTTGCGCGGCAACGTCTGGCGCAGCGCTGACGCCGGTGCGAACTGGACCCCCCTCAAGGCCCCGATGCCGGCCTCGATCACTGCGATGAGCGCCACGGCCGACGGAGGCTTGCTGCTCGTCAACCAGGCCGGCCACGTGCTGCAGCGCCAGGGCGAGCGGCTCGTGCCGGTCAGCCGCACGGCCTTGCCGCCCCTGTCCGGTGTGCTCCCGCTGCCATCAGGTCGCCTGCTGGTGCTGGGCCTGGCCGGGGCACGCCTCATCGACACCGTTGACGGAGCCGCCCGATGAAACCCGCACGTCCCGCATCCTCGGACACGTCGGCGCTGCCGTCATTGCAGCAGCTCGATCCCCGGTCAGGCTCGTTCGTCGAGCGTGCCCTGTTCAATCATCGCCTGATGGTGGTGCTGCTGTGCGCGCTGGTGACCGCGCTGCTCGGTTGGCAGGCACTGGGCATCCGCATCAACGCGAGCTTCGAGAAGACGATCCCGGCGCAGCATGCTTACATCCAGAACTACCTGAAGTACCAGAGCGAACTGCGCGGCCTGGGCAACGCCGTGCGCATTGCGGTGTCGCGGCCCGAAGGCAGCATCTACGACGCGCGCTATCTGGACACCTTGAAGCGCCTGAGCGACGAGGTCTTCCTGCTGCCGGGCGTCGACCGCGGCGGCATGCGTTCGCTGTGGACACCCAGCACCCGCTGGGTGGGCGTGACCGAAGACGGGCTCGAAGGCGGGCCGGTGATCCCTGACGGATACGACGGTTCACCCGCCAGCCTGCAGCAGCTGGCAGCCAACGTCGCCCGCTCCGGCGACAGCGGGCAGCTGGTGGCGCGCGACGCCCGCGCCAGCGTGATCTTCGTGCCCCTGCTCAGCCGCACCAGCGACGGCAAGGCGATCGACTACGGCGAGTTCTCGACGGCGCTGGAAGCGCTGCGCACGAAGTACGAAGCCGAAGGCGTGCGCCTGCACATCACCGGCTTTGCCAAGATCGTCGGCGACCTCATCGACGGCGTGCGCTCGGTGCTGATGTTCTTTGCCATTGCCGTGGTGATCGCCGCCGCGATGGTGGGCTGGTACACACGCTGCATCCGTTCGACCCTGCTGGTGGTGCTGGCCTCGCTGGTGGCGGTGGTCTGGCAGCTGGGCCTGCTGCCGCTGCTGGGCTACGAGCTCGATCCCTATTCGATCCTGGTGCCCTTCCTGGTGTTTGCCATCGGCATGAGCCATGGTGCCCAGAAGATGAACGGCATCATGCAGGACGTGGGCCGGGGCATGCACAAGCTGGTGGCCGCGCGATTCACCTTCCGCCGCCTCTTCATGGCCGGTCTGACCGCGCTGCTGGCCGATGCGGTGGGTTTTGCGGTGCTGCTGGTGATCGACATCGCGGTGATCCGCGAGCTGGCGATCTCGGCCTCGATCGGGGTGGCGGTGCTGATCTTCACCAACCTGATCCTGCTGCCGGTGCTGCTGAGCTACACCGGCGTCAGCGCGCGTGCCGCCGAGCGCAGCCTGCGTTCCGAACGCGCCGACGACACCGCCGCGGGCCGGCATGCACTGTGGGCCTTCCTCGACCGCTTCACGCAGCGGCGCTGGGCGGGCGTGGCCGTGGTGGCCGGTCTGGTCATGGGGCTGGGGGGCCTGGCTGCCAGCACCCGGCTGCAGATCGGCGACCTCGACCCGGGTGCACCCGAGCTGCGTCCCGACAGCCGCTACAACCGCGACGTGGCCTTCATGAACACGGCCTTTGGCGCCTCCAGTGACGTGCTCGCGGTGATGGTGGAAACACCGGCCGGCCAGTGTGCCAACTACGAAGCCCTGAACAAGGTCGATGCGCTGGAGTGGCAGCTGCGCCAGCTCGACGGTGTCGAAGGCACCAACACGCTGGCGCTGCTGAACCGGCGTGTGCTGTCGGGCCTGAACGAGGGCAATCCCAAGTGGCAGGAGTTCCTGCCCAACCAGGACATGCTCAACACCGTCACCGCCGGTGCACCGCGCGGCCTCTACAACGACGCCTGTTCGCTGCTGACGCTGTACGTCTACCTGCGTGACCACAAGGCCGACACGCTGACCCGGGTGGTCGATCACATCGAGGCCTTCGCCCGGGCCAACAACAGCGCCAACAGCCGCTTCCTGCTGGCCGCTGGATCGGCCGGCATCGATGCGGCGACCAACATCGTGGTCAAGGACGCCTGGCGCCAGATGCTGGTGCTCGTGTATGCCGCGGTGGCGCTGCTGTGTTTCCTGACCTTCCGCTCCTGGCGGGCGGTGGTGGTGGCCGTGCTGCCGCTGATGGTGACCTCGATGATGGCCGAAGCCCTGATGGTGGCGCTGGGCATGGGGGTCAAGGTGGCGACGCTGCCGGTGATCGCCCTCGGGGTGGGCATCGGCGTGGACTATGCGCTGTACATCCTGTCGGTGACCCTGGCGGAACTGCGCGCCGGCCGTTCGCTGTCGCAGGCCTACTACCGCGCGCTGCTGTTCACCGGCAAGGTGGTGATGCTCACCGGCGTCACGCTGGCCATCGGGGTGATCACCTGGGTGGCCAGCCCGATCAAGTTCCAGGCTGACATGGGGCTGCTGCTGGCGTTCATGTTCCTGTGGAACATGCTGGGCGCCCTGGTGCTGCTGCCGGCACTGGCGCACTTTCTTCTCAAACCACACCGCTCACAAGGAAACGCCGGGCCGTCCCAAGTTTCCTTGACCCCCGTGGGGGGCGGGCTGGGCGCAGCCCGGCCCTGGGGGTGCTCACAAGGAAACGCCGGGCCGTCCCAAGTTTCCTTGACCCCCGCGGGGGGCGGGCTGGGCGCAGCCCGGCCCTGGGGGCGCTCACAAGCCACTGCGGCGTCGCAAGGGCTGGCGGCCCGGCCGCAGCGTGCGTGAGGCCCCTCGCCAGGCCCATGCCGCTTTTGCGTTCGATCTCCGACATGCACGACAACATCACACGGGACTCACCATGAACCCAAGAAGCTTCACCCCCGCACTCGCGGCCTTGTGCGTGGCCTGCGCGAGCACCTCATCACCACCACCCCCGTCTGCGGGCGAGGTGTTCGACCGCTACGTCGCCGCCGTCCATGCCCGCGACATGAACGCCGTGCGTGCGCTGATCAGCCCGGACGTCGAACGCTCGGACTTTGTCGGCTGCACGGCGCAGATGGACAACCCGAGCTGCCTGGCGCACTACATCGAGACCACGGTGCTCAAGCCCCAGGCCCGCATGACCGAGCGCCGCCGCACGGTCGAGGCCGACACCCTCACCGCCGAGCTCGAGGTGCGCAGCCCGCTGTACGAAAAGACCGGTGCGCAGCGCATCGTGGGCCGCGACATCGTGCGGGTGCGTGACGGACGCATCGTGGCCTTCCGCTTCGTGCCGGACTTCTCCGACGACGCCACCGCCATGTTCTTCGGCACGCTGGGCATCGGCCCGCGTGCCGTGCGCAAGTGATTCAAGGACAAGCCCATGTTCAAGTACTTTCCCACCAACTACGTCTGGAACCTGTCGGTCGACCTGGCCATCGAGATGGGTGCGCGCATCGGCGAGATCGAGGAGATGTGCGCCCCGCTGCAGGAGGCGGCCAAGGCACCCGACGCCGCCGGCACCCAGGCTTTTCGCGAAACCTGGGTGCACATGGCCGACAAGCTGTGCGACCTGGCCGAGGAGGATCGCGGCCGCGGCCGATGGCTGTCGGCCGGTGAAAAGCTCCGGCGAGCCGGCGCCTACCTGTCCACCGCCGAGCGGCTGCAGGCCCACAACGCCCCCGGGCGGATGCCCATCTACCGCCGCTCGCTCGAACTGTTCCTCGAGGGCTCGCGCCTGCTGGGCGATCCGGTGCAGCGCGTGGAGATTCCCTACGCCGGCACCCACCTGTCGGCGCTGTACTTTCCCGCCGAAGGGCTGAAGCCCGGTGAACGTGCGCCGATCCTGGTCCAGCTCAACGGGCTGGACTCCACCAAGGAGATGAAATACCTCGTCGGGCTGCCCGCCTGGCTGGCGCGTCGTGGTGTGTCGTCGCTGATCGTCGACCAGCCCGGCACGGGCGAGGCACTGCGGCTGCAGGGTCTGACCGCCCGCCACGATACCGAACACTGGGCCAGCCCCGTGGTGGACTGGCTCGAGACGCGCGACGACGTCGACCCGAAGCGCATCGGCTGCGAGGGCGTGTCGCTGGGCGGCTACTACTGCCCGCGGGCGGTGGCCTTCGAGCCGCGTTTTGCCGCCGGGGTGTGCTGGGGGGCCAACCACGACTGGCGCGATGTGCAAAAGCGCCGGCTCGAGCGCGAAGGCAGCCTGCCCGTGCCGCACTACTGGGCCCATGTGTGCTGGGTGTGGGGTGCCCGCGACATCGACGACTTCATGCGCATCGCCGAGAACGTGCACCTGGATGGTGTGGTCGAGCGCATCCGTGTGCCCTTCCTGGTCACCCATGGCGAGCAGGACTCGCAGATCCCGCTCAAGTGGGCGCACCGCACCTACGAGCAGCTGGTCAACAGCCCGCGGCGCGAGCTCAAGATCTTCACGCAGCGTGAAGGCGGGGTCCAGCACTCGAGCTTCGACAACAGCATCAACGCCGGCCACTACATCGCCGACTGGGTCGCCGAGG